>DJSG01000025.1 GCA_002440265.1 Bacteroidales bacterium UBA6340 | reverse complement strand
CTGGTGATTGGTGCCGTGTGCATTGCGTTTGCGTATTGGCTTCACACGCCCACGACCACCCTGTATATCCCTGCGCTGCTGCCGATGATACCGGGGATGTACGCCTACCGCACCATCTTTGCGCTTATGCAGTTTATGCGTTTTTCGCAGGACAGCGAGCAGGCGATGCGCTATATGCCGGACTTCTTTGTGAACAGTGTTACGACATTCACCGTGGTGTTTGTGATGGCAGTCGGGGCATCATTGCCCACGTTCATGCTGCGCAAATGGTGCTTCTCCATGACCCGCGAGAACCGATATAAGTCTCTGCCTCAGGACCCTATAAGCAAATTGCTGCGAAGGTAACAGTTTTTTAAGTCCTATGTTAAGATTTGCAGACTATGATATTGTCTTTCAGGAGGTGCCCGATGAGACTACGCTGGCACTAAACCTGAGTGGTTGTCCGCACCGCTGCGAGGGGTGCCATAGTGCTTATCTGCAGCAAGATGTGGGGGAGCCACTGACTACAGAGGTGATAGACAGGCTGTTAGAACGTTATTCGGGCGCGACATGCGTGGGGCTGATGGGGGGTGACGGTGACCTGCAGGCGGTGGAGGAAATGGCAGCATATATCCATACCCTCGGACTGCACGTGGCATGGTACACAGGGCGCACTACCCTACCCGACGGCTGGCATTTGGAGCACTTTGACTATATCAAGATAGGTCCGTATATACAGGCATTGGGCGGACTGAAATCCCCCAATACCAATCAACGGTTGTACCGAGTGAAGGACGGAAATATGGAGGATATTACCGCGAGGTTTTGGAGAAAACAGTAGAATCTGCTTGTACGAGTTGCCTGCTATTCCGTATTAAATCTCGCTGAGTTCGAGCCAACGCATTTCGGCATCATCCAACTCGGATTGCACCTCCCTGTAGCGAGTTGACGCCTTGGCTATGTCGTCAGGAGAGGTAAGTCCGCCCGATAGTTGTGCTTCCAAAGCGGCTTTCTCCCTTTCAAGAACAGGCATTTTCTGCTCCAATTCCTCCAATTCGCGCTTTTCCTTGAACGAAAGTCGTCGCGGACGTGCTGCATTTTCCGATGTATTGTTCTTTTTATTGCCAGCGTTCTGCGCGGAAGTATTGGTGTTTTTCTGTTCCGTGACAGGGTTCGCTGTGGCTGTTTGCTTGGCATACTCGCGGTACTGCGTGTAATTACCGGGGAAGTCCTGCACGTTGCCATCGCCATGGAAGACGAACAAATGTTCGACCACTTTGTCCATAAAGTAGCGGTCGTGGCTCACCACAATGAGACAACCGCGGAAACCGGTCAGGTATTGCTCGAGGACATTGAGCGTGGGAATGTCGAGGTCGTTGGTGGGTTCGTCGAGAATAAGGAAGTTAGGGCTGCGCATCAATACCGTACACAGATGGAGTCGTTGGCGTTCTCCTCCGGAGAGTTTCGCCACATAGTCGTACTGCTGTGCGGGGGAGAAGAGGAACATCTGGAGGAACCGGCTTGCCGTCATTCTGTCGCCATTGCCGATGTCCACGACTTCGGCTATATCCCGCACTATATCAATCACTTTCTTGCCCTCGTCAAATGTCAATCCGGTTTGGGCATAGTAGCCGAAACGCACGGTGGTTCCTACCTCAAAATGCCCGCTATCGGGTTGCAATTCGCCCAAAAGAAGTTTGAGAAAAGTGGATTTTCCGGTGCCGTTGTTGCCGATGATGCCCAACTTCTCGTAACGGGAAAAGACATAATTGAAGTCCTTCAATATCACTTTCTCCTCGCCTGTGCGGGGTGATATGAACGTTTTGGAGACGTGTTCCGCCTCAAAAATTTTGTTGCCTATATAGCCTGATTGCACCGTCAGCCGCACATCACCGTCCTGCTGTACGCGCTTTGCTTTGCGCTCAATCTCATAGAAATTGTCGATACGGTACTGCGCCTTGTGCGCACGTGCCTGCGGCATACGGCGCATCCAGTCCAGTTCGGTGCGGTAGAGGTTGCGATACTTGTCCGCCTCGGCGTTCTGCACCTCAATACGCTCGGCACGTTTCTCCACATAGTAGGCGTAGTTGCCATGGTAGGCATAGAGGGTATTTTGGTCCAACTCAAGGATATCGGTGCAGACGCGGTCGAGGAAATAGCGGTCGTGGGTAACCATGAGAATGGTGAGCGGCCGTTCTCCCCGCGCCGCACGCTTGTCACCAAGGTAGTCCTCGAGCCAGACAACGGTATCGAGATCCAGATGGTTGGTCGGCTCGTCGAGCAGGAGCATGTCGGGTTCGTCGTCCAACACACGCTGCAAGGCGAGCCGTTTGCGCTGCCCTCCGCTGAGATGTTCTTCGCCCTCTATGGCGGGTAGCAACTGCGGCAGATACTTCACTTTGAGGTCATTGCGCCATGTTATCTTGCCGCTGTCATAGTCCGTTCTGCCCATGAGAATATCCATGAGCGTGCTTTTCCCGATTCCGTTGCGCGCTATCAGAGCGATACGCTGCCCTTTGTTCACGGCAAAACTGATGTCCGAGAACAAGACTTTGGACCCCATCGACTTGGAGAGGTGCTCCACTAATAAATAAGGTGTTACGACTGCCATACGTTGTTGTGCTGCAAAGTTAGGGAAAAAATGCGGGATACACAATTATATTGTTGAAATAACATTAAAAAATCATCGATTTATGGTCGATAATTGGTCGTGATTTTTTGGTGATTCACTCGTAGTTCTCTCGAAGTTAACCCGAGAAAACATCGAAAAAAGCGGAGAAGATGTATAGAAATAGAGTTTAACAATAATTATCACATATCTACAACAACGAGACCCCGAAATGGGACAACAAACACACCTTCGTGTCTGCTCCTGCAGCATTTAGAGAAATGAATGTTGCAAAAGTTATGGAAAATTCGTAACTTTGCGGCGATTTTACGGACTTTACATTCGATATGGCGCAAGTTTTAACAGCATTATTATTGGGTTTCTTGATGATTTTGGATCCGTGTACTCTGTTCACGAGTATTGCCGCCATCGGATATATCGACAAGGAGATAGGCAATCGCCGCAAGGTGATTATCAACGGATTGATGTTCGTATTGGGCAAGTTGGTGACGTATGTATTGGTTGCCGTGCCATTTCTGATGGGTGCACGCACGGACGGTGTGCAACACATGTTGGAACATTGGGGCGAGCCGCTGTTGGCAGTATTCATGTTGATATGCGGTGTGCTGCTGTTGTTTTCGGGGCATCACCACCACGAGCACGACCACGGACTGTCGAAGTGGCTGAAGAGTGCCGACAGCCGAAGCAGTTGGCTGTGGTCATTTATGCTGGGTATATTCTTTGCCATCGCCTTTTGCCCGCACAGATTAGTGTACTTCTTCACGATGATTGACATCGCCATCACGCTGCCTATGTCGTGGAACTGGACCTTGCCAGTCGTCTTCGGCTTGGGTACGGGGCTTCCGATAATGATTATCGCGTGGCTGGTGTCGTATAGTGCCATCTCGACGGACGTGCTGCAATCGCGCTTGCACGGCATCGAAAAATGGGTGCGCTATGTGTCTGCCGTGCTGTTTATCGGCTTTGGCATCTATTTGACCGTACATATATTAACAGAAGATAATTGTCATCATCATGAGCACAGCCATTCCCAATTTCCGATTTCAACGCTTTACCGTATGGCATGACAAGTGTGCCATGAAGGTCGGCACCGACGGTGTCCTCATCGGCGCATGGTGTCCGTTGCCTGCTATGAACCGAGTTCGCGCCTTGGACATAGGTACAGGTAGCGGACTGATTGCGTTGATGCTGGCGCAACGCTTGGACGATGCGGGCAAGGACTTTCACGTACAGGGCATTGATATCAACCACGCCGCAGTGACCCAGGCGGTGCAGAACTTCAAGATTTCGCCATGGACGGACAGGCTGACATGCGTGCCTTGCGCTTTGCAGGAGTTCCAATCCACGATGCCGTTCCAACTGATAGTCAGCAACCCGCCGTATTTCCAGGACAGCCTGAAGAACCCCGACCCCGCGAAAGCCGATGCACGCCACACCGACAAACTGACATACAGCCAGTTGCTGCACGGGGCGGCATCGCTGTTGTCGGACGACGGCACGTTTGCCGTGATACTGCCCGCTACCATGGAATCCGAGTTCCTCACCTTGGCGGCGTGGGAAGGGCTGTTGCCCGTGCGTATCACACGTGTGCATCCTAAGCCCAAGAAACCTGCCAAACGTGTGATGATTGCCCTGCAGAAAGTGGCTATGGTAGGTCCTGTACGACCGAAGATGTCGGTATTGCACATCGAGTCTGCCACGGCACCGCGCAGTGAAGAGTATGCACGGCTCACGAAAGACTTCTATCTGCAACAGATGAATTACGCCACACCCAAACAGGAAGACCCATTTGATATGTAGGCGTATGGCAAAGATACCTTTCACAAAAATGCACGGGTTGGGGAATGACTATATCTATATAGATATGGTCACGCAACACCTACCCGATGACATGGATTGGAGTGCGTTGGCATACCGCTGGAGTGACCGCCATACGGGCATCGGGAGTGATGGGATAGTGCTTATCCAGCCGAGTGAGACGTGCGATTTCCGTATGCGAATCTTCAATGCCGACGGCTCGGAAGCGCAGATGTGCGGCAATGCCTCGCGCTGCATAGCCCGCTATGTGTATGAACGAGGACTGACGCACAAGACAGACCTCACCCTCGAAACCCTTGCCGGAGTGAAGACCTTGCACCTCACGTTGGCGGGCGACAAAGTGCAGAGCGTGCAGGTGGATATGGGCAAACCGCTGAGTATAAACGACTTGCACATGTCCGTTCACGGGCAGCGCATTGATATGACAACTGTGAATATGGGTAACCCGCATGCGGTACTCTTCTACGAGACCTTGGACGGTGTGCCTGTGGAGCAGTTGGGTCCGATGATTGAATGTGCACCTCCCTTTCCAGAGCGCACGAATGTGGAGTTCGCTGCCGTTGCCAACCCAAGCGAGATAAGTATGCGGGTGTGGGAGCGTGGCAGCGGTGAGACCATGGCTTGCGGTACGGGGGCGTGTGCCACCGCTGTGGCTGCCATACACCGCCACCTGACAGACAGCGAAGTGATGGTACATCTGCGCGGTGGCGACCTGCAGATAGCCCTCAACGACAACGGACACGTGCTGATGACAGGCACCGCCGACTTTGTGTTCGACGGTGAGATAGAACTATAACATAATCATGTAAATCGATGAATATCAATACTAATTTCTGCAAACTGCGTACAACCTATCTCTTTACGGAAGTGGTGAACCGCACTCGCGCTTATGAGCAAAAACACCCCGAAAAGCATGTTCTCCGTCTCGGAATCGGCGATGTGCAGGGTCCGCTTGCGCCCGTGGTGATTGACGCTCTCCACAAGGCAGTGAACGACCAGGCGGACACCCGCACATTCCACGGCTACGGACTGGAGGAGGGTCCCGAATGGTTGCGCCAACGGATTGCCGACTTTGACTACAAGCGACACGGAATACCCATAGAGGCAGACGAAGTATTCATCTCGGACGGTGCAGGCAGCGACCTTGGCAATATCGGGGACATCCTCTCTCAGTACAACCGCGTAGCGATACCCGACCCCGTCTATCCCGCGTACGTGGATACGAATGTGATGGACGGACGCGCAGGCGACTGGTTGGGCGACCATTGGAGCGACCTTATTATGCTGCCCTGTACGCCCGACAATGACTTTTGCCCTGAACTACCTGAGCAACAGGCAGATATCATCTACCTCTGTTCGCCCAACAACCCAACGGGTACTGCCCTCAACCGAGAGCAACTGACACGCTGGGTGAACTACGCACGAGAGCACCACAGCCTGATTATCTTCGACGGGGCTTATGAGGCGTTTATCCAGACGCCCGATGTGCCACACTCTATTTATGAGATCGCGGGTGCGCGGGAAGTGGCAATAGAGATTCGCAGTTTCAGCAAGACAGCAGGCTTCACAGGCGTGAGGTGCGGCTATACCATTGTGCCTAAGGCACTTATTAGCCCCAACGAACAGGGTGAACCTGTCAGTCTGAATGCTCTATGGTATCGCCGCGTATGCACCAAGTACAATGGCACCAGTTATATCTCCGAGCGTGCCGCCGAGGCAGTACTCACCGATGAGGGCTACCGTCAGACGCGGGCGCAGATAGACGTGTATCGTGCTAATGCGCAGGCGATTAAGAGTGGTCTGCAAGCCATCGGCATGGAAGCGTACGGCGGACAGGACAGCCCTTATGTATGGGTGCGTGCCCCGCATGGTATGGGCTCGTGGGAGTTCTTCGATATGCTCCTAGACCGATGCCAAGTGGTATGCACTCCTGGCGAAGGTTTCGGGCATTTTGGCAAGGGCTTTATCCGGTTCTCGGGCTTCGGCAATCCCGACAATATCGCTGAGGCGATGCAACGCATCAGCACACTGAAATTATAGAATATCCATACATTAAGCCACTGCTATGAACATAAAAAGTTTTCTCCGCTCTATATTGAGCATGACCGACTACATCGATGTCAATGCCGCCTATCAGAACGTGCGCAACAATGTGCCGTTCCGCGGACCAACAGTGTATATCCTTTTTATTGCCATCATCATTGCCAGTATCGGACTCAACGTGAACTCCATACCGGTTATCATTGGCGCGATGCTTATCTCGCCGCTCATGAGTCCGATTATAGGCTTTGGGCTCGGCTTGGGAACCAACGACCGTCAGTTGGTGTTATCGTCATTGAAGAACTTAGGCATTATGGTGGCTATCAGTCTGTTAGCGTCCACGCTCTATTTTGTGCTTACACCATTGGAGATAGACAACCCCACCGAACTGCTGGCACGCACCAAGCCCACCATCTATGATGTGATGATTGCCCTGTTTGGCGGTCTGGCGGGTGTGCTGGAGATTTCGCGCAAGGAGAAAGGCACCGTGCTGTCGGGCGTAGCCATTGCCACAGCCCTCATGCCCCCGCTCTGTACGGTGGGGTACGGGCTTGCCAACCTCAACTGGCAGAATGCCATAGGTGCCCTCTATCTGTTCTTCATCAACAGCGTCTTTATCGCGCTGGCAGCCTACATCACCGCCCAATACCTCCACTATCCGAAAGTGCAGGACACCAACGGCAGGCATGGGCAGCGCGTCATTATGACCGGTGTATTGGTGCTGATACTGATTGTGCCGAGTGTATTCACTGCCTACAATGTGATACGCGAAAACAACTTCAGTAAGAATGCCACACGCTTTGTCAAGAAAAACCAATCCATTGGCAAGACTTACATCTATGACTATCAGGTAAATACAAACAAGGCTCCTTACACTGTCGACCTCCGATTGGCAGGCGAGAGCCTTACCGACGAGACGCGCGAGATGATGTATCGCGAGGCGGAGAGCGTCGGGCTGTTGCGCTCACAAATCATCTTCCATGAGGATGCCACTATCCGTTTCAACGACCTCAACGAAACGGAGATTGTCAAGAACCTTATTGCTACCAACGAACAGAGTATCAAACAGCGCGACGACTCTATTCGCACCCTCTCCCAACGTCTCACAATTTACGAGCAACAGCAACTGCCTACACAGCAACTCTCTGCCGAGATACGCTCACAATTGCCTGATGTTCAGTCTGTAACAATTGCAAAAGGCGCACGTATTACTGACAACACTACGGAACAGGAAGAGGTGGTGGTGCTGCTCACGACCACGAAACCACTTGCCAAGGACGAGACCACTCGCCTCACCCAATGGTTGCAGGTGCGGCTCAATACGGAGAATATCATACTCGTCAACCAATAACACCATGCCCGAGATACTGCTCCACTATATTTGGCAACACCGTCTGTGGGCGGGCTTTGCCCAGTACACCACCGACGGGCGTGAGGTGGAAATCCTGTCTGTGGGGCAGCACAACCGCGATGCGGGACCAGACTTCACCAATGTGCACCTGCGTATCGGCGGGCAGGGTTGGTTCGGCAATATCGAACTGCATGTACATTCCTCCGACTGGTACAAGCACCGCCACCAAACGGACAAGGCATACGACAACATCATTCTTCACGTGGTCTGCGAGGCGGACAAGAAAGTTTATAACAGTCATGGCGATGCTGTTACGCAATGCGAACTGCGCTATCCGCAGAATATCGACTATCTTTCGCAGATATTACAGCCCGCCACGCAGATTGATTCTGCCTTTGGCACCATCGAATGCAGCCGGCAACTGCTCAGTGACCCCACACTCATCTCCGAGGGGTGGCGCAAGGCATTGCTCATCAAACGTCTGGAATGTAAACGGCAGTCTGTCAACCAATTGCTGACCATCACGCAGCAGAGTTGGACACATGCTTTCTATATCACCTTGGCGCACAACTTCGGCTTTCACACCAATGGCATACCCTTCGAGACCCTTGCCCTGCAAACGCCACTCTCCTGCCTGCAGAAGCACCGAAACAGTCTCTTCCAAGTTACAGCCATTCTTCTCGGACAATCGGGGCTGCTCACCACTGACACCGCTACGGATGCGGAGAAACAAGCATTGTTGTATGAATATCAGTTCCTTAGCAAGAAGTTCTCCCTCACACCTATGGACGCACACCTTTGGAAACGTGCCCGATTGCGTCCGCAGAACTTTCCTGAGGTGCGCATTCGTCAATTCGCGCAACTCCTGTGTCAATCCGAATTTCTCTTTGCCAACCTTATGGACGAGACCGACATCACACGCCTGCACGCCATGCTTGAACTCCGTACACCACCCGCAGAGACCGCTGCACGCCTCATACCTATTGCACCAATCGGCAGCAAATCCATTGATATTCTGCTTATTAACACGGTTATACCTTACAAGTATGCTTATGCCCTTGCACGCGAAGACACGCATAGAGCGGCACAGGCACTCGCGTTGTTAGAGCATATCGCCCCCGAGGACAACACCATCATCCGCCAATGGAAACTGCTCGGACAACGCATCACAAACGCGGCTGACACACAAGCACTTATACATCTCTTTCAGAACTACTGCCAGCACCATCGTTGTATCCATTGCGAAGTGGGGCACCTTGTCTTCGAGCACCCGCACCTCGCTATACAGCCATAGGTGACTCACAGGTAGGCACGGTTTTTGCAGAGTGTAAAAAAAACGGAGTAACAGGCAATGAAGAAGCAGTTGATACATAGTCGATTTAGCCATAGTGTGTATGGCATTTTCGTGCTAGTCGCATTAGTGGCTGGAAGTGTGAGCGGGCAGGCGCAGGTGCTGTATGAAGTGTCGGGGAACTCTGCACAAGGGAAATCGTACATATTGGCGACGAACAAGTTGGCGGATATTGCGTTTTTGGACACGATACCATCGGTGTTCAAGTGCTACGGGAGGTGCAACAAGGTGATAACGGAGTTTGCCATTCAGGACTATGAGGCGATAGCCGCGTTGCGTCAGGCGGCCGTGCTGCCGGATTCCGTGCGACTAAAGAACTTCTACAGCGAGCAAGAATACAAGGATATCAATGATGCCCTGCTGATTACATTGGGAATGGGACTTGACAAATTGGGCAGAATGAAACCGTCCTATCTCACGGAGATGTACCGCAATGAATTGCTGAAACGGTGGCTCGGCTACAATGAAGAGCGTTCGATGGAGACATTTTTTGAACGTATCGCACCGGAAAGCGGCAAAACAGTGCATGGATTGGATGATGTGGGAGAGACGATGTACATGCTATTCGACAGGGAACCTTTTGAGTGGCAATGCAAAGAGTTGCGGCAGATTGTGGAATATCCGGAGCGAGAGACACGAATAGAACGGGAATTAACAGCGATGTACAAATACGGGCGTTTGGCGGATATGGCGTACTTGATAAAAAGTCCTGACAATCAGAGTACCATATCGTATTCCGACTACAAAGTGTACGCCCGGCGCAATGCGCAATGGACGAAGCGACTGCAGCCGTATCTGCGCGACGGGAATGCCTTTATCACTCTGAATGCGATATACTTGGGTGGCGATGAGGGACTGATTGCATGCCTGCGGAAAGCCGGATACCGCGTGAAAGCAGTGAACCGATAGAAAAGTGCAAAGTACGGATTGCATCTGATGAGCATTATACTAATTTAACAAATAACTCTTTATACGTGTGTCGTTTGCTCGGTGTTCGCTCGGAGTTCTCTCGACATTCTCTCGGTAATTATGAGTGTTTGTAATAATTAACAAAACAGTCTGTTTCATCTTGATGATTGATGACGACGCGAGACGCGTCGTCTCCCAGTACACAGTATCGCCATACGGTTTGTGCCAAGCCGACCGCGGACGAGGTGCCCGCGTCTCCTGAATAAGACATCATTTGATGCGGCTGCCTTGGCAAATGTATGTTGCCTGTTGGATATATCAGAAAAAAGCAGTAACTTTGTCGCCCAAATGTGCGATGCCAGAGGACAGGCACCCCATCAGGAAACAGAGATATATGGAAGTCAGTGATTTCACACCCGAAGAAGAGCAACGGATAGAGCAGGAGTTTCAAGCCCTATTGAACGACTATGCGCACACGACCCACCGGCAGAAAGTGGAGTTGATTACGCGGGCGTATCACTTTGCCAAACAGGCACATAACGGCGTTAGAAGGCTGTCGGGCGAGCCATATATCATGCACCCGCTGGCCGTGGCGCGCATCGTGGTGAAGGACATCGGCTTGGGGAGTACGAGTATCTGTGCGGCGTTGCTGCACGACGTGGTGGAGGACACCGACTATACGGTGGAAGACATTGAGCATCAGTTCGGTCCGAAGATAGCGAATATCGTGGAGGGTCTGACGAAGATTTCGGGCGGCGTGTTCGGGGACCAAGCCAAGAAGCAGGCGGAGAACGTAAGGAAACTGCTGCTGACTATGTCGGACGATGTGCGGGTGATGCTGATAAAACTGGCAGACCGATTGCACAATATGCGTACGCTGTCAGCGCAACCCGTTGAAAAACAGCAGAAAATAGCCGCCGAGACACAATATATCTACGCGCCGATGGCGCACCGGTTGGGCTTGTTTCCCATCAAGACGGAGTTGGAAGACCTGAGTTTCAAGTACGAGCACCCCGACCTTTACGCCGACATAGAAGCCAAACTGCAAGCCAACAAAGACACGCAATTGGACAGTTTCGAGGAGTTTGCAAAGCCCATTCGCGACAAACTGACGCAGATGGGATACGAGTTCCGTATGTTCGCGCGCATCAAATCGGTGTATTCGATATACAAGAAGATGGTGTCGAAAGGCGTGCCGTTTGAGCAGGTGTACGACTTGCTGGCGGCGCGTATCGTGTTCAAGCCGAACACTTCGTTCTCGGAGAAAGACCAGTGCTGGATGATTTACTCGGCAATCACGGAGATATACCGCCCTCACCCTGAGCGCATCAGGGACTGGATTTCGACCCCGAAAGCCAATGGTTATGAGGCACTTCACGTGACCGTGATGGGGCAACACGGGCAATGGGTGGAGGTTCAGATACGCAGCGAGCGTATGGACGAGTTGGCAGAGCACGGATTGGCGGCGCATTGGCGTTACAAGACCGGCGACGAGACCGAGAGTGAGTTGGACAAGTGGCTGAAAGAGATAAAAGACGTGCTGAGCAATCCCGACCCCGATGCGATGGCATTCTTGGACACGTTCAAACTGAATCTGTACGCGCACGAGGTGTTTGTGTTCACACCCAAAGGGGAGATACGCACGTTGGCGCAAGGGGCTACGGTGCTGGATTTCGCCTATCAGTTGCACACAGAGTTGGGCGACCACTGCATAGGCGCGAATGTGAACCACACGGCACGTCCTATCAGTTATATCCTGCAGAGCGGCGACCAGGTGGAGGTGCTGACCTCCGAGAAGCAGAAGCCCGAGCAGGAGTGGCTGGAGATAGTGGTGACAGCCAAGGCGCGCGACTGCATCAAGCGGCATTTCCGCAAGGGCGAAGGGCTGTGGAGCCTGATTCGACCGGGCAAGAACACGGTGGCAAAGTTGGCAAGCGTACAGATAAAAGGTGCGGACACGTTTGGCGTGCTGATGCGTATGCTGACCGTCATCTGCGAGGAGTACCACACCAATATACACGACTTGCACGTGACCTCCGACGACGGGCAGTTCGACTGCGAGGTGGAGATATGGATATTCGAGCAGAAGACGCTGAGCAAGATGTGCAAAGACCTGCGCGAGATAGAAAGCGTGAGCGTAGTGAACGTGCTGAGCATCGGCGACGAACAGAAAGAAAATAACAAATCATAATTACAATACAACATGAAAAAAGTTATGAGTTTTGCAGCCTTCCTGCTGATAGCAGTGGCTGCGATGGGTCAACAACCCGTGATGACATTCACCAAGACCGAGCATGATTTTGGCAAGATTAACGAGGCAGATGGCCGCGTAACGACCGTCTTCGAGTTCAAGAACGAAGGTATGACGCCGCTTGTGTTGAGCAACGTGCGTGCCAGTTGCGGTTGCACCACACCCAAGTGGACCCGCGAACCCGTAGAACCCGGGCAGACAGGGCAAATAACAGTAACATACAACCCGAATGGCCGTCCCGGTCGCTTCCAGAAGACCATCACCATCACCAGCAATGCCACCGAGGCTACCAAGCGCCTGTATATCAAAGGTGAGGTAATCCCCAAGCCGGCAAAGCCTGTGGACCAGTACCCCGTCAAGATGGGCGAGTTGAGTATGAAGAAGAACAGCCTCAGTTTCGGCACCATGAAGATGGGCGCAAAGAAGATGCTGGAGATTGAATATGCCAATCAGACCGAGCAGCCCGTCAAGGTGGAGTACCTGATGCGCGACCAGGACAGTTACCTCAAGCCTGTCGTAACATTGGCAGAAGTGCAGCCCAAGCAGACAGGCAAACTGCAAGTGGCTCTTGACACCGAGGATAGCCCGCTGTATGGTCCCGTGGATGCACGTATCTATATGATGGTCAACGGCAAACGCAACCTGACCGACGAGTACGCCGTACACATCACAGGCAACATCGTAGAGGACTTCTCGGGGCTGACCGTTGAGCAACGCCAGCAGGCTCCTATCGTGGAGATTGAGCGCAACATCACCCTCGGCACCGTGAAAGCAGGCAAGAAAGCCAACTTCAAGGTAGCCCTCAAGAACGCCGGTATCAACCCGCTGACGGTGCGCCGTATCGTACTCAACGACCCGCTAATCAGCATAGCACAGCCCAAGTCGGCTATCAAGGGCGGACACCATACTGACCTCAAAGTGGAAATCAAGCCTGCCAAAGACGCAGCGCAGTACTCGCGTGCCGTTACGCTGATTACCAACGACCCCGAGAACCCTGTTATCACATTGAAAATCAACTGGACAGTAGAGTAAACTATGAACCATCCGGAGAATAGTGCCGAATACAAAGGATTGACCGTGAATGCAGGTGTGCAGAACCTGCCATCGGTCAATCCGTATGCCACTTTCCGCCGCCACAAGCAGGTGCTCAGTGCGGACGAGTACGTGGATGGCATTCTGCGCGGTGACATCCGTATGCTCAGTCAGGCAGTCACATTGGTGGAGAGCCAACTGCTTAGCGACCAAGCCATTGCGCAAGAGGTCATCAAACGCTGCCTGCCGCACGCGGGCAACGCCATACGCTTGGGCATCACCGGTGTACCGGGCGCAGGCAAATCCACGTTTATCGAGGCACTCGGCACCAAACTCTGCGAACAGGGCAAGCACCTCGCCGTGCTTGCCATCGACCCCTCGTCGGAACGCAGCAAAGGCAGTATCCTTGGCGACAAGACACGTATGAACCAACTCTCCACAGAGAAGAACGCCTTTATCCGTCCCAGTCCGTCGGCAGGCAGTCTGGGCGGCGTGGCACGCAAGACGCGCGAGACGATAGTCCTCTGTGAGGCAGCGGGTTTCGACACTATCATCGTCGAGACCGTCGGCGTCGGACAGTCGGAGACCGCCGCGCACTCTATGGTGGATTTCTTCCTCCTGCTGCAAGTTACCGGCACGGGCGACGAACTGCAAGGCATCAAACGCGGCATCATGGAAATGGCAGACGGCATTGCTATCAACAAATGCGACGGCAGCAATGTGGAGCGTGCCGAGGCTGCGAAAGTGAGTTTCAAGAACGCCCTCGCGCTCTTCCCGCCTACGGAATCCGGATGGAAGCCCTACGCCCTCACCTGTTCGTCCGTGGAAGGCAACGGCATCCTCGAGGTTTGGGGCATGGTGGAAGATTATATAAGGTACGCGCGCGCGAACGGATACCTTGACCGCCTGCGCACCGAGCAAGCCAAATACTGGATGTACGAGACTATCAACCAGCACCTTCTGGACGGGTTCTACAAGTCCGAATACATGGAGCCGCTCATTCAGCAGACCGAACAGCGCGTACTCAACAACGAACTGAGCAGTTTCACTGCCGCTTACGACCTACTCAAGCAATATGCCGAGCACGACCACCAATAGCCGCAAACGCCGCACCGAACCCACGGTCATCAAGGTCGGTGCCAACGAACTGGGCAAACTGCCGCCACAGGCTCCCGAACTGGAGGAGTCGGTGCTGGGCGCGTTGATGATAGAAAAAGACGCTTTCGGCACGGTGGCAGACCTGCTTCGTCCCGAGTCGTTCTATTCCGACCGCAACCGCCACATCTTCGAGGCGATACGCACCCTCGCTGCCAAAGAGGCACCGGTGGACGTCCTCTCCGTGGCGGAGCAACTGCGCAGCACGGGAACTCTCGAGCAAGCGGGCGGCGTGGTCTATCTCAGCGAACTGACACAGCGCGTGGCATCGGCGGCGCACCTGCGTTACCATGCACAAATCGTGGCGCAGAAAGCCACCGCACGCGACCTCATCACCATGGCGTGCCAGATAGAGGAGAAGGGCTACGACGAGACGCAGGACGTGCACGACCTCATGCAGTTCGCAGAATCGGGCATCTTTGAAATATCCCAGCGCACGCAGGCACGCGATGTCACGCAGATTGACCCCGTCATCTCCGAGGCATTCGAGCGCATGCGCAAGGCTTCGCAAAACGAGGGCAACATCTCGGGTGTCCCCAGCGGTTTCGATGCCCTCGACAAGATTACTTCAGGTTGGCAGAAGTCCGACCTCATCATCATCGCGGCGCGTCCCGCTATGGGAAAGACGGCATTCGTGCTGTCCATGGCGAAGAATATCGCCGTCAACTACCATCGTCCCGTGGCGATGTTCTCCCTCGAGATGTCCAACGTCCAACTCGTTAACCGTCTGATAATGAACGTCTGCGAGATAGAGGGCGAGAAAATCAAGAACGGTCGTCTCACCAAAGCCGAGTGGGACAAACTCGAGCACAAGGTAGTGGACTTGCAGGGTGCACCTCTCTACGTGGACGACACGCCCGGACTCAGTGTCTTCGAACTCCGAAGCAAGGCACGCAAGTTGGTCAAAGACAAGCACGTAGAACTCATCATCATTGACTACCTGCAACTTATGAACGCCAACGGCTCCAATTTCGGCAGCCGCGAACAGGAGGTCAGCATCATCTCCCGCACCCTCAAAGGTATGGCGAAGGAGTTGGATATTCCCATCATCGCCCTCAGCCAGTTGAACCGTAGCGTGGAGAAACGCGACTCCAGCAACAGTTTGGAGGGCAAAAAACCGCAACTCTCCGACCTCCGCGAGTCGGGAGCCATCGAGCAGGATGCTGATATGGTCTGCTTTATCCACCGACCCGAATACTACCATCTTTACAACGACGAGAAGACGGGCAAGGACCTCCGCGGACTCGGGCAAATCATCGTGGCGAAGCACCGTAACGGTGCCACCGACGAGATATGGCTCCGTTTCGTGGGCAAGTACGCGCGGTTCCAGAATGAGAGCGATGCCTTCGACGACCTACCACAGGCTACCGCCACACGCCAAGTCGCTAGCCGCATGAACTCCCTACCCTCCCCCGACGCGGACGGAGCCATACTCGACAAAGGAGAGGACTTCGAGGCTCCTTTCTAAATAAAGATTAACTCGGTATTCTCTCAGCATTCACCCGAGAAAAACAGCAAGGGATAAGCAAGGGATGAGCAAGGGATAAACAATGTTTAACAACCCTTCAACGAGCAGACAAACAACAAACAACGATATAAATATCTAATTTAG
This sequence comes from Bacteroidales bacterium UBA6340, assembly GCA_002440265.1. Classification (GTDB taxonomy): domain Bacteria; phylum Bacteroidota; class Bacteroidia; order Bacteroidales; family Paludibacteraceae; genus Colicola. The sequence goes on along the minus strand of DJSG01000025.1, from coordinate 12,754 downwards.
ATAAATGAAACGTACAGAAATCATCGACGCGCTCAAGCGCGAGGCGGACGGACAGCCAATCAATGTCCGTGGGTGGGTGCGTAGTCGCCGCGGCAACAAGAACGTCAGTTTCATTGCCCTCAACGACGGCTCCACCATTCGCAACATACAAATCGTGGTGGACCTCGCCAAGTTCCCCGAAGAGCAACTCAAGCCCGTCACCACCGGTGCCTGCATATCCGCCACGGGTAATCTGGTTGCCAGCCAAGGCAGCGGACAGGCAGTGGAAATCCAACTGACTGATTTGGAGGTCTATGGCACAGCCGACCCCGACCGGTACCCGCTCCAGAAGAAAGGACTCAGCATGGAATACCTGCGCACCATCGCGCACCTGCGCCCGCGTACCAATACCTTTGGTGCCGTCTTCCGCATACGCCACAACATGGCGATGGCTATCCACACCTACTTCCACGAGCACGGCTTCTTCTATTTCCACACCCCTATCATCACGGCTTCCGACTGCGAAGGCGCGGGACAGATGTTCCAAGTGACAACCAAGAACCTCTACAACCTGAAGAAAGACGAATCCGGCAAGATTGATTACTCCGACGATTTCTTCGGCAAGCAGACCTCACTCACCGTCTCGGGGCAACTCGAGGGCGAATTGGCAGCGTTGGCTCTGGGCAAGATATACACCTTCGGACCCACTTTCCGTGCCGAGAACAGCAACACCCCGCGCCACCTTGCCGAGTTCTGGATGATTGAACCCGAAGTGTCGTTCATTCAGAAAGACGAACTCATGGACCTCGAAGAGGACTTCATCAAGTTCTGTGTCCGTTGGGCACTCGACCATTGTATGGACGACCTCGAGTTCCTCAACCAGTATGTGGACAAGGGTCTCATCGCGCGTCTGCAAGCCGTGGTGAACACCGACTTTGTCCGCCTGCCGTACACCGAGGGCATCAACATTCTGCAAGAGGCAGTGAAGAACGGCAAGCACTTTGAGTTCCCCTGTGAGTGGGGCGACGACCTCGCTTCCGAGCACGAGCGTTTCCTTGTGGAGGAGCATTTCGGCAAGCCTGTCATCATGACCGACTACCCCAAGGACATCAAGGCTTTCTATATGAAAATCAACGACGACGGCAAGACCGTGCAGGGCACCGACGTGCTCTTCCCGCAGATTGGAGAGATTATCGGCGGTTCGGTTCGTGAAGAGAGTCTCGACAAACTCAACGCCGAAATCGAACGCCGTCAGATACCGATGAAGGACATGTGGTGGTACCTTGACACACGCCGCTTCGGCTCTGCGCCTCACGCCGGTTTCGGCTTGGGCTTCGAGCGTCTGATGCTCTTCGTAACGGGCATGCAGAATATCCGCGACGTTATCCCGTTCCCCCGCACCCCAAAAACCGCCGAGTTCTAATACCTGCGCAAGCGGTTGGTTAACAACAGAATATAAATTCAAAAACAACATCTTATGCGAAAAACTATCTTTGCTTTTCTGCTGACTATCGCCACTTTGGCTTCCGCCACGGCTTACGCAGACGATGCTACCCGATTGGTAGGGCGTCTCGTTTCCGCCGGCAACCAAGCCATTGCGGGTGCAACAGTCACGCTCGGCAATCAGGGCATCTCTACCACGACCAATGCCAAGGGTGAGTTCTCGCTTACCTATCTTGAGCCGATAGACGAGGAAGTCATCCTCGAAGCAGACGGCTATGTATCTGACATTCAACTGATTCAGTTACAGAAAGGACAACTCAACGACCTCGGCGACATCATCATGCAGGTGGACATCGCACGCGAGGCGCAGGAGGAGGTGCTCCTCAATCTTGCCGAGGCCGACCTCAACGACGACGAGGGCAAGACTCAATCCATGGCGTCTGCGTCCAGTGCCAGTCAGGATGTCTTCAACTCCACCACCTCTTTTGCTTGGTCCAACGCACGCTACCGTGCACGCGGCTACGAGCAAATCTACGAGCAGAACTACATCGAGGGTATCTCATTCAACTCGGCAGAGCGCGGGCAGTTCAACTTCTCCGCAATGGGAGGACTCAACGACGCTACGCGATACCGCGAAGTGGTGGAGGGCATAGAATCCAACAACTTTACGTTTGGCTCACTCGGCAAATCCACCAACTATCTGCAATCGGCCACCAACTACGCCCAGGGCTGGAAGGTGGGTCTCGCAGGCACCAACCGTAACTACAAGGGTGCCGCACGTGCCACTTATGCCAGCGGTCTGCTCGACAACGGCTGGGCGTTTGCTGCCCAACTCGCTTGGCGTTACAGCCCGTATATTGATGTCAAGGGGCGTATCGGCGAGGGTATCACCTACAATTCCGTAGGCTATTTCTTGACTGCCGAAAAGCAATGGGGCAAGGATAAGCGACTCTCCCTCATCACGTTTGGTGCGCCTACCATGCGCGGACAATCGGCTGCCGTTACCCAAGAGACCTACAACCTCACCAATCAGTGCAACCGTACCTCATGGGGCTACAACAACTATAATCCCTATTGGGGCTACCAGAACGGACAAGTACGCAACTCGCGTATCGTGAAGTCGTATGACCCGACTGTCATTGCCGCTTTCGACTGGAACATCGACGAGACCAACCGCATCAAGTTCGGCTTGGGATACCACTACTCGTTCTATTCCAACTCCGCCCTCACGTTCTACAATGCGCCCGACCCGCGTCCCGACTACTACCGCAATATGCCGTCCTTCCTGTATGACGGGCAGATTGACAAAAACGGCAACTTTATCGGCAAGACATGGGACGGCTCTGATTGGGCAGGTTCTTCCTTGGGTACGGGCTTCAACTACAACGGCACCTACGTAGGTCCCTCGGTGGACATGAGTACCTACTCCACCCTCACAGACCTGTGGACCTCTCGCGACGACAAGACCACACAAATCGACTGGGACGCCCTCTATGCAGCCAACTATGCCAACAATGCCAACAACCCCGAAGGCTCGGCACGCTACATGGTAGAGCGTAGGCACAACGACATACAGGAGGGCATGCTCAATATCAACTACCGCAACACCTCTGTGGACCACCTCACCGCTACCGTCGGCTTGGAAGCCAAAGGCTCGCAGGGTATCCACTACAAGTCGGTGGACGACCTGCTCGGTGGTAACCAATGGATTGACGTGGACCCCTTCGCAGAACGAGACATCAAAGAGTTGGCAACCAACATCGGCATGACGCAGGAAGACATCAACAATGTCAAACAGAACAACCTTGCCAACCCCAACGCTGCCATCACCACAGACGGACGTTTCGGATACGACTACCGTATCAACATGATGAATGCCAAACTTTGGGCGCAGAACGAGTGGAACTGGAACGAAGTGGACCTCTACTACGCACTGCAGTTCACCTATTCGTCTATGCAGCGTACCACCAACATGGTCAATGGTCGTGCTTGGTACCTCGCACGCCTCAACCCCGACTATGCGCAGTACTACCTCGGCAGTCAGGCACAGAATGTATTGGACGGCAACTATCCCGCTGCAGGTTCTGCGCTGGTTGGTTACGCACACCACTTTATCGACCCCGCATTCAAGATAGGTGCCACCTATAAGATTAACGGACGCAACCAATTGAAGGTCAATGCCATGGCGGAAACCAAAGCACCACTTGCACGTGATGCTTATATATCCCCGCGTGTGCACGACCGTGCCATTGAGGCAATCTACCGCCACGACCAGGCTGCCGCTTACGCAAAGCGCGACGGCACTTCGTGGTTGCATGAGTATTTCGGTGCCAGCCAAAAGATGGCAAGTGCCGACCTCACTTACTCGTTCAACTATCCCGTTGTGCGTGGTCGTATCACAGGATTCTATACACAGTTCTGGGACGGCACTGAACTCAACGGATACTACGACGATGAAGCACGCACCTTTGTCAATCAGGCACTCACGGGTATCGACCGCCGGCACATGGGTATCGAGGCAGCCGCAGCAGTCAAACTCGGTATGTACTTCACCCTTACTGGCGTAGTATCTGTAGGCGACTACCGCTACACCTCCAATGCCTACTCTATCACTTCCGCAGAGAACGGTATGGCACTGGCAGAGAATGCCGACGGGGCTATCTATGAACTCCGCGACAGCGTACTCATCAACGGACTCCGCGTGGCTACCGGTCCGCAAGTCAATACCAGCCTCAAGTTATCCTTCTTCCACCCGAAAATGTGGTTTGCCGACATCACTGTCAGTTACTTCGACTGGAGTTACCTCGACTATGCGCCCTCCCGCCGCATGAAAGGTCTGTACACCGGCGTACGTGCCGACGGCAGTGCCGTTAACGGCTGGTATGGAGACTCCTACACCAACGCACTGCAGAAAGATGAGAACGGTGAACAACTCTACGACAAGTACGGAGTTCCGCAACTCAAATACCCGTACAATATGCTGTCCGAACAGGAGATGCTCACCGACAATCAGTGGTACAACCGCTTCCTTGTAGATTTGAGTGTGGGTAAACTCATTTACCTCAAGAACCGCCAGTCTATATCTATCAACCTGACTGTTAATAACTTGCTCAATAACACCCACTTCAAGACAGGCGGTTATCAGCAAGCCCGCTTACCGCGTCAGACACGCCAAGGGCAGAAAGATACGGAGAACTCGGTTATCGGTTCCAATGCATGGAAATTCCCCTCCAAATACTACTATGCATGGGGAACAAACTTCTATCTTAACATCCAATACAAATTTTAAGCATTATGAAGAAGTTTCTATATATCACCCTCGCGGCTGTGTGCTTTGCATGCACACCCAAACCCATTGACGAGGCATCGCTCTTCCTTACCGAAGACCAAGCCACGGAACTCATTCAGCAAGGCACTCTGCTCACTATCAACGAGTTCCTTGACACCTACATGACCGAAAAGGGCAACTATCTCAGCGACACCTCGCAATACCGCTCACGTGCCACCAAAGATGGTGTTAATTACCTCTTCTCTATTGACACCATTTCCAAGGCAGAGAGACCTGTGTATATCCGAGGACGTATCACAACCGACGACTATGCAGGCAATTTCTACAAGTCACTTTGCATTCAGCAAATCGTGGACGATGGCGAACAGCAGGCACTCCGTATCTCTATCGATGCGGGCTCTGTCGGCGGACTCTACCAAATCGGTCAGGAGATACTCATTCGCGTGGACGGATTGGCTATCGGACGTTATGCCAACCAACCCCAACTCTGTGTGCCTTCCTACAACAATAACAACTATGCCAACAATTCTGAGCAGAAAGTAGGTTGGGCTCCCGGACGTATCCCTATGGCTATCTTCAAGGAGCATGTAACCTGTATCGGCAAACCCGATAAGAGCAAGTTAGTGTACGACGAACTGTCCATCACCGATTTCACAAGCATTCTCAACCTGCAGGACGCGCGTCTTATGGACGGCAAATTAGTTCGTATCAAGGATGTGCACTTTACGGGTGAGTATTTCACACAAAAAAGTGTTGCAGATACTTGCACTACGGGTGACCCAGAGATAGACGGCAATGCCAATGTCTTTGCACCGACTACAGGCAATATCGGCTATCCGCAAAGCCGTGTCATTATGGATAATGATAGCAATCGTACACTGGTTTCCGCGTCGGAATACGCAAAGTTCGCTTACTACTACCTTCCGGGAGCCGACAGCGATGGCATTGACAACTGCAAAAACTACAAAGGTACAGTCGAAGGTATTCTTGGTTTCTACAACGACAATGCCAAATACGACCCTTCCCTTAAGTGTTGGTCTGTCTCTATCCGCTCGTTGGACGACCTTGACCTCCGCGACACCGCCGGCAACCTCTGGCCTCGCATCGAGTACTCCAAATAATGCCCGCATGGTATTAACTATTAACCATTAACTATTACTTTCAATAGTGACTTGGATTGATATTCTTATTCTCCTACCCCTTCTCATCGGCCTTGTTCGAGGGCTGATGAGGGGGCTGGTAGTGGAACTCACATCTATCATTGCCATTATCCTTGGCTTTGTCGGAGCCCGCCTGTGGGGCGCACGGTTCTCTCTCTGGCTTATAGGGCAGTTCGAGTGGCCCGAAGCGGTATGTTCGGTAGTGGCATACTCGCTGATATTCTTGGGCATAGCCTTGTTTCTCAACATCGCTGCGCGCCTCGTCTCCCGCCTGTTCAAAGCCATCAGTCTGGGTTGGCTCAACCGCCTGTTGGGTGCACTCTTCGGCATGGGGAAATGGGCAATAGTAGTCCTGCTCCTTGTCCTCTGCGTCCACCGTCTGGACGACCAATTTCACTTTTTCCGTTCCGACCTCAAGCAGCAATCCACCATCTACAACTACACCACCCCCCTCGCCGAAAAAGCATGGGCACAAGTACAATCACAGGTATCTTCACTCAACCTCTCTGACCACTCCGCCACATCCAATGACCAAGAATAGCCCATTAAAAGCACACACATCTACCCCCTTTGCTCATACATTCGCGAAAAAACATCACTTTTTTGTACTCACATTTGTCTATATCAAAAAAAAGCAGTACCTTTGCACTCGCTTTTGAAGACAGGAGTACGTCAAACTGATATTAGTTTGACAATATGGTGGTCTTAGCTCAGTTGGTAGAGCATCGGATTGTGGTTCCGAGTGTCGTGGGTTCGAGCCCCACATTCCACCCCAAAACTGAATATCAGTAAATTACAGTCACTTTTTTTCAAAAGTCATCCGTTTAGGAATTTCTGCAGTGTTTGTATTTGAGTCAATGCTTTTGTCTCCGTTTATGTGGAGCATTGCATTGGGTATCGGGGGATTTCCACCAGAAGAAGTAACTGTTCTGTTTTTGTTTCTCCTCTTTGGTGCGGGCTACAAACACAGGCTCCATGGTATAGGGGTTCAGTCCCGTGTAGAACATCGTCGTGGACAGCGTCATAGGCGTAGGGGTGAAGTCCTGCACCTGCTCCGGATGGTAGTGCATCTGCTGTGTGAAATGCGCCAATTGCTTCATATCCGCGTTGGTACACCCCGGATGAGACGATATGAAATACGGTATCAACTGTTGGTGCATACCTGCCTCACGGTTCACTCGCTCAAAGAACCGGCGGAACTGCTCATAATGCTCCCACAAGGGCTTGCGCATCAGCCGCAGTACAGATGCCGAAGTGTGTTCGGGGGCTACTTTCAGCCGTCCCGACACGTGCCGCGTAATCAGTTCACGACCATACTCCTCCGACATCAAGTCATAACGCACACCGCTCCCCACAAACGCTTTCTTCACGTATGGCAACCCGTCCACCGTCCGATAGATATGCAATAGGGGAGCAAAGTCGCGGTTCAGGTTCTTGCATATATGGGGTTGCAAACAACTGGGGCGGGCACAACGCTGGCACAGGCTCATATCGCGTCCGTGCATACCGTACATATTGGCACTCGGACCGCCAAGGTCGCTCACATACCCCTTCCACTCGGGCAAATCCTTCAGTTTGTCTATCTGACGGATGATACTTGCCTCGGAACGTGAGGTGATTTGCTTGCCCTGATGCGCCGAGATTGTACAGAAACTGCACCCGCCGAAGCACCCGCGGTGCATACACACCGAGAAGCGTATCATCTCATAAGCGGGAATACGCTTGTCCTTGTACTTTGGGTGCGGACGGTACATAAACGGCAAATCATACACGGCATCCAACTCTTCCGTGCTCATCGTCGGATAGGTAGGATTGACTACCACCCGCTTACTGCCTACCGGTTGCACCAATGTCTTTGCCTCTGTCTTGTTGCTCTCTGTCTCTATCAGGCGGAAGTTCTCTGCATAACTGCGCTTGTCCGCTACCGCTTCTTCGTGACTGTGCAACAGGATAATATCCGTGCCATCAGGCTGTCGGTCTGTCAGATAAGCCGTTTGCGGAATGTCGTGCTGCACACCGCGACGCGCTATCTCCACCATCTGCTTCTCACCCATACCATATACAAGCAAATCAGCGTGCGAATCCACTAATATGGACGGCATCAACCTGTCCGACCAATAGTCGTAGTGCGTCAATCGGCGCATAGATGCCTCTATACCGCCTATCACCACAGGCACATCGGGAAAGTGCTGTTTGAGTATCCTGCAATAGGTTATCGTGCAGTAGTCAGGTCGCTTACCCGCTTGACCGTCAGGCGTATAGGCATCATCAGACCGCAGTCTTTTAGCAGCAGTATAGTGGTTCACCATCGAATCCATGCTGCCTGATGTAACGCCAAAGAACAAACGCGGTCGTCCCAACTTGGTGAAGTCCCGATGGTCACCACGCCAATCAGGCTGAGGCACTATAGCCACACGATATCCTGCCGCTTCCAGTACACGCCCTATGACGGAAGCACCAAAGGCGGGGTGGTCGATATAAGCGTCTCCCGAAAAGAGAATCACGTCCACCTCGTCCCAACCACGCAACTGCATCTCCTTCTTGGTGGTGGGCAGGTATCGCTTCAAGTCCAATGCCTCATCCATCTGACGGCACAAAATTAAGAATTAAGAATTAAAACTTTATTCTCGTAATCGTCCCCTCGCTGCTGGTTACTATGCACTCTTTTCCGCTCAATGGCAACACCGTATTGAGTATGGAGTTACCTATCTTGTGCCGCCACATCACCTGTCCCGTCTTGGCATTCATACCGATAAGCAGACCATTCTTGGTGCCTACCCACAGTGTACCGCCTTTCTCCAATGGCATACACGGGTCATGCTCATAGCCGAAACCTGCATTCACCACCCACTTTACTTGCGGTTCGCGTGCCATAGCATCCAATGCCACCACATCGTCCCACATACACTTGGAATACACAGTCTTCCCGTCCTCACTCAGTCCCACTGTCTCACGTACCTTGTACTGGTTGGTACGCCATATCTGTGCACCTGTTTCTGCATCCAGACAGGTCCAGAAGCGGTCGGGTGCGGTGATGAATATCTTGCCGTCCGATGCTACAGGCCACACACTGGCGGGCGACAACTTACCGTTGCTCTTACCATTGGTCCAACGCCATACCAGACTGCCGTCGCTCAGGTTCAATGCATAGAAATACGTATCCCAACAACCGAAATACAACTTGCCACGATACACCAGCGGGCGCGTCAGCACGTAGTTCTTCAGTTGGTCAAACACCCACTTCACTTCACCCGTATGAATATCAATAGCACGCATACACCCGTCACCACCGCCTATGTATGCCACACCTTTGTATATAGTAGCAGCCCCCATCACGGCTTGCTTGGTAGGTACACGCCACAGGGGAGTGCCGTCTGCTGTGCGCAGTCCGTAGATGGTGTCATTGGCACTGCCGAACACCACCACACCTTCATCTGTTGCGGGTGAACCCACAATACGCATACCTGTGGCAAACGTCCACTCTATCTTGCCCGTGCGTGCATCCAACGCATACATCGTACCGACATCATCACCTATATATAGTGTGTGTCCATCGGTTACAGGGGAGGAATAGATACCGCCTGTCAGTTGCTTGCTCCACACCTCGCGCACCTGTTTGTATTGCTCATTCACCGAGTAGTCGGGACGCAATGCGGGGTCAGGGGCACCATAATGCTTCTGCTCAAACGGCAGACTAAGCCACTGTACAGGGGCTTGTCCGATACGTTTCTCACTCACACGGATACTGTCTGTCACGGTGATATAGGAATAGCCGTTGATGCTGTCGTTGCCACGCAGGTTCGAGCGGTTGATAACATCGGGTATGCCGTCGCAGTCAAACAGCAGGTTACGGTGATAATGCCCGCCGATGATGCACTGCACATTGTAGCGGCGCAGCACGTCCGTAACATCAAACCAGTTATCCACATCACCGTTCTGCAGCGGATAGTGTGTTACTACAATTATCTTGCTATTGCCGTGATTAGCCACACTGTCCAGTTGCCCTTGCAGCCACGCAATGTCTTGCGGAGCCACATGCCCGTCTGCCATACGAATCACAGGTCCCGAGTTGAAGCCGATAAAGAACGTGCTGTCGTAGGTGAAGGCAAAACGGTTGCTCCCGAACACGCGGCTGAAGTCCATCACACCCGACTCCGACCATGTCGTCTCATGGTTGCCCGATGTCGCATAGTAAGGCACACGCAGCCTGTCCAACTCGCTCTTCACGGTCTCCAAAGCACGACGGTCACCCGACTCTGTGAGGTCGCCCGACACTATCACAAAGTCCACATCGGGCATCGCGTTGATGTCTGCCACTGACCGTTGCAAGTCCTCCAACGGTTGCGGGTTGCTGTTGCTGATATGTGTATCTGTCAGCAATGCAAACGAGAAAAGTAATATGCTTGCTATATTCATATCTATTCCAATTGTAGGTTCATTCTATTCTTCAGTTCCTCCAAGTGGGGGTTTTGCTTGGCGAGCAACTTGTACTTCTCTGCCGCCGTATAAGCACGTGTCGTTTCCGAACGTGTCTCCACATCCACTTGCAGCATCAGGTAATCATTCTTCAGTTGCTCGCGCACGATGTTCATCACCTGTTTGCCGAACTTGGCGAACTCCTGTTTCTGCCATGGGTTGGCTACCGTGATATGGCACAATCGCGGGTTCACTATCTCAGGAGTAACGGCACTCAACATTGCCAGCAGACGCTCTTCACGAGGGAAGTGTTTGTTCAGACCAACCCACGCGTCTATGAGTTGGTCACGTGTAAAAGGGGTCTCGCGTTTCTGTTGGGCGGTTGTTTCTGTTGCCGTTGTTGGTTGGGCTGCTGTTACATGTGCTTGAGGCTTGTCCACCACACCGAGGTTGCCGAGTGATGGCAGTTTGCCTATCTGTGGCAGCGGTTGCGCCTTTGGCGGTGCAGGTGGTGGAGTCTGCGGGGTAGCAGGTGGTGCTTGTGTTGCCGTAGGCTTTGATGCAACAGATTGTGCCGCAGACTGTTGTGCTACTGGTTGTGCGGTAGTTTGTCCCGATACTCCCCCTCTTTGAAGAGGGGGCTGGGGGGAGTCCTGATGGGGGGAGTCCTGCATGGCTATCTGTCCCAACTTCACCAATGCCAACTCCACTGTCAGCCGTTTGTTGCGTGCCGTGCGGTAGTTGATGTCGCACGTATTCATCACGTCCAATGCCTGAAACAGCCACCGTGCACTGCACCTCTGTGCCTGCTCGGCATAGTGCCTGCGTATCGCGTCCGATGTCTCTAATAGTTGCACCGTTGCCGCGTCTTTACTTACAAGCACATCGCGCAAGTGTTGGGCGAAGCCCGTAACGAAGTTACCTGCGTCAAAGCCCTTCTGCAGCACCTCGTTCAGCAGCAGCAGTTCATCGCTTACACGCCCCTCCAATGCCGCGTCCACAAGGCGGAAATAGTAGTCCGTATCCAACACGTTCAGCACCTCTATCGCCTGTTCGTAGGTGATATGGTTGCCACAGAACGACACCAACTGGTCGAAGATACTCAGTGCGTCGCGCATACCGCCGTCCGCCTTCTGTGCCACCACGTTCAGTGCTTCTTCCGACACGTCCACACCCTCCTGCTTTGCCACATACTGCAGGTGGTGAATGGTGTCCGCCACTGTGATACGGCTGAAGTCATACACCTGACAGCGGCTCAGAATGGTCGGCAGCACCTTGTGCTTCTCGGTTGTCGCCAAGATGAAGATGGCATACGAGGGCGGCTCCTCCAATGTCTTCAGCAGCGCATTGAACGCGCCCTGCGACAGCATGTGCACCTCGTCGATGATATATACGCTGTACTTGCCCACCTGCGGCGGGATACGCACCTGGTCTATCAGCGAGCGGATGTCCTCCACCGAGTTGTTCGACGCCGCGTCCAACTCATGGATGTTAAACGACCGTTGCTCATTGAATGCCACGCACGACTCGCACCGGTTGCAGGCATCGTGGTCGGGTGTCGGATTCAAGCAGTTGATAGTCTTGGCAAAGATACGCGCACAGGTGGTCTTGCCCACGCCGCGCGGTCCGCAAAACAGGTACGCATGCGCCAAATGGTTGGTGCGAATGGCATTGCGCAGTGTCTGCGTCAGTGCCTGCTGCCCCACCACGCTCTCAAACGTGCTCGGACGGTATTTGCGTGCCGATACAATATAATCCATATTATTTACGATTTACCAATTTACGATGTACGATTTATTTGGGCATTTACTGACATTGAATTATTTGCTCGCAATGCCCAAAATCCGTTTAGCCTGCAAAGTTACGAAAAACATCCCACTTTCGCAAACGCCCTGTGCTCCGCGCAATCGCCACCGACAAGCAGCACTTCACAGCGGGGCTCCACGAATCTCCATATAAAACCAATCTCCATTCCATATATATAACTATTCATTAATTTCCAAAGTATAGTACGTATCTGCCACAACAATCAGCAACGGAATAACAAGCAAACAGCATACACACCAACAGGCAGCAACCTGTCTTGCTACTCGTTCCATCTCCACCCTCACCTATTCCCCTACACAAACACAAAACCCACGGAAATTCTATGCGTCCGACTACCACACCCCAAACACTACCATCTCAAATTCGTGTGCAAAGATAATACAAAAACAGAGAAAATCCAAATTTTTCTGCATTATTTTTGCATTTTCTTTGTAAGTCACTGATAATCAATAGTACAGAAACTGTCGTTTTTGGGCATTTCCTACATTTCTTTTTCAAAATGACATCAGCCCACTCTTTTCACGTATAACAAAATAATACCGACCTAAACAATGCCTCCCTGCAAAACAGAAGACATATTTTTAAGACATTTTGCAACAGACATAGCGGGGATATAACTAGTTGCTCCTTAAGAGTGCGT
>DJSG01000034.1 GCA_002440265.1 Bacteroidales bacterium UBA6340 | reverse complement strand
GCCAAATGTCTGCTGGAAGCCGCACTCACTATGCATGCGGTGCTAATCAATCCCGATACCGACCACTATACCTTGGCGAAGACAGGGTGGTTTCTGCTCAACGACGACCTGATAGGTGTGGATATCAACTTCAACCACGATGTCAACTACGAAGGCTGGTTCGTATTGGACAAAGCCTTGGAAGAGGGACGTCCCGCCGGACTGGAGCATTTCGGTAACTGGCACACTATCTACGAGGGCTTGTCCAGTCTGCCTGCGCAGGTACAGCAATCGTGGTTCGGTTTCGACCACTACTACAGCGACCACTCCTTTGATGAAGCGGTGGAGATAATCTTCCGCAACGGCAGTAAGCATATCCTGGACGTAGGTGGCAACACCGGTAAGTTTGCCCGTTTTGTCACTGAGCATCAGCCTGAAGCGGAGGTTACAATATGTGATTTGCCACAGCAGATAGAGATGATGCGCGCCCAAACGAAAGGGCATATCGGCGAGGCACGTATCCACGGTTATGGTATGGACCTGCTGAATGAGGACGCTGCGTTCCCTACCAAGGAACACTACGACGTGATATGGATGTCGCAGTTCCTTGACTGCTTTGCCGAAGCGGAGATAGTTAGCATACTCAAGCGTGCCGCACGCATAATGGACGACACCAACAAGCTTTATATCATGGAGACTCTGTGGGACAGACAGAAATATACGCCTGCGGCATTCTGCCTAACAATGACCTCGCTCTACTTCACGGCACTGGCTAACGGCAACAGCAAGATGTACAACACCGATGATATGACACGCCTGATTCACGAGGCGGGCTTGGAGACAGAGTCCATACACGACCACCTCGGCACAGGCGGACACTCCATACTCATTTGCAAGAAAATATAACAACAGAATATGACCAATACAGAGATTAAAGAAAAAGTAAACGCTTTCCTTGTCGAAGAGTTTGAGATGGAAGCGGATGCATTAACGGAGACCGCCGACCTGCGCCAGGATTTGGGTATCGACAGTCTCGACTTCGTGGACATCATTGCCATCGTCAACCGCACTTTCGGTTTCAAACCGGAAGCCGCGGAAATGAAGCAGGTACGCACATTGGGTGACTTCTACACCTATATCGGGCAGAAAGTGAACGCATAATAACACCCGGGAAAATGCCTAAAGACTGGAGCGGAAAGACCGGTGGTACGCGGCGCATGCAGCAGGGCTTGATAGTGCTGCTCCGTGTGGTACACCTGCCTGTGATATACGGTATCATGGGCGTGGTCATTCTCTTCTATATGCTTTTCCGGCACAGCACCTACATAGCCATCTATCACTATTTCCGTCATATACACGGAGACAATGTATGGCGTGCTTTCGTGCATACTTACATCGACTATTTCCATTTCGGACAGGTGATATTAGACCGCTTTGCGGCATGGGCGGGGCAGGAGTTCCGTTTCACTTTTGACAACGAAGAGCAATGTATGCAGGTCTTCCGCCAACAGGAAGGGGCTATCGTGCTGTTCTCGCACGTAGGCAACTTCGAGATAGCAGGCTACTATTTCCAAACGCACCAAAAGCGTATGAATATCGTGGCATACGGGGGAGACACCGCCACCGTGATGCAAAACCGTGTGAAGCAGTTGGGATTGAACAATATCGCTATCATTGCGCACAGCGACGATATGAGCCATATATTCCAAATCCATACGGCATTGACCAATGGTGAGATTGTCTCTATGGCAGGCGACCGCGGATTAGGCAGCCTGAAGACTGTTTCCTGCCGTGTCCTCGGACATACCGCCGAACTGCCGCAAGGACCGTTTCGCATAGCCGCTGCAGCAGGCAAAGAAATCATTGTGCTGTTCGTGATGAAAGAGCGTAACTACGAATACCGTATCTATCACTTCCCGCTGCACGTGGACGCCCGTCTCAAACGCACGGAACAGGTACAGGACCTGGCACAGCAATATGCCGACTGCCTGACGGTTATCGCACAGAAATACCCTACACAATGGTTCCACTTCTATGAATTTTGGAGACACTGACATACTGACCCTTATCCCGCAACGTCCGCCGTTTGTGCTAGTGGACAGGCTTGTGGAGGCTACTCCGGACGAGGCACTGTCGGTCTGTTCGGTCAGTGGTCAGCACCCGTTGGTGTCCTGCGGCTGTCTGTCCGCTGCCGGACTGATGGAGAACATGGCACAGACGGCTGCCGCACATATAGGTGCCGTCAGCGAGGGAGAAGTGCGTATCGGCTTTATCGGGGCGGTCAGGAATATGCAGATATACTATCGCCCGCAAGCGGGAGAACAGATAACCACGCATATCCGTGTCGTAGAGCGTGTGTTTGACATATCGTTGGTAGAAGCGGAAGTGCGGTGCGGCAAACAAGTATGCGCCCGCTGCGAACTGAAAATAGCCCTGCAATGATTATCCGCCTATCCGACCATATCATCTCTCCATTGGGTGAAGGCACACTTCCCAACTATCAGGCTGTCATAGCCGGTCGGTCGGCATTACGTCTGCATACCGATATGTTTGCGTCCGTGGAACCGTTTATGGCAAGTCTGTTCCCAGAACGCCCTCATTTCACCGACCTGTGTATCCACTCCGCCCAAGCGGCTGTCCGTGATGCCGGCATTGATGCTGCCGCCCCCGATGTGGTGCTGATACTCTCCACCACCAAGGGGGACAACCTCGACTTGCTCACACCGGCTCATACCATAGCGCACGCATTGGGCTGCGTGAATCCTCCCGTGGTGGTCAGCAATGCCTGCACCTCCGGAGTGTGCGCACAGATTACAGCACAGCGGCTGCTGATGACAAAGCAATACCGGACGGCAATAGTCATCGGCTGTGATGTACAGACA
Organism: Bacteroidales bacterium UBA6340; assembly: GCA_002440265.1. Taxonomy (GTDB): domain Bacteria; phylum Bacteroidota; class Bacteroidia; order Bacteroidales; family Paludibacteraceae; genus Colicola. The sequence continues at coordinate 3,808 of DJSG01000034.1, read as the reverse complement.
CGGTTTATTGTCAGCGGGTTCCAATCGTTCAAAGCCTTGTCGCAGGACGAGTGCCGACCGTTTGATGCCGCACGCAAAGGGCTCAACCTGGGTGAAGCCGCTGCCACGCTCATACTCCGATATACAGAGCAACCGCCTGCCAACAGTTGGGCGTTGGAAGCAGGCAGTATCCACAACGACGCCAACCATATATCGGGTCCCAGCCGCACGGCAGAGGGCAGTCTCCGCTGCTTGCAAGATGTGAAAGGCAATGCCGATGACCTGGCATTTGTGAGTGTACACGGCACGGGAACGCTTTATAACGACGACATGGAGTCCGTGGCTATCCAACGTGCGGGGTTGGGCAGCACACCCGTTACGGGACTCAAAGGCTACTACGGGCATACTATGGGTGCAGCAGGCGTATTGGAGACCCTGTTGGGAATGCAAGCGGTGGAACACAACACCATAGCGGGTGTACGCGGGTTCTCCACCCCCGGTACGAAAGAGGCGGTGAATATCTCCGCCCTGCACCGCCCTACGGCTAAACATTCATTTATCAAATTGCTAAGCGGCTTCGGGGGTGTCAATGCCGCTGTACGATGGACAAGACAATGAGAATAACAAGCAGCATAACCCTGACTCCGCAAAGCGGCAACCTGACCGACCTGTACAGGAAGTACGCGGGCGATTATCCCAAGTTCTTCAAGATGGACTTGCTCTCCCGTCTCGGATTCGTGGCTACCGAGATGGCTCTGCAGCAGGAAGAAGGTGCAGTGTCATCGGAGGACATACACGAGCACCGAGCCGTCATCTTTGCCAACCGCAGCGCGTCCATCCGGAACGACCGCGATTACGAGGCGACGATTCAGCCCGATGACTACTTCCCGTCGCCCGCCCTCTTTGTCTATACATTGCCCAATATCGTTACCGGAGAAATCGCTATCCGCCACAAGTATATGGGCGAGAGCAGTTTTTATATACTTGACGACGAGGCGCAACTGCTGCCTCTTGTCGAAGCCGTTTTCCAAACCACCGACACCACCTCTGCCATCGTAGGCTGGGTGGAATGTCCGAACCAAGATGATTATACAGCAAAAATACAAATAGTATGGAAGAACTGAAAACACAACTCAAAGAACAAATTATTGAGGCACTCAACTTGGAAGGCATGACGCCTGCCGACATCGACGATGCCGCCCCTCTGTTTGGTGAGGGTCTGGGTCTGGACTCCATTGACGCCCTCGAACTGATAGTGCTGATGGAGAAGCAATACGGTATCAAACTGTCCGACCCGAAACAGGGAAAAGAAGTATTCAAGTCGATAGACGTAATGGCGGACTATGTAGCCGCTAACCGTACCAAGTGATGAGAATCGCCATTACGGGTATAGGTATCGTGTCCGCCCTGGGCATTGGCGCGGAGGCTAACAAGCGGGAACTGCTGGCAGGTGTATCGCATCTGCAGGCAGCACATATCCTGCCCACCTCGCACCATGAGTGGCCTATGGGCGAAGTGCCTTATACCAATGCGCAATTGGCTGAGTTGGCAGGGCAATCCCCCGACGCTGCCCTGTCCCGCAATGTCCTATTGGGTCTCATTGCGCTACGCGAAACGTTGGCGGACAGTGGCATTTCCGAAGAAGACCTCGGTTCCATTCCGCTGGTCAACGGCACTACCGTCGGCGGTATGGATATTACCGAGCAGCACTATGCCGAGTGGCGGCACGGGCAATGGGACACCATAGAGCAACTGTATCAGCACGAAGCCGATATGACCTCCGCTATGCTGGCACACTGCTACGGACTGCAAGACTCCCTTACGGTCAGCACTGCCTGCTCTTCCGCGCTCAACGCCCTTATTCACGGGGCAGGTATCCTGCGTATCGGTGCTGCCAAACGGGTTGTCGTAGGCGGCACGGAGGCACTGACACGCTTCCACGTGAACGGCTTTGCGGCATTGGGTATTCTCTCACAGCATACCTGCCGTCCTTTCCAAGAGGACAGAGACGGTATCAACTTGGGTGAGGGAGCGGCATACCTGATATTGGAAGACGCAGACGAAGCAGAAAGGCGCGGGGTGCATATCTATGGCTATCTGGCAGGCTATGCCAACCGCTGCGATGCCTATCACCAGACCGCTTCTTCGCCCGACGGAGACGGGGCGTACGATGCCATGATGCACGCCATAGATATGGCAGGTATTGCTCCGTCGAGAATACCGTACGTCAACGCCCACGGCACTGCCACACCCAATAACGATGCCAGCGAGTGGCGTGCGATAGAGCGTGTGTTTGGCAACACGATGCCATGCGTAGAGTCCACCAAACCGCTTACAGGGCATACCACATCCGCCAGCGGAAGCATAGAAGCCGTCTTCACGCTGTTCCGAATGGCGCAACGCCACTATCCGTATGCAGTATGCAACGCCTTCGGCTTTGGCGGCAACGACAGCAGTATCGTGCTTGCACAAGAGCCTGTGGCACTCCCCGAACTACCATACGTACCCGATGTTCTGGCTACGGAAACGGTAGAGAGCGACGGTACCTTGGATTACAAACCGTATATCCCCCTTATGCAGGCACGCCGCATGACGCCGATGCTCCGCCAACTGATAGTGGTGGCATCGGAAGCACTCAGGGAAGCAGGTGTCCGGTGTCCCGATGCCATCATTGTAGGTACACAGTGGGGCGGAATGATTCCTACCGTCCACCTGCTGGAGCAACTGACCACGGCAGGCGAACACGACTTCTCGCCCGCACAGTTTATGAGTTCCACCCATAATGCCGCTGCGGGTACCCTTGCCCGACACTTCGGAGCCAAGGGCTATAACACCACCATTGTCGGTGCGGAGCCGATGGCAAACGCCCAAGCCGATGCCGTATTGCTGCTGGCTACCGGCGAGGCAAAGACCGTACTCTGCTGTGCTTTTGACGAGGTGGACGAACGTTGGCAAAGTCTGTTGGAGCATATCCATTACCCCGCCAAGAACGTGGCGCAAGCCTGTGTGTTGTATGTTTAGATTATTGTGCCTGATATTGATACAGAGCCTCTGCCTGTGTGCCGGACAGATACAGATGAAGTTGGCACTTCGGGCTATGGGAGAGGTGTCTTTCTCGTGGGCGTTCATACAGCACCAACTCACCAACTGGTGGTGGCTAGGCTGCGGCATCGGTTTCACGGCGGCAGGAGTGCTGTGGATGTACATTCTGAAACACTACCCCTTCTCCATTGCCTACCCGCTCTCCAGCATCACATACGTGTTCGGTATGATAGCGGCGATGCTCATCTTCCACGAACATATCGTGTGGACGCAGTGGCTGGGAATAGTACTGATAATGGCAGGGTGCTTTTTTGTGGTGCATTGATGTTTCAGGGGGTGTATCGGGGTATTCTATCCCTTGCTCATCCCTTGCTTATCCCTTGCTGCAAGCCCCGACTTTTACCGAGTGAATACCGAGAGAATGTCGGGCGAAGATGAAAACGAAAAAAGAGATATATGATAGTAGCATTTATATTGTGTACGATTCTGAACCTTGAGGCGGACTTCCGTCAGGTGAAAGAGGTCAGGATGTTGCAGGAACCGCAGGTGAGTACGGGGCACGTGAGTTACAGTGCGCCCGACAGGATGTGCTGGGAATACCGGTCGCCCGACCCGTACAAATGGGAGTTGGGCAGCCAATCCACTGCGCCGCAGGTGCAGCAGTTGTTGCGGTTTATCGTGAACACGATAGCGGGCGACTATTTGCACGACAGTGCAGAGTTCTCTGTGAAACAAGAGGGGAACGTGTATCTGCTGACACCCAAGAAGCGGGAACTGAAGCAACTGT
>DJSG01000066.1 GCA_002440265.1 Bacteroidales bacterium UBA6340 | reverse complement strand
GTCAAAGAACACGGGCTGCTTACGTCTGCAGCCTACCGGATTCAACACCTTGAATCACGCTGCAAAGATACTGCATATTCTGTGTTTTTGTTGGTAAAGTATTACCAATAATGCTATAAAAGTGTTGACCCCTGCACAAATGTTAGGCTCCCTATCCATTCATAACTCCGGTACAAGGACTGTACATTCTTCGTAAAAACAGACAACTTCCTCTATATGTGAGCCGCGTTGCCCCCAAGATTCTGATTTTTTGCGGGGATATTTTTTTTATCCAAAAAAAAGCAGTACCTTTGCACGCTCATTTTGGAGGGCGTTACCGAAATAGTACGTTACGCAATACCAAAACGAGCGCAATAGTCAACCCGCAGAATGGATTCTAACCGGCATATTGTTCAACTTGACGCCCTTAGTTTGGGTGAACATCTGATTGATTTTCAGTTGGATGATACATATTTGCAGGCAATAGAGAAGTCCGAGATATTAGGGGGTAGGGTAGAGGTGAAAGCACACTTGGACCTCCGCGAAGAGGATTTTGACCTGCAAATCTCCGTGGACGGCGTGGTGCAAGTGACCTGCGACCGCTGTCTCGACCCGATGGACATCCCCGTTCATGCCGAAGAAAATGAATGGGAGTGGGACGAACAAAACGTTCACACCATTGACCTCGCGTGGTTGGCGTACGAACTGATTGCTGTCAGTCTTCCCGTTGTGCATAGTCACCAGCCGGGTGGTTGCAACCCCAAAATGGCTGCCCTTCTCCAAGACCACCTCTGCACATCACTCGAAGATGAAGATACAATTAACTTATAAACTAATAAAACAAACAGAATATGGCACATCCTAAACGAAGACAATCGCACACCCGCCAAGCCAAACGTCGTACGCATGACGTGGCTAAGATGCCCGCTTTGGCTATCTGCCCCAACTGCGGTTCGCACTACATCTACCACACCGTATGCCCTTCGTGCGGCTACTATCGTGGCAAGTTGGCTATCGAGAAAGCAGCAGAAGCTTAATCGGATTTGCGATGGTTGTACCTCTGTCAAGAGACATGGGTGCACTACTATTGAACACTGCGCATAGGCTCCTTGGGTGAAAAAACACTTGGAGCCTGTGTTGGTAAACCAACCGAGACCTTATCATGAAAACCTTTTTCATGAAAACAACAAAAAATAGAAAACAACTAATCTAACCAACCAAACAAAATGGTAGAACAAGACAACCGCACCCCGCGTCAGGGTGGCTACCGTCAGGATGAGAATCCGCGTGAGCAGTATGGCGCAAATATGTCGTCCGATGGGGCTTCTGTACGTCCCCGCTTTGACTCCTATGTCCCTCGTGAAGGAGGAAGACCTCGCCAGCGATTCACCCGACCGGGTATGGGGCGCGTGGAGAAGGTGGAACCTAAACCCTACAATCCCGCTGACGGAGAGTCCCGTACATACAACCCTGAGCGCCGTCCTTTCCGTCCCAATATGGGCAACCAACAACGCCCCTACCGCAACCAGGAGGGTGGCGATATGCAACGCCCATACAGACCGAGACCGAAACGCAACCAAAATCTCTACTCGCAACGCAAACAACAAGAGTACATCAAGAGTTACGAGGACCCCACCAAACCTATCCGCCTGAACAAGTTCCTTGCCAATGCTGGCATCTGCTCGCGCCGCGAAGCAGATGATTTCATACAGGCAGGCGTCATTTCTGTTAATGGGCAAGTGGTTGATAATCTGGGGGCTAAGGTACTGCCAACCGACAAGGTGATGTTCCATGACCAACCGGTTCGCCGCGAACGAAAGGTGTATATCCTGCTCAATAAGCCCAAGAACACCGTCACCACCACCGATGACCCCGAAGAGCGTCATACAGTCTTGGACATCGTTCGCAATGCTTGTGCCGAGCGTATCTACCCCGTAGGGCGACTTGACCGTAATACGACCGGGGTCCTCCTCCTTACCAACGACGGAGACCTCGCAGCCAAACTCACACACCCCAAGTTCGGCAAGAAGAAAATCTATGCCGTCACGCTCGACCGTGAGATTGACGAAGCCGATGAGGCAGTACTCCGCGCCGGTGTGGAGATTGATGGTGAGAAGGTCGTTCCCGATGCTTTGGAGTTCCCCAAGGAAGACCGCAAGCACCTCGGCATTGAGATTCACTCCGGGCAAAACCGTGTAGTGCGCCGTATGTTCGAGAAAGTGGGCTACAAGGTCACCAAACTCGACCGTGTCTCTTTTGCCGGCATCACCAAGAAGAATGTAGGACGCGGCAAGTACCGTTTCCTCACGGCCAAAGAGGTGGCTATGCTGCAAATGGGTGCTTTCGAGTAAAACGAATGGCATTCTCTCTGATAAATATCATTCAAGCGGCTGCCTGGGAACATCAGGTAGCCGCTTTTTCTTAATTGTAAAATCATATAATCTGTATTCAATATGAAAAAATCCGCTCTTCTAATCCTCTCTCTCCTCACAAGCCTTTTCGCTTTTTCGGAGACGATTCCTGCCACCGATACACGTATTACCTTTGTCGGGCGCACACAGGTTCGCAACACTTCGGTTGCTTTCGACTGGACAGCCACCTCCATCCGCGTCGCCTATTCGGGCAAAACGCTGACCATGCGTGTCTCCGATACCGGACGCAACTATTTCAATGTTTGGATTGATAGCCCAACCTCTGACACCCCCAACCGCGTCATCGCCACACAAGGCACCGATACTCTCATCACGCTCGTTCTCCCAGACGACCCCGTCAACAAGACACGCCGTGGCATACACGAAGTTACCATCCAGAAACGCACCGAAGGTGAGCAGGGTACTACCACCGTTCACGAGTTCATTGCCGACCGTTTCTACCCCGCCACACCGCTCCTCACACGCCAACTCGAGTTCATCGGCGATAGTTATACCTGCGGTTTTGGTTCCGAGAACAGCATCAAGTCCGACCCCTTTACGCCCGAAACCGAGAACGCCTCCAAGTCCTACGCCGCTATCGTTGCACGCTATTTCGGGGCGGACTATATCTCTGTCGCGCACTCCGGTATGGGTATCGCACGCAACTACAACTCCAAATACCCCGATTGGCTCATGCCCGACCGCTACCTCCAGACCTTCGATATGGACTCCACGCAAGCCACACGATGGAATGTTGCGCAATCTGATTTCCGCCCCGCTATGACCATCATCTACCTTGGGGCAAATGATTTCTCGGTCTCCTTGCAACCCAAGTACGAAGTCTTCCGCGACCATTACTATCGTCTCCTGCGTGAAATCAAGGCAAACTATGGCGAAGACCACCCCATTCTGTGCCTTACCACCAAGAAGCACGAGTATCTGTTTACCTATGTGCGCGACCTGGTCAACAATTGCGGTATGACCAACGTCTATTATCTCGGCTTCTGCCCGGCTCTGTACAACGATAACAATGAATTAGGTGCGGCATACCACCCTAATTACATGGCGCATCAAAAGATAGCCTACTCGCTCATACCTTATATATCCACTATCACAGGTTGGGAACTGTCCGATACCCCCGTCAAGTGATATATCCCCCGCTTTTACACAATAGGAGGCTGCCCCCATTGAGCAGCCTCCTGTATATTAACTATTAATTATTACCTATTAACTACTTACAACTCTTTCAGCGTCGCGAGCAGGAAGTGATAGAACTTCTGCACACTGGCGATGTTCACGCGCTCATCGGGCGAGTGCGGGTGCTCGATGGTCGGACCGAACGAAATCATATCCATGCCCGGGTAGTTGCGGCCGATGATGCCGCACTCCAAGCCCGCGTGGATGGTGATGATACGCGGCGTGGTGCCGAACTCCTTCTGATAAACATCCTTCATCACCTCGAGGATATGGCTGTGCAGGTTGGGCTTCCAACCCGGGTAGGAACCCGTGAACTCGGTCTCGGCACCTGCCAAGGCGAATGCCGACTGGATAATCTGGCGCAGTTCCTCCTTGCGCGACTCCACCGACGAGCGGGTGAGGCACATCACCGTGATGCGGTTGTTCTCGGTGCCAATCATGGCGAGATTGTTGCTGGTCTCCACGATGTCGGGCATCTCGGGAATCATGCGGTAAACGCCGTGCGGACAGAGCGTAATGGCGTGAATAAGAAAGTCTTGCGTGTCTTCGGGCAACTCGGTCTTCGGGCACTCCACGTCCTCGGCGGTGAAACTGATGTTGTCCTCCACGCCGTCGTACTCGCGGATAAACAGGTCCTCATAGTCGTTTACCAACTGCTTCATCTCGTCCAACCCGTCTGCGGGAATGGTGATGACCGCCGATGCCTCACGCGGGATAGCGTTGCGCAGGCTGCCGCCCTCCACGTATGCCAAGCGTGCTTCGTAGTTGGCCACCGCGTCTTTCAGGAAACGGAACAGCAACTTGATGGCATTCGCGCGCTGCAGATGGATGTCGCAACCCGAGTGACCGCCCTTGCAGCCCTTGATGCTCACGCGCAGAGCCACGTCGCCTTCCTCCGTCTCCACGGGTTCGTAGTCAAAGCGTGCCGTGGTGTCCACGCCGCCGGCGCAACCCATATACAACTCGCCCTCGCTCTCCGAGTCCAAGTTCAGCAGTGTCTTGCCCTGCAGCAGTCCGCCCTTCAGCGCGAAAGCACCGTACATACCGGTCTCTTCGTCCACCGTGAAGAATGCCTCCAACGGCGGGTGCACCACATCCTTGTCTGCCAATATAGCCATAGCCGCAGCCACGCCGATACCGTTGTCCGCGCCGAGGGTGGTGCCGTTGGCGGTCACCCACTCGCCGTTGTCCTCCACATAAGCCTCAATGGGGTCTTTCTCGAAGTCGAACACCTTGTCCGAGTTCTTCTGCGGCACCATATCCATGTGCCCTTGCAGAATCACTCCGGGGTGGTTCTCGTAGCCTGCACTTGCGGGCTTGCGGATAATCACGTTGCCAATCTCGTCCACGATGGTCTCCAAGCCGAGCGAGCGGCCGTAGTTCGCCAAAAACGCGGAAATCTCTTCTTTCTTGCCCGACGGACGGGGGATTTGGGTGAGGCTGTAGAAGTTCTCCCACAGGCTCTTCGGTTCTAAATTCTTCATATTCTTAGTTGGTTAGTTCACCGCACAGCGGTATTTGTAATAGTCTCTTAACTTCCTCTGTATCAGTCGGGTATTCGCCAAACAGGTACATCATCTTGGTCAGCAGTGCCTCTGTGGTGATGTCGTAACCTGACAGCACGCCCGCCTTCATCAGGTTCAGGCTCACCGCATACTGTCCCATCGTCACCGACCCCGTGTTGCACTGCGTCTTGTTCACAATCACGATGCCGCGCTCCACTGCGCTGTGCAACTCCTCGTACAGCCACTTGCACGACGGCGCGTTGCCCGCCCCGTAGGTCTCTAATACCACGCCGTGCAACTCCGGTATCGAGAGTATCGCATGCACTACGGATTCCGTGATACCGGGGAACAACTTCAGTATCGCCACATTGCAGTCGGTCTTGTCCCTTAGGCGCAACGGTTGCGTGTCATCGGGGTAATGTATCAACTGCGTGCTGTATGTTATATGTACGCCCGCACGCGCGAGGGCGGGATAGTTGTACGATGCAAACGCTGCAAAATGCTCCGCATTGCGCTTGGTCGTGCGGTTGCCGCGGAACAACTGGTCGGCCATAAACAGGCACACCTCAGGCACCATGGCTCTGCCCTGCTCATCTTTCGCAGCGGCTATCTCAATGGCTGTCAGCAGGTTCTCCTTGGCGTCCGAACGCAGCACGCCCACCGGCAACTGACTGCCCGTGAACACCACCGGCTTGCCCAAGTTCTCCAACATAAAACTCAATGCCGAAGCCGAGTACGACATTGTATCCGTGCCGTGCAGAATCACGAATCCGTCGTAGTCATCATAGTGGTCATACACCATGTGTGCCATCTTCTTCCAACTCTGCGGATTGATGTCCGACGAGTCCACCAACGGCTCAAACGGCAGCATATCCACGTGGATATGGCTTGTAAACAACTCCGGCACAAAGGCTTTGAAGGTCGCCAAATCGGCAGGGTGCAGTGCTCCCGTCTCAGGGTCCCGCACCATCGATATGGTCCCGCCTGTGAATATCAGCAATACTTTCATGGTATGTTCTATTTCTCTTCTATTTGGTCTCTAATCTCTAATCTCTAATCCCTAATCCCTAATCTCTAATCTCTAATCCCTAACCTCTAACCTCTAACCCCTGCTCCCCTCCTCCGAAGGAGGGGCTGGGGGAGGTCCTCCCCTTCGCCTGCAAAGTTACTGCTTTTTCTTTATATTGCCAAATAGATATGCCACTACGCCCCAAATATGCGGTATTTTGTGCAGCATCAATGATTCTTTATGCCGATGTTTATGACGCAAAATGGGCTGCCTGACCAAGTGTGCAGGCAGCCCATTTTTGTGCATTTAGTGCCGGGGGACGACGCGGCTCGCGTCGTCAAAAGCGGTCTTTTCAACTTGTTAGACAGCCCCTTGAAGGAAGAATGTCCTTACTTCACTTCTACACCCGTCGGAGTATATACTTTCCCCTCACGCAGGATATATACTTGCCCGTCGCGAAATATCTTTTGCGGAGTTTCGGCGGCAGGCGTGCTCTCTGTTTCGGTAGCCGTGGAGGGCTTGAATTGTGCTTCAAGAACAATATCCTCGCTAACGGAGAAGGTATACGGGTTCTCTGTTACCCCATTGCTCCATTGCGTGAACTCATAGCCGATGTCGGGTATGGCGGTGAGTGTAACCTCCGCGCCGTGAGTGTAGGTTCCGCTTCCCGTTACAGAGCCATGCTCGGCGGTGGCAGTGACGGTGTGTTCGTCAAGGGCAAACTCGGCTGCAAGGGTGATATCACTCTCCACCACTATCGTACGCGGGTTGTCCGTACTACCGTCGCTCCAACGCACAAAGCGGTAATGCTCATCGGCTGTGGCAGTTAGTGTAACCTCTGCACCGTGTGTGTAGGTTCCGCTTCCCGTTACAGAGCCGTGCTCGGCAGTAGCGGTAACGGTATGTTCGTCAAGGGCAAACTCGGCGGTGAGGGTAATATCACTCTCCACCACTATTGTACGCGGGTTGTCGGTGTTGCCGTCTGACCAACGCACGAAATGGCGATGCTCGTTGGCGGGGACTGCGGTTATGGTGATTTGCTGTTCTGCACCACATCGGATGGTGTCTGCTTTCTCGCACCCTGCAATATGGAGTGTGAGGATATTTGTAGATGACGGGCAAACAGGGCGCACCGACTGACCATAGTTGCGGGGGGTGCCGTAGCGGCGCACGCTGCCCGAATAGAAGTGGAGTTCCCGCGCGCGGTGCGAGCCGTCCGTGCGGAGCGACGAAGACCAGTAGTCGCCGAGGGAGTCGGCACCGATGAGGTTCGTGTCGTCGCGATAGCCCGCAGCGGGGAGGAAGATAGAGTTGCTGTTGGTATTGCCGGTTACTTGGTAACCCTTTACGCCATTCTGCATGGTCCACGTCCATGTGCATTGCTCGCGCAACTCTTTCCACTCGGCAGCGGTGGGCATACGCCAATCGCCACCCCAGTTCACGTGAGCGGCATCGTCCGCAGGCTCCAAAGTGGTCAAGTTGTCGGTGAAGCCGTTGTCGCCATGAGAAGCATCGTTGCAGTACTTGGTCTGTTTGTATAGACCACCATTGGC
>DJSG01000059.1:7443-8692 GCA_002440265.1 Bacteroidales bacterium UBA6340 | reverse complement strand
TTTGTTATTGGACAGTACACATCACACCAATTAAGGTCTGTAGAATCACATAAATAAAAACGCATTTGCACATTCCGAAAAAAAGCACTAACTTTGCGGGCTTTTAGAGATTACAATTCAGATTGTGTTACTACGCACGTATGCAAAAGATTAGAAACATAGCGATTATCGCCCACGTTGACCACGGCAAAACCACCTTGGTTGACAAGATGTTGTACACTGCCCACCTGTTTCGCGACAACGAACAGAAAGGCGAGTTGATACTGGATAACAACGACTTGGAGCGCGAGCGAGGCATCACTATCCTTGCCAAAAACGTCGCTATCGAGTATAAAGGCTACAAAATCAACATCATAGACACTCCCGGGCACGCCGATTTCGGCGGCGAGGTGGAGCGCGTACTCAATATGGCGGACGGCGTGCTGCTGCTCGTGGACGCCTTCGAGGGGCCGATGCCGCAGACACGCTTCGTGCTGCAGAAGGCATTGGAACTCAACCTCAAACCCATCGTGGTTATCAACAAGGTGGACAAACTCAACTGCCGTCCTGACGAGGTACAGGAGGAGGTGTTCGACCTGATGCTCAACCTCAATGCTACCGACGACCAATTGGATTTCCAGACTATCTACGGTTCGGCAAAGAACGGCTGGATGTCCACCGACTGGCGCAAGCCGACCACCGACCTGACCGCCCTCATGGACGCCATCATCGAGTACATCCCCGCCCCCGAAGAACTGGAGGGCACCCCGCAGATGCTCATCACCAGCCTCGACTACAACTCCTACGTCGGCCGTATCGCTATCGGGCGCGTCCACCGCGGCACCTTGCGCGACGGCATGAACGTCACGCTCGCCAAGAAAGACGGCAAGATGGTCCGTACCAAAATCAAGGAACTCCATACTTTCCAAGGCATGGGGCACGTGAAGACCAACGAGGTCAAGAGCGGCGACATCTGCGCACTCATCGGCATCGAGGGCTTTGAAATCGGCGACACCATCTGCGACTACGAGAACCCCGAACCCATGAAGCCCATCGCTATCGACGAACCGACGATGTCGATGATGTTCACCATCAACGACTCGCCTTTCTTCGGGCAGGACGGCAAACTCGTCACCAGCCGCCACATACAGGAGCGTCTCACCAAGGAACTCGAGAAGAACCTCGCCCTCCGCGTGGAGCGCGGCACCACCGAGAACTCATGGCGTGTCTTTGGGCGCGGCGTGCTGCACCTCTCGGTGCTTATCGAGAC
>DJSG01000059.1:2287-7305 GCA_002440265.1 Bacteroidales bacterium UBA6340 | reverse complement strand
GAGGAGTGTTCGGGCAAAATCATCGAGTTTGTCACCGTCCACAAAGGCGAGATGACCAAGATGGAACTCGTCAACGACCGTATCCACCTCGAGTTCATCATCCCCTCGCGCGGCATCATGGGCATGCGCACGTATGTGATGAACGTGAGCGCGGGCGAGGCAATCATGGCGCACCGTTTCCTTGAGTACCAGCCGTATAAGGGCGAAATGCCTGTCCGCGTCAACGGCTCGCTCATTGCCATGGAGGGCGGCACCGCGTCGGCGTACGCGCTCGACAAACTGCAGGACCGCGGACGCTTCTTCATCGACCCGCAGGAGGAGGTCTATGCCGGTCAGGTGGTCGGCGAGAACTCCAAAGAGGGCGACATCGTCATCAACGTGGTAAAATCCAAGAACCTCACCAATATGCGTTCCAAGTCCGCCGACGACAAGGCAGTCCTCCCACCCGCTATCAAGTTCAGTCTCGAGGAGGCGTTGGAGTACATCAAAGGCGATGAATATGTAGAGGTTACGCCCCACCACATGCGCTTGCGCAAAATCATCCTCGACGAACTCGAACGCAAACGCGCCAACCGTTAATAAACATCAACGTCCCCACCCCGCCAAAGTCGTGCCAAACAGCAACCCATAGGCAAGGGATGCGCAAGGGATAGGCAACCGATAAGATATTAAAACAAATCAACGAATAAACTAATAAACAAAGAGATATGCAATTTAATCAATCAGAAACCAAAGACCTCATGACCGTGCTCACGCTCACCGTGGAGCCCGCTGACTATCAAGAGGCTGTTCAAAAAGAACTCAAACAACTCCGCCAGAAGGCGAATGTCCCCGGCTTCCGCCCGGGTATGGTACCCGCCGGTCTGATAAAGAAGATGTACGGCAAAGGCGTCATGGCAGAGGTCATCAACAAGACCCTTTCCGATGCACTCGGCAAGTACATTGATGAGAAGCACATTGCTGTATTGGGCGATCCCCTGCCCAACGAGGAACTCACATCCAAAGTGGACTTCGACACGCAGGACACCTTCACCTTTGCCTTCGACATCGCACTCGCGCCCGAGTTCGACGCTTCACTCAACGGACACAACAAACTCACTCACTACAACATCGAGGTATCCGATGATATGGTCAACAAGCAGGTCGAGAGTTACGCACAGCGTTTCGGCGACTACGTAGAGGCTGACGAAGTGCAGGACGGCGACGTCATCAAGGGGCTCCTCACCGAGCAGCGCGAGAACGGCATGACCAAGGAGAACGCCATGCTCAACCCCCAATACATGGTGGACAAGGAGCAAGCAGCACTCTTCCTCGGAGCCAAGAAAGGCGATGTCATAACCTTCAACCCGCAGAAGGCGTTCCAAAACGAAGTGGAAATCGGTTCCTTGCTCGACATCACCAAACAGGAGGCAAAAGAACTGACCTCGGACTTCACGTTTGAAATCCAAGGTATCACACGCCATCAGGCTGCCAAAATCGACGGCGAACTCTTCGCCAAGGTATATGGCGACAACACCGTCAAGGACGAAGCAGAATTCCGCGCACACGTCAAAGCCGAGATAGAGGAGAATATGGCGGAAGACAGCGAATACAAGTTCGGACTTGATGCCAAGGCGGCTATCATGAAGAAGATGGAGGGTCTCGCATTCCCCGAGGACTTCCTCAAACGCTGGCTGCACGCCACCAACGAGAAACTCACCGACGAGGAGATTGACAAGGATTTCCCGCAGATGATTGAGGAACTCAAGTGGCACTTGGCTAAGGAGCAACTTCTCAAGAAGTACAACATCAACATCGAGAAGGAAGACGTAGAGGACTACGCCAAGAAGGTAGCCAAGATGCAGTTCATGCAGTACGGTCTCATGCACGTGGACGATGCTTACCTCACCAACTACGCACAGCAAATCCTCAAGGACGAGAACCAACTCCGCGGCATTGTCGAGCGTGTAGCCGAGCAGAAGATTTACGCTGCCGTCAAGACCGCAGTCAAACTCGAAGAGAAATCCATCTCCCACGACGACTTCGGCAAACTCTTCGCCTAAGGCTTTGTCTTGAAAAAGAAATATATAAGGTATTAGTTTAGTATAAAAAAGATACGTTATGATGACAATTGACAAGTACAATTTCGCCGGCAAGAAGGCGATTGTCCGTGTGGATTTCAATGTTCCACTCGATGAGAACGGTAATATCACCGACGACACCCGCATCCGTGGCGCACTGCCTACGCTGAAGCATATCCTGGCACAAGGCGGGGCTCTGATAATCATGTCGCACATGGGTAAGCCGAAAGGCAAAGTGGTGGCTAAATACAGCCTTAAGCAGATTGTGGACGCTGTGAGCAAAGCATTGGGCACTCCCGTACAGTTTGCGCCGGACTGCGCCAAGGCAAAGGCACAGGCTGACGCCCTCAAGCCCGGCGAAGTGCTGATGCTTGAGAACCTCCGCTTCTACCCTGAAGAAGAGGGTAAGCCGGTGGACATCGACAAGACAGACCCCGCTTACGACGAGGCTGCCAAAGAGATGAAAGCCCGTCAGAAAGAGTTCGCCAAGACGCTGGCATCGTATGCCGACTGCTACGTGAACGATGCCTTCGGTACCGCGCACCGCAAGCACGCTTCGACCGCAGTGATTGCCGATTATTTCGACGCTGACAACAAGATGCTCGGCTATCTGATGGAGAAAGAGGTGGCTGCTGTGGACAATATCCTCCACAATATCAAGCACCCCTTCACGGCTATCATGGGCGGCTCCAAGGTATCGACCAAAATTGGTATCATCGAGAATCTGATGGACAAAGTGGACAACCTGATTCTCTGTGGCGGAATGACGTACACCTTCGCCAAGGCGCAAGGCGGGAAGATAGGCAACTCTATCTGCGAGGACGACAAACTGGATTTGGCACTTGACATTATCGCCAAGGCAAAGGCAAAAGGCGTGAACCTGGTGCTTGGCACAGACTCTATCATTGCCGACAGTTTCTCCAACGATGCCAATACCAAAGTATGCCCGAGCAATGACATACCCGACGGCTGGGAGGGTATGGACGCCGGTCCGGAGAGCCGCAAAGCCTTCGCCAAGGCTATCGAAGGCGCAAAGACCATCCTCTGGAACGGTCCCGCAGGCGTGTTCGAGTTCGACAACTTCACCGGCGGAAGCAAGGCTATTGCCGAGGCTATCGCCAAGGCAACCGATGAGGGTGCATACAGCCTCATCGGCGGTGGCGACAGCGTGGCATGCGTCAACAAGTTCGGTATGGCTGACCGTGTAAGTTATATCTCTACCGGTGGCGGTGCACTGCTCGAGGCTATCGAAGGCAAAGTGCTGCCGGGTGTGGCTGCCATCACAGGCGAATAAATCTAACATTCAGGTGCATAGGGCATAAGGTCCTGTGCACCTGAATTTATATAGTTTATATATCTAATACGCAATAATTACAATGGAAATCGTAGGAAAAATCATTCAGGTTCTGCCGGAGCAGAGCGGCACCAGCAAAGCGGGTAAACCGTGGAAAAGCCAGTCGTATGTGCTGGAAACGCAAGAGCAGTACCCGCGTAAGGTGTGCTTTGAGTTGTTCGGCGAGGACAGAATCAAGAGCAATCCGTGCAAGATTGACGACGTGGTAACAGTGTCTTTCGACATCGAGTCGAGAGAGTTCAACGGACGTTGGTACACCTCAATACGCGCATGGCGCGTTCAACAGGGTGCCGTAGCAGCCGCTCCCGCACAGCCTGCGCAACCGGCACCTGCCGCTGCCGCAGCACAACCCGCACCACAAGCCGACGTTCAGAGTTTTGATGCGGCTGCCGATGTGGACGAAAACACTGACCTTCCGTTCTGATGAAGCGTCGCATCTGGCTGATTATCACACTATTCCTTTTAGCGTCAGGCGGCATATTGTGCGCCTTTCGCTGGAAGGCTTGGTTCTCCAACCCACCCGAACCCGAATGGACGGGCGACACGATTACAGACCATACCTTTCTTACCTTTGCCAATGACAGTGTCCTAAGGAGTCTGCAGCGCGACACATTGGCGTTTATTCTGTTGGGTGATGTGCACAACTCGCTGACGGACAGCGACTTCATCGCTATTGCAGCACGACACCCGCGCATAGATTTCTATGCTCAATTGGGCGACTTTTTCGAGCGTCCGTATTTCTATTACGAACAGCAGATGTACCACAGCCTGTCTGGGACGCGATTTGACTCGCTGCCTGTGCTGGCTACCCCCGGCAATCATGAGTACCGCAAAGGCGTGATAAAACGCCTCCCTGCGCATTGGAAAGAATTGTTTCCCAATCCGCAAAACGGTCCGCGGCGGTTCCGTGGCACGACATACTACGTGGATTTCCCGACACTGCGCTTTGTTGCCATAGATACTGACGGCTTGCAACGCCTGTCCGACTACACGCAGGTGAACTTCTGGGTGAAGAAGGTGCTGGCAGATGCCGACGGGCGTTTCACAGTGGTGATGATGCACCACCCTGTATATAGCAGTGCCAAAGGGCGACAGAACCCGCTGATATGGCTGTTCTTCACGCGGGCTTTGCAGCGGGCGGACATCGTATTTTCGGGACATGACCACAACTATGCACGACGCACCGTGCGACATACAGCGAGCATCTTCCGCGACATAAACCCCACTGTCTATATCGGTACCAACGCCTCCACCAAACGCTACCCCAACAAACAGAGCCGCCATAACGAGTGCATATCGTCCGGGCGCGGAGTGTACGAATACATCATCGTGATGCCCGACACTCTCCACGTGGAGACCCGCTTCGTGGACACGGGAGAGTTGCTGGACGAGGTAGGGGTAGTGCACTAACCACATCGTTTGCTACACAGAGGAACACGGCATTCCCGTACTCTCCGCCCCACATTTGTACCGGCAAGGCACTCTACCCTATTCGCGGGGGCACCTTTGCCCCCGCCGAGGGAACCGAAACTCCCTCCACTGCCCTCCCGGGCAGTATTCATACGTCAAAGAACAAGGGCTGCTTACGTCTGCAGCCTACCGGA
>DJSG01000059.1:0-2266 GCA_002440265.1 Bacteroidales bacterium UBA6340 | reverse complement strand
TCACGCTGCAAAGATACAACAGATTCCATATTTTTGTTGGTAAAGTATTACCAATAATGCGCCTTTCATTAAACTTCCCTCGTAAACATATAGCACAATGGAATTTTTATAAAGATATTGCAAGTATACAAATTATTCGCTACCTTTGCGTCTCATTTAGGTGCATAATTATTGCCGGAACATCATGATAGAAATCAAAGAATATATCAACCACGCCGTTCTCGTGGGACTGATTACCCCCACGCAGGACGAGGAGCGGACGCGTGAGTACCTGGACGAGTTGGCATTCCTTGCCGATACCAACCATATTGTGCCCGTGAAGCGGTTTGTGCAACGCCTTGACCAACCCAACACGGCGACATATGTGGGGGAGGGCAAGTTGCAGGAAATCAAAGAGTATATACAAAACTACCCAAAGACTCCCCCAACCCCCTCAGAGAGGGGGCTCGACGGAAGTTGTGTAAACACCTCTTCGGGAGGGGAAGGTGGTTCGGATATTTCTGTGGTTATCTTTGATGATGAGTTGTCGCCGAGGCAGTTGCGCAATATAGAAAAGGAACTGAATACGCTGCCCAATGGAAAGACGGGACACGTGCGGGTGATGGACAGAACTATCCTGATATTGGAGATATTCCTGCAGCGGGCACAGACCTCCTACGCGAAGACACAGGTGGAGATGGCACACCTGCAGTATATGCTCCCGCGTCTGACACGTATGTGGTCGCACCTCGACCGCCAGCGTGGTGGCGGAACCACCAGCCGTGGCATGGGCGAGACACAGATAGAGGCGGACAAGCGGATTATCGGACAGCGTATTGCGTTGCTGCGCGAAGACCTCAAGAAGATTGACAAGCAGATGGCTACACAGCGTCAGAACCGCGGTAAGATGGTGCGCGTCGCGCTGGTGGGCTATACCAATGTGGGCAAATCGACACTGATGAACCTGCTGAGCAAGTCTGATGTCTTTGCCGAGAACAAACTGTTTGCAACCCTCGACACCACCGTGCGCAAGGTGACCATCGATAACCTGCCGTTCCTATTGTCTGATACTGTGGGCTTTATCCGCAAACTGCCGCACAACCTGATTGAGAGTTTCAAGTCCACGCTGGACGAAGTGCGCGAGGCGGATTTGCTGGTGCATGTAGTGGATATCTCGCACCCCAACTTCGAGGAGCAATACGAGGTGGTGCAACGTACAATCAGCGAACTGCTGGAGCACGAAGAGGCTTTGCAAGAGCATCAGCCGTGGCAGGCAGGCAAAGTAAGCAGGACTGCAGGACAGAAAAGCAAACGCAGCGTGCGGACTATACCTACTATAGTAGTGTTCAACAAGATAGATGCGTTCACCTACACGCCGAAAGACGAAGACGACCTGACTCCCATGCGCCGAGAGAACGTCTCACTGGAGGAGTTGCAGCGCACGTGGATGGCGAAGTTGCACGACGACTGTATCTTTATTTCCGCCATGGACAAGACCAATATCGACGCCCTCAAGTCGCTGCTCTACGACCGCATCAAGGCCATTCACATACAACGCTACCCCTACAACGACTTCCTGTTTCAGAAGTATGAATAAAGCAAAGCCCTCCCGACACATCGTCAAGAGGGCTTTTTCATGTTTCTTAGGGCGATTATCCTACATCCTGTTCGGCACCTCAATACCTAATAGTGCCATCGCACTGCAGATAACCTTTGCCACCGTAGCGGAGAGCGTCAGACGCATGGCACGCACTTGCGCATCGGGTTCGTTGAGGATGCTATAGTCGTGGTAGAACGAATTGAAATCGCACGCCAATGCATACGCATAGTTGGCAATCACAGCAGGCGAGAAATCATTGCCCGCCTGACGCACCACAGCGGGATAATCCGCCAAGCGTTGGACAAGTGCCAACTCCTTTGGGGCAATTTGTAAATTTGTAAATTTGCAAATTTGCAAATCATCTTTTATTTCCTCTGCTTCCGCCTTGCGCAGCACGCTCTGAATACGCGCGTAAGTATATTGGATAAACGGCCCCGTATTGCCGTTGAAATCGATACTCTCTGCGGGATTGAAGAGCATATTCTTGCGCGGATCGACCTTGAGAATAAAGTATTTCAATGCGCCCAAGCCCACGATACGTGCTATCTCATTTGCCTCGTCGGCGGTGATGTCGGGCAGGGTATTCACTTTGTCTTTGGAAATCTCACGGGCATCGTCAATCATCTGCGCCATCAGGTCATCGGCGTCCACCACCGTACCCTCGCGGCTCTTCATCTTGCCGTTGGG
>DJSG01000013.1:40016-59681 GCA_002440265.1 Bacteroidales bacterium UBA6340 | reverse complement strand
CATTTGTTATTGGACAGTACAGGTACAAATTAACGCTTTTTCCTGCAAGTCTTCCGACAAAAAAGACATACTTGCGACATCTTTATCCGCATATTCTTATTGACTCCTCATCTTAATTTTTGATACTTCTCCTTTCACGCTGCAAAGGTAAAGTGTTTTTATGTTGCGCATTTCGGATTTTTTGTGTAACTTTGCGGGTTGGAAATGTTACACAGACAATAGAATACGAGTATGAATATATCTTACAATTGGTTGAAACGCTACCTGGCACTCACAGATGATGCCAACACAGTGGCTAAGATATTGACTTCCATTGGTTTGGAGGTCGGTACGGTAGAGACGGTACAAACTATACGGGGCGGCTTGGAAGGCTTGGTGGTAGGTGAAGTCCTCACCTGCGTGCCGCACCCCAATTCCGACCACCTGCATATCACCACCACGCGCGTGGCACCCGATGCCGAGCCGCTACAGATAGTCTGCGGGGCACCCAATGTGGCTGCCGGTCAGAAAGTTATCGTGGCTACCATAGGCACTGTGCTGTACCAAGGCGATGAGCATTTCACTATCAAGCGCGGCAAAATCCGTGGCGAGGAGAGCCTCGGCATGATTTGTGCCGAAGACGAGATAGGGGTAGGCACAAGCCATGACGGCATCATGGTGCTGCCGCCCGACACGCCTGTGGGTATGCCCGCCAAGGAGTATTTCCACATAGAGGACGACACCCTCATCGAGGTGGACATCACACCCAACCGCTCCGACGCGGCAAGCCACTATGGTGTGGCACGCGACCTGTACGCTTACTACAAGGCGCACGGTCAGGAGGTTGCACTTACCAAACCGAGCGTGGACGCTTTCCGTGTGGACAACCACAACCTGCCCATCACCGTTACCATAGACAACCCGCAGGCTTGCCCGCGCTACACGGGCGTCAGCATACAGGGTGTGACGGTCAAGGAGTCGCCTGACTGGCTCAAAAAGTCACTCAACGCCATCGGCTTGCACTCCATCAACAATGTGGTGGACGTTACCAACTTCGTGCTGCACGAGATGGGGCAGGCTCTGCACTCGTTTGATGCCGACAAGATAAAAGGACATACCATTCACGTGCGTAATGCCCGCGAGGGGGAGAAGTTCGTCACTCTGGATGGGGTAGAGCGCACTCTCTCATCGGCAGACCTGATGATTTGCAACGCCGAGGAACCGATGACTATCGCCGGTGTCTTCGGTGGCTTGGAGTCGGGTATCACCGAGCATACCAAGAACGTATTTCTTGAGAGCGCGTACTTTGACCCCGTCAGTATCCGCAAGACGGCGCGTCGCCACCAGTTGAGTACCGATGCCAGTTTCCGTTACGAGCGCGGTTGCGACCCCAACAACACCTTATATATATTGAAGCGTTGCGCCCTGCTTATTCAGGAAGTGGCAGGCGGTGAGGTTGCCATGGAGATTACCGACGAGGGACAGACATACTTCGAGCCGTGGCAGGTGGATATGGATATCCATCGCGTGAATGCGCTCATAGGCAAGGAGTTGAGTGCCGAGGAGATAGAGACCATTCTCCGTGCCCTTGAGGTGGAGATTTACAGCCGTGAGGGCAGCCTCTGGCATATCGGCGTGCCGCGTTACCGTGTGGACGTGCAGCGCGAGTGCGATGTGGTGGAGGACATCCTGCGTATCTACGGCTACAACAATGTGGAGTTCCCCGAGAAAGTAAATACCAATCTCAGTTACAGTCCAAAGCCCAACCCCGTGGCACTGCAAACACGTATCTCGGAGCAGTTGTCGGCACAGGGATTCTATGAGATACTCAACAACTCGCTGACGAAAGTATCTTACTATGAAGGACTCAAGCAATATCCGTTGGAGCACTGTGTCAAGATACTCAATCCGCTGAGCCAAGACTTAGGGGTAATGCGCCAGACCTTGCTCTTTGGCGGTTTGGAGAGCATACAGCGCAATGCCAATCGCAAGAACGCCGACTTGAAGTTCTATGAGTTTGGCAATTGCTATCATTATGACAGCGCGAAAGTGGCTGCACGCCGTGAGAAAGACCCGAATTGGGAAGTGGACCCGCTGTATGCCTATACGGAAGAGCCGCACCTCGCCTTGTGGATAACAGGCAACAAGACATTGCAGAGTTGGGTGCACCAGGGCGACAAGTGTAGTTTTTATCAGTTGCACGCTTACGTGAACAATGTGCTGCGCCGTCTCGGAGTGGACATATCACGTTGTGTGTTAGAGCCTTTGGAGAATGAGTTGTGCCCCGACGGGCTGCTCATCAAGGCACCCAATGGTAAGGAAATAGGATATATGGGTATCGTCTCCACCCGCCTGCGCAAGGCGTTTGACATTGACAACCCTGTGTATTATGCCGACCTCGATTGGAACCAACTCTTGCGTCTCAACAAGCAGTACAAACCTGTCATTACCGACCTGCCCAAGTACCCTGAGGTAAAGCGCGACTTTGCTTTGCTGGTGGACAAGCAAGTGCAGTTTGCCGACCTCGCCAAGGCTGCCAAGGACACCGAGAAGAAACTGCTGAAAGATGTGTATTTGTTTGATGTCTATGAGGGCAAGAATTTGGAAGCCGGCAAGAAGTCCTATGCATTGTCCTTTATACTCCAAGATGCAGACAATACGCTGAAGGACAAACAGATAGAGACCATCATGCAACGCCTGCAGAAGACCTTCGAGGACAAGTTCGGTGCGAAACTGCGCTGATTGACCTTATCATAAAAAGTGAGCAACCGAGTAGTAACTCTTGTTGCTCACTTTTTTTATGTGAAGAATGTGAAATTGACGCTGCCGTAGGTACGATGGTCGGCGAAATGGGGGTGAGAGGTGAAGTCGTAGTCTTTGCCGTGCTCCAAGACAAAGAGCCCGTCGGGCTTCAGCAAGGTGCGGGAGGAAAGTGGCTCTCCCGTTTGAGGATTGATGCCGAAGATGAGGTTGGGTAAGGCGGGTAAGGCGGGGAGTGCGTAGGGGGGGTCGGCAAAGATGAAGTCGAATTGCAAGTGGCAGGCAGCGATGTATTTGAAGACATCGCCACGGACCACACGGAGGTTGGTGATGCCCAGTTGCTTGCACGTGGAGATGATGAAGTTCTGCTGCGTATGCGCCATCTCTACCGCTGTTACTTCGCGCGCACCACGGCTGACAAACTCCAAGCCGATACCGCCCGTGCCTGCAAACAGGTCGAGCATATCCACACCGTCAAAGTCCATACGGTTGGTCAGGAGATTGAACAGACTCTCCTTGGCAAAGTCCGTGGTAGGACGTGCGGTTATATTTTTAGGGGGCATCAAACGACGCCCCCCATACGTTCCTGAGATAATCCTCATAAAATACTTATGACCTTATTATTATATTATCCTTTGAGTACCCATTGGCAACTTACCAACAACTTGCCAAACCCTTGCCAAATTTTTACTGAATATTTGCCGAACCCTTTCCGAGTGCTTATTGAGCACTTGGCAAGTATTTACTAAAAAGCAACCATCTTCAAGACAACGCCCCCAATATACCCGATGCGATGCATCATAGTATATTCTTGAAGATGGTTGCATCTTAATAATCGTACATTTTCAAGGGTGGCGTAAAGGTTGCCTATCCCTTGCTCATCCCTTGCGTATCCCTTGCTGTTTGACCCGACTTTGCAGGGGGTGTATCAGCAGAGGGTAATCTTAAAAAATAACACTTTTTGCGGTGGGTTCGCAGACAGGGCTTGGTAAAGATACGACCCTTTTGCGGGGGCAACAGGGATTACTCCCAGTTGCCGGCGTTGTTGTTCGGGGCTTCTACGGAACCTACTTTCAGTCCCGGATAGTGCTCCAACTTCTTCTCCTTGTCGATGAGGTTGACACGCTCCTGATTATCAAGGTCGTGGAGGTAGGTGTCGTAGTGTGCGCGAATCTCGAAGATAGGCACGCGGATACCCTGGGAAGTGGTGTAGTTGTTGTTGGTCTCCACCTCGAACTTCACCTTGTCGGTGTAAGGGATATAGATGATTTGCCCGATAGTAGCCTCGGTGTACTGCCCCTTGTAGAGCGATTGAATCATATTGGTGAAGATGGTATCGCGGCGGAAGCCCTGCAAGCCCTCGTGGATAACCTCTTTGTCGTTCTCCCAGACGTACTGATAGAGTTGGTCGAGGCTGTCGGGACCTTGGAAATTCATCTTGCGCTGTGCCTTGATGCGTGCGCGCTCTATGATTTTAGCCGCCTTGTTCTCGGTCATACCGTCCTCGAGTTGCTTTTCAGTGAGTGAGCCCTCCTTGAGCACTTCCTTCTTGGGAGCGGTCCTGAGATATTGTACCAACGAGTCCAAATCGGCGGTGAAATAGCCCTTGTCCAGACGGAACTGCGCCTCGGCAGTACGGAGACTGATGAGGTTGTTGATGACCGCTTTCTCGCGGATAGCGCGCTGCTCCTCGAAGCGAATGGGGGTAACAACGCTCATGATGCAGAGATACGCCATGAGAATCACGGCAATACCGAGCAAAACTCGAATGATGATTTTAGATTTCATATCACGCTTTGTTATAAATTTCGGTTTTCAGGTTCGCGCACGGCACGCAAAAACCGCCGCAAAAGTACAAATAGTTTTCGATATATGCAAATAATTTCGTAATTTTGCAGGCGAAAAAGAGGACGAGAATGGAGGATAGCAATCAGGTACTATACAAGATACTGTCGGAGCGGCTGGAGTTGCTCCGTCAGTTGGACAAGGAGGGCGATTCGGACCGCCGTCGGCACGTGGCGCGCGAGACGAATGCGCTGCATGCGCCGTTGGCGCACCGGTTGGGCTTGTATGCGATAAAGACCGAGATGGAAGACCTCGCGCTGAAGTTCACCGATTACGATACCTATAAATATATAGCGCATGCGCTGAACGAGAAGAAAGCCCAGCGCGATGCGTATATTGCCGCGTTTATTGCGCCGCTGGAGAAGAAACTGAAGGAGGAAGGCTTTGTCTGCACCATCAAGGGTCGCCCGAAATCCATACACAGCATCTATCACAAGATGCAGGTGCAACACTGCGATGTGGACAGGATATACGACCTGTTCGCCATCCGTATTATCTTGGACTCGCCGTTGGAGCGCGAGAAACAGGACTGCTGGCAGGTGTATTCGCTCATCACGGATATGTACAAACCCAATCCGAAGCGGCTCCGCGACTGGCTGAGCGTGCCCAAAGAGAACGGTTACGAGAGCCTGCATACGACGGTGCTCGGTCCCGAAGACAAGTGGGTGGAGGTGCAGATACGCACGCGCCGTATGGACGAAGTGGCGGAGAAAGGCGTGGCTGCGCATTGGGCGTACAAGGGCGTGGACGGACACAGGCTGAATACCGACAGGCAGAGCGTGTACGTGTTCACGCCGACGGGCGACCTGAAAAGGCTGCCTGCGGGGGCGACGGTGCTGGATTTTGCGTTTTCGGTGCATAGCGAGGTGGGGTGCCACTGCGTTGGCGGACGTATTCGCAATCAGAATGTAAGCATCCGTCAGCAGTTGCAGAACGGCGACCAAGTGGAGATACTGACCTCGCCCAACCAACACCCGTCGGCTGACTGGCTGAATGTGGTGGTCTCGACCCGCGCGAAGAACAAGATTCGGCAGTCGCTGAAGGAGGTGGAGTACCGCAACGCCGCCGAGGGACGCGAGACATTGGAGCGGCGTTTCAAGAACTGGAAAGTAGAATACGACGAGGTACGTGTGTCGCGATTGGCGGTGAAATTAGGGTACAAGGCGGTGAGCGACCTGTACCAGTCCATTGCGCTCGGCAAGGAAGATGTGCTGAGAATCAAGGACATATACCAGAATCTTGACGCGCCTCACGAGGCTGTGCCACACACGGCACCGACCTATCAGCCTACGCCGCAGGAGGCATTGGCACTGGAGGTGGACGTGAATGTGAAGAACGTGGACTATAACCTTGCAAAGTGCTGTAACCCTGTGCCTTGCGACCCGATATTCGGCTTTGTGAGCATCACTAAAGGCATACGTATCCACCGTTGCGACTGCCCGAATGCGGAACACATGCGTGAGCGGTATCCGTACCGTATTATCCCTGCGAGGTGGGCGAAAAAGGAGAAATAATGGACAGCAACTACCCATCTATACTGCTCGGCAACGCGGTGAACCAGTTTGCTTCGCTGCCCGGAGTGGGGCGCAAGACGGCGTTGCGGTTAGTGCTTCACCTGCTGCGGCAGCCCGACAAAGACGTGGAGGCGTTTGCGGGTGCACTGACCACCCTCAAGCACGATGTGCATTATTGCCGCGTGTGCCACACCATTTCCGACAAGGAAGTGTGCCCGATTTGCCAGTCGCACTCGCGTGACCGGCAGACGATTTGCGTGGTGGAGAACGTGCAGGACGTGATGTCGATTGAAAATACGGGGCAGTATCACGGTTTGTACCACGTGTTGGGCGGGGTGATTTCGCCTATGGACGGGGTGGGTCCGTCGGATTTGGAGATAGACAGCCTGGTGGCGCGCATTGCTCCCGAGGAGGTGAAAGAGGTGATTTTGGCACTGCCGACCACCATGGAGGGCGATACGACCAACTTCTATATCTATCGCCGGTTGCAGAATGTGGCAGGAGACAACTGCTTGCGTATCAGTCAGATAGCACGTGGTGTGGCGGTAGGCAACGAGTTGGAGTACACGGACGAGATAACCCTCGGGCGGTCTATTGTCAACAGGATAGAGTTCAAAGCATAACCACTTAATAGCAAACACAATGAAAGAAAAGATTATTCGCTCGCTCAACGGGTACTATTATGGCGTATTGGTGCTGACATTGCTGGTCGGTACGCTGTGTTATTTCCTGGTAATGAAAGAGATAGTGGCACCCATCGACCGTATGTCCACACTCGGAAAAGTGCTGCAATACGCGGTGATTATTGACGCGCTCTGCACTATTCCGCTGGGGCTGTATGCGGGCAAACGCAAATGCCAGTTTTTGAGTACGCTGGCGGACGACAACAACGAGAAATGGCAGGGCTACAAGCAGATGGCTACGACACGTATCTTGCTGGTTAGCAATAGTATGGTGTTCGGCATAGCGGCGTTTTATCTGATGGGTTGCTACCAGTCGATGCTGTGGATAACCGCCGTGGCTGCCATCGGTTGGATATTCACCAAACCGACCGTGCGCAAGATGGAATTGGAGTTGCAGCCCAAAGACAACAATGCGGAAACTTACTAAAATCGTACATCGTACATTCGTAAATCGTACATCTTATGACTATAGCCGTAGATTTTGACGGGACAATCGTCACTCACGAATACCCGAATATCGGGAAACCTATACCGTTTGCCATTGAGACGCTGAAGAAATTGCAGCAGGAAGACCACCACCAACTCATATTGTGGAGTTGCCGCGAGGGGCATCTGCTGCAGGAGGCGGTGGACTATTGTGCCGCCCGCGGATTGGAGTTCTATGCCGTCAATAGCAATTTTCCTGAGGAGACCTCGGAGATTGTGCGTGCCCGCAAGTTGGAGGCCGACCTTTTTATAGACGACCGCAACTTGGGCGGCATACCCGATTGGGGCATTATTTATCAGATGATTCACAGCGGGAGTCCGTTCAAACCCGCGTCCGGCGGCACCTCGGAGCCGCAGAAAAAGCAGAAAGGCGGCTTGTTCGGGCTGTTCAAATAGCAAGGGATATTGTTGGTGGATAGTTATAGGTTGGTTATATGTTGTAAGGTAATAGTATGATTCATTTGCGCAAATTGGAGCCATCCGACCTCCCGTTCCTGTATCAATGGGAGAATGATTCGTCCGCTTGGGCGGATTCGGATACGCATAACCCGCTGTCCCATCAGGACTTGCGTGCGTATATCGAGTCCACTACGGGCGATATATACAAGGATGGTCAGTTGCGTCTAATGATTTGTGAGGACAATCCTTCTATGGACGGTGTGCAATCACAAGCCTCTACGACGCTTGGTTGCATTGATTTGTTTGATTTTGATGCCCGCAACGGTAAAGCGGCTATCGGTTTGTATGTCGCTCCGGATGCCCGCGGGCGTGGGGTAGGGCATGAAGCAGTCCGCCAATTGTTGCACTATGTGTTTGATTTTCTGCACCTAAGAATGGTTTATGCCATTGTAGGCACTCACAATATCCCCAGTATGTCCGTGTATCAAGACCTAGGGTTTGCTCCCTCTTCCGTGCTTAAAGCATGGACAATAGAGGGAGATGCCATCGTCTGGCAAAGGCAGAATATATAGGTATTTTCCCGAGACAGTCCTCTTGATGAGGGTTAGCAACTCTCGAACTGGCGCAGGAAGCGCACATCGTTTTCGGAGAAGAGCCGCAAGTCTTTGACGCGATACTTGAGGTTGGTGATACGCTCCACGCCGAGTCCGAAAGCATATCCCGAGTAGATTTTGGAGTCGATGCCGCAGGCTTCGAGCACATTGGGGTCCACCATACCGCATCCCAGTATTTCCACCCATCCTGTACCTTTGCAGAAAGAGCAGCCTTTTCCACCGCAGAGGTCGCAGGAGATATCCATTTCCGCCGATGGTTCGGTGAACGGGAAATAGGATGGTCTCAGGCGGATCTGCGTGTCGGGTCCGAACATCTCTTTGGCAAAATAGAGCAGGACCTCTCGCAAGTCGGCGAAACTGACATTTTTATCCACATAGAGCCCTTCGACCTGGTGGAAGAAGCAGTGCGCGCGCGCGGAGATAGCCTCGTTGCGGTAGACACGTCCAGGGCAAAGAACGCGAATGGGCGGTTGTTGGCTGAGCATCACTCTGGTCTGGACACTGGAAGTGTGCGTGCGAAGCAGGATGTCCTGCGGTGTCTGTACGCCCGGTTGTTTTTCGATGAAGAACGTGTCCTGCATATCCCGTGCGGGGTGCTCCGGTGCGAAGTTGAGCAGAGAGAAGACATGCTTGTCGTCCTCGACTTCGGGTCCTTCGGCAACGGTGAATCCGACGCGGGAGAAGATGTCAATTATCTGTTCGCGCACCAAGGAGAGCGGGTGGCGCGTACCTAACTCAATGGGGTCCGGAGTGCGTGTGAGGTCAAGCGCGTTTTGCCCGTCGCGTTGTGTGCTATGCGCCTCGAGTTGCTCGCGCAGTTCGTTGATACGCGCTTCAGCCAATTGGCGTAACTGGTTGAGGGGCTGACCGATAGAGGCTTTTTCTTCCTTGGGGACGGTACGGAACTCGTTAAATAATTCCGTAATCTCGCCTTTTTTGGAGATATATTTGATACGCAGTGCTTCCAGTTCTTCAGCACTATTCGCCTGCATGTTTTGCACCTGCTGCAACAGGGATTGAATACGCTCTTTCATCTTATACACAGATTTTGGGGTGCAAAGTTACAATAAATTGGCGAGATGTACAACAGATGGTGGATTTTTCCAATGACAGGCAAGCGACATGACAGGCTTATGAGAAGATGTTGATGTATTTTAATAACCGTGATTTTTCAGTGTGTAATATGCCGTGATTTACTCGGTGTTCTCTCGAAGTTCTCTCGGGAAATGGTTTGTTTTACATGTATTTATAATTATGGAACGACGGGGCGGTTATGAACCCAAACGGGAAGTGTGTCAAGACAGAACAGGAAGTGCATTGTGCGGTGCACTTCCTGTTTTGGTCATATACGCGAATGTCGCGTAGGGGTTGCGGGTTAGTTGTGTTTTGAGTTGCGGTAGCCGGCTTCGACGGCGGAGACGTTGCTTTGGACGATGGCATCGCCTTTGCGGGCGAAGACACGCTGCACACCGGCAATCATCTTGTCGTGGTCGATACCCAACATAGGAATGGCTGCTCCGAGAAGCACCATGTTAGCCGCCTGCGAGGGTGCGCCTGCCTCTTTGGCAAGGGCTTCTACGTCCAAAAGAACGTGGTTCTTGTGGGCTTCGATGTGGCGGATAACCTCTGCCAACTCGGGATAGTTGGGGATATTGACGAAAGGCACAGACGATGTAACAATCCAGCCCTCGGGCTTGAGATACTGCACGTAGCGCAATGCCTCCATAGGCTCCAAGGAGATGATAAGGTCGGCTCCGCCAACGGGAATGAGGTCCGAGTGGATAGGTTCGGACGAGAGACGGAGATTGGACTGCACGTCGCCGCCACGCTGACTCATGCCGTGTACCTCGGCTTGCTTGAGATACAAGCCTTCTGCCAAAGCGGCTTCACCAATGACTGTAGCAATAGAGAGGATACCTTGTCCTCCGACACCTGCTAAAATAATATCTTTTTTCATGTTGTTTCTTTGATTTAAGGGTTAAGGGGACTTCTATAAATTCCCCATTCCCTTTGTAAATAATTTATTTAATGTGTACATTAAGACCTCTATTGCTGTATTTTGTCGCTATTTTGGCATCTTGTGGTTTGTCAGTCGGTTACAATGCCCGCATTGCGCCCTCCTTCCGCGCCACAATCTGCTCAAAATATCACTCAAAATACTTAGCAAGGTAATTTATAGAAGTCCCCTTTACTTTTTTGCTTTCAAGTGGCGTTTGAGCGTTTGGATGCACTCGCGGCGTGCGATGACTACGGAAGTACCCGGGTAGTCGATTTCTTCGCGGAGCACATTCTTAATCTCGTCCATATTCTTGGGCAGGGGAACTACTACGCGCACATGGTCTTTGTCCACACCGACACCATAGCATATCTGTTCGAGGCGACCCGTACCGGCAGAGTCTTGTCCGCCCGTCATACCCGTGGTGAGGTTGTCGGAGATAAGTACCACTACATTGGCGTTGCTGTTGACGCAGTCCAAGAGTCCGGTCATACCCGAGTGGGTGAACGTAGAGTCACCGATAACGGCAATGGCGGGGTGTTGCCCTGCATCGGCAGCGCCTTTCGCCATAGTGATAGAGGCTCCCATCTCGACACACGCGTGGATAGCGTGGAAGGGCGAGAGGGCACCCAGCGTGTAGCAACCGATGTCGCCGAAGATACGGGGTTGCGGGTATTCGCGTGCGACCTCGTTGAGGGCAGCATATACATCACGGTGTCCACAACCTTGGCACAGTGCGGGCGGACGGTTGACAACGAGATTGTCCGCTTCGCGGGTAGGCAGTGCATCGAGACCGATGGCAAGGCGTACGCTGTCGGGTGTGAGTTCGCCCATACGCGGCAGGTCGCCCGTGAGGCGTCCTTTGACTGCGACAGTGGAAGGCACGAGTCCGTGGATGAGTTCCTCAACGACGGGTTGCCCCTCTTCGATGACGAGGATTTCCTTGGCACCGTCAGCCACCATTTGGTTGATGAGGGCAACGGGCAGCGGGTACTGAGCGACCTTGAGGATAGAGCAGCCCATAGCAGGTTGGTAGTTCTCCATGAGGTAGTTGTAGGCAATACCCGTGGTGATGATACCGCGCTCGGGGTGCGTGCCTTTGACATAGGAATTGAAGGGCGAAGTCTCGCTCTTGTGCACGAATGTGGGTTGTGCGGCTACGAGTTCGGCGTAGTTCTTCTTGGCAAATGCCGGCAGCAGGATAAAGTGCTGTACGTTCTCGGGGAGAGACATCTGGTTCTGCACAGGTGTGTTGTCAGCGGTCTCGACAACGGCACGCGAGTGAGCCATGCGGGTTGTTACGCGCAAAAGGATGGGTGTGCGCAGTTCCTCAGAAAGGCGGAACGCCTCTTTGGTCATCTCGTATGCCTCCTGTTGGTTGGTGGGCTCGAAACATGGTATCATGGCAAACTTGGCATAGAAACGGCTGTCCTGCTCGTTTTGCGAGGAGTGCATAGAGGGGTCGTCGGCAGCCACCACTACCAAGCCGCCGTTCACGCCGGTGATAGCAGCGTTCATGAATGCGTCTGCACAGACGTTCATACCCACGTGCTTCATACATACGAGTGCGCGTTTGCCCATATAGGACATACCGAGTGCGCCCTCCATAGCGGTCTTCTCGTTGGATGCCCAACGGCAGAAGATAGAGGGGTGTGCGGCTTTCGCCTCGTGCAGTTGAATGTACTCCGTGATTTCCGTTGACGGTGTGCCCGGGTAGGCATAGACACCGCTCAAGCCTGCGTCGATAGCACCTTGCGCTATCGCTTCATCGCCTAAAAGAAGGTGTTTCATACTTGATTAGATTTTTTGTTGGTTTGTATTGAAAATTGTTTGTTAATTGCCTGGTAAACTGTTTGATACGATAAGGGTGGCATATTATGGTTTGAAAGACAAGGTCTTTTCCGAGCAATCCGTTGGAATGGTGACCACCTTCTCTTCTCCATATATCTCTACTAATACGTTAAAGACAGAATCTCGCTTGGCAGCATCGCGCGGCATCCAACCATAATTATCGGGTTGAACCATGTGATACGCCAATATAACCCTCACAGGAGCATTAGCAGTCAAACGCTTGATAGTGAACTTCCTTTCGGTATGTGCGTACTTGTAATCGCCTTTGTTGGAGTAGAAATATGTTCCTTGAATATACACGTCTCCCGATGTTTTAGCACACGCGTTATCAACACGTACCCACTCCGGATATTCTGATATTGTATCCTGAATGATAACATCATCAGAAACTGGGCATTGAATTTCCAAAGAATCTTTTGCATTTATGCACAAATACCAATCAACACCACCTGTTGCATCCTGCACAACACATGAATTCAACAGCATAGTGCACAATGCCATTGCAATGAGCATACAACAGCGTTCATGCGATGTCAGTTTTTTTGAATGTTGATGTTTCATGATACTGATTTATTTATTGGTTAGTACTATATTTTGTTTGTTAGTTGCTTGGTTGCCGCTGCATCATGGCAAATATTGTGCCACCGACCAATCATATAAATAAAGTTGCTTGATGTCATATACTATATCTCTAAAAGTTCACCACAATCGCGGCAATAAAACTCATCAGGTTCATCTATACTTTCGGTCGTGATGTATTCAAGTTTATTATCAATGACCTCGTAAACATCATACTTATTAAGTTGAGTAATAAATTCGGTACACCCACAGTATTTACACTTCAAGGACTTCATATCAGACAAATGTTGTTTGCTATTCTTTTACTTGCTGCTCGAGGGCGTGCCAGAGGTTGTCGTCGGGCACGGGGGCAGTGATGGAGATGTCGATGTGGCTGACAGGGTGCACAAACTCGATGCGGCGGGCATGGAGACAGATACCTCCGTCGGGGTTGCTGCGCTTGGCACCGTACTTGAGGTCGCCTTTGATGGGGCAGCCGATAGCCGCCAGCTGGCAGCGTATCTGGTGGTGACGACCCGTCTCGAGGTTAATCTCGAGCAGCGTATAGCGGTCGCCACGGGCTATCGTCCTATAGGTAAGGATGGCGCGCTTTGCTTCACGGTCGATGGATTTGCCGTCGCGGGTGAGGGGATTGCCCTCACGGTCGAAGCGCGTAACGACGTAGGACTTGTTCTGCTGCTCGTTGCGGGTGAGGAAATGCTCAAGGCGTCCCTCGGGCTCCGCCGGCGCATTGGCAACGATAGCCCAGTAAGTCTTCTTGATTTCGTTGTGCGATTTGAACATATCGTTGAGCCGCGCCAATGCCTTGCTGGTGCGCGCAAACAGCACCACCCCGCTTGTAGGTCGGTCGAGACGATGCGTAACACCCAGGAAGACCTCGCCCGGCTTGTGGTACTTCTCCTTGATGTATGCCTTGACGGTCTCGGAGAGGGGCGTGTCGCCCGTCTTGTCGCCCTGCACAATCTCGCTGCACGTCTTGTTGACGGCCATGATATGATTATCTTCGTAAAGAACTGTCATTCGTTTTTATATAATTATTTATCTTCTATCCCTTGCGTATCCCTTGCGCATGGGTTGCTTATCCCTTGCTGAAAAGTAGCCGTTTGACCCGACTGAGTCGTTAATGTATCTTTATATATTTCCCGCAAGGGCATCATGACGAAGTCGCGCTCCTGCATACGCGGGTGCGGCAGGGTGAGGTCGGGCGTAGAACAGGTAAGCGGTTCGCCGTTGTCGGCAAAGCACAGGAGCAGGTCGATGTCGATGATGCGGTCATGGTACTGCCCGTTGACGGACTTTTCGGTTCGCCCCATGAGGTGCTCGATGTTCTGTGTGGCAACGAGGAGTTCGCGGGGCGTGAGCGGGGTGCGGAAGGACGCGACAACGTTGACAAAGTCATTGTCGGACGCGAACCCCACGGGCGTACTGTGGTAGGGTGCGGAGCAGCGCAGCATCTCCCCGACCTTATCGCGGAGCGTGATGATGGCAGTGAGGATATTCACGTTGCGGTCGCCCAGATTGGTTCCTATGCCGAGGTAAGCAATCATTTGTTTTGTCTTACGGCAACAAAGTGATAATCAATATCTTCGTCCATATCCACCACCATGTAGAAAGGCGTCTTTTCGATGTCCTGCATGGTATCGACGATGATACAGGTCGTGCTCTTGACTTGGGTTACTTCGCGCGAGTGGTCGTGCCCCGTCCAGACCATATCTATATGGTGCTTCTCTATGAGGTTGAGGAGGGCATAGACCTCTTCGAGGGGGTAGTTGGAGGTATGCCCCTGCGACGAGTCGCGCTTGAAGAAGGAGGTGTGGGTGCATACGATACGATGGCGGAACGGCTGATTGTCAGCCCATTGCAGCACCTCACGGAGCCATGCGAGTTGCTTGGAACCCATGGTGCCTTCGGAGGAGTCGAGGACGATGTAGAGGTCTTGCTTGCCCGCGGGCGTGCGCACGATGAAATAGTAGGTGCTCGTCTTGAAGAACTTGCGGTAGAGGTTCCACTGGTTGAAATAGATGTCGTGGTTGCCGATGACGGGCATGAGGGTGTCGGCTTTGGCGGGGTTGCGCGGCACGTCGGTGAGGGCAGATGCCATGAAATCGTAGTGGTTCTGCGCGTTGATGAAGTCGCCGAGAAGGAGCGCGACAGGGCACTTAAGGTCGGCGTGGTAGTCGGAGATGAAGGTCTCCCAGTTGCGGCGCGTGGAGTCGATGTGAATGTCGGTGCCTACATAGACGCGGTAGTCCTCGTTGAGGGCGTTGATAATGGAGACACCGTGTTCGGCGTTGTAGGCTTGCGATTCCTCGAACCGCAGGTCGATACGCGGGGACGAGCCCGCCACCATGCCGATGATGTCGTAGTTGCTATAGTCGGGATTGCAGGCGGCAAACGCGAAGAGTGCCAAGAGTGGCAGTGTACGATATATACTTTTCATAATCAGTTGCTTGTGATGGTTTAGAAACGATATTCAGCCCCTACGCGGACTTCGGCTCCGTAGTAGGTGGCGTTGAGGTGGAACATTCCGGTGGGTTTGCACTCGGCATAGAGACGCACGCGCCAGTGGTCGGTGGGGTCGTACCAGCTGCCGAGCATGAACATCGGTTGCCAGACGCGCTCAATCTGGTAGTTGTCCATGTTGGAGACGCAAAGACTGATGTTCCACGGCGAGGTCTGCGGACGCACAAAGCCCTCGACGCGGTAGAGGACATTGAAGGGTTCGCAGATGATGGACTCGGTGGAGTGCCACTCGTAAGGCTGGCGAATGATGAGGCGTGTGGACATACCGAGTTGAATACTAACGTATTGCATACGGTAGCCAAGGGAGAGTGCCTGCGTGACTTCGTTGAAAGCGTCGCGCGTGATGAGGCGTGCCATGAGGCGGTCTTCGAGGAACATCTCGCCAACCGGCAGGGCGAACTTGGGACGCATCTGCACGCCGAAGGAATAGAAGTTGGCGGTGCTCATACGGATATCCGCCTGCATCTCAAAGTGCTGATTGATAGGCATGAAGGCATCAATATCGAAGTTGCCCATAGAGCCGTAGGTTTGGTTGTGCCCGTAGCCCGCGTGGAGCGAGATGCTGTAGCGCGAGTCGCCGGGTTGGATTTGCGCCGCTGCCATGAGGGGCAGAAGGGCAAGGGTGAGAAGTAGTTTTTTATACATCTTCATATTGTTTGTTTTCGTTGTTCAGAGTTCTACAATGGTTATTCCCGCTCCGCCGCGGTCGGGGTCTCCGTCGTGGAAAGTAAGGGTGCCCGTGCCGAGTCGTTGCATGGTTTTTTGGCGTTGTGCGAGGTAGTCGCGCACCACCTGCTTGAGGGCTCCCGTGCCTGTGCCGTGGAGGATAGCGACCTGCTCGGCACCCACCATGATGGCATCGTCCATGTACGCCATAACGATATTGAGGGCCTCGTCGGCACGGAGTCCGCGTATGTCGAGTTCGCGCGAGAAGGAAAGTTTGCGCCGACGCATCTCGTCTGCCACATTCGCCGAGACAAGGCGCGGTTTGGGCGTGTTGGTCTCCTGAATAAGGTGTGCGGGGTCTTTGGTCAGGACACGGAGGTCGCTGAGGTCACGCAGCACTTTGTCCTGTTTGGTTGTCGCGGGTCTGTCGGGGGTCTTTCGCGGGTCGGCAACACGTTTCTTGAGTTGCTCCACCTTGCGGCGTGCCTGCTGCGTGGCGGTCTTCTCCGCCTTCGCCTCTTTGATTTCGCGAATGGTGCGCTCGATGGTGGCGTTGCTCTGGCGCAAGAGGTCGGCTGCCTGTTGGTTTGCCTCGGTGAGGATGTCTTTGCGCTTCTGCTTGAGCCCCGCAATCTCCGACTCGTAGTAGGCGATTTTCTCCTCGAGGTGCTTCTCGCGCAGGTGGATATTCCGGCGTTTGTTCTCCCAATACCGCTTGTCGCGTGCGATGTCCTGCAGTTGCTTGTCGTAGTCGATATGCTCCTCGCCGACGATGTCCGTGGCGCGACGGATGATGCTGTCGGGCAGCCCAATCTGTCGGGCTATCTCGATAGCGAAACTGCTACCCGCCTGACCTATAGACAACCGGAAGAGCGGTCGCAGTTGCCCGCGGTCGTAGAGCATAGCCCCGTTGACGATACCCGGGGTCTGCTCGGCGAGGTGCTTGAGGTTGGTGTAGTGGGTGGTGATGACACCAAAGGCACGTTGCTCGTTGAGTTGCGAGAGTACCGCCTCGGCAATAGCACCGCCAATAAGGGGCTCGGTGCCTGTACCGAACTCGTCTATCAGCAGGAGCGTGCGCGCGTCCGCGTGGCGCACGAAGTACTTCATGTTGCGCAGATGCGAGGAGTAGGTGGAGAGGTCGTCCTCAATGCTCTGCTCGTCGCCGATGTCCAGCATCAGTTGTGTGAACAGACCCATACGACTTGCCTCGCTCATCGGCACAGGCAGTCCGCATTGGAGCATATATTGCAGGAGGGCTACTGTCTTGAGGCACACCGACTTACCGCCTGCGTTGGGTCCGCTGATGACCAAGATACGTTGGTTGGCGTCAAGACGTATGGTGAGCGGCACCACGGTCTTGCCCTGACGGCGGAAGGTGAGCAGCAACACAGGGTGGCGTGCATCGTGCCAGTCCAGCAGGGGTTCGCCTGTGAAGTCGGGAACTATCGCCCCGAGGTCTATGGCGAAGAGTGCTTTGGCGCGGAGGAAGTCCACCTCTCCGAGGAAGGTCTCCGAGTCCAATATCTGCGGCACTTCGGGGCGTAGCATAGCGGTGATTTCCAACAGGATACGCATACGCTCGCGCCGCTCCTCGCCCTCCAACTCGCGGATATGGTTGTTCGCCTCCACCACCTGTTGCGGCTCTATGAAGACGGTCTTGCCCGTGGCGGACTCGTCGTGCACGATACCACCTATCTTGCGCTTGTAAGCGGGCGGCACGGGCAGTACCAACCGCCCTTCGCGCATGGTGGGAGCAGCATCTTTGTCGAGGATGCCTTCCGCCTGCGCCTGACGGAGAATGCTGTTGAGGGCGCGCGAGACGGAGCCTTGTGAGCGGGTTATCTCGGCGCGGATACGTGCCAGTTCGGGGGAAGCAGAGTCTTTGAGGCGACCGTAACGGTCTAATACTCTGTCTATTTCGGTAATGATATGCCCTAAGGTGGTGCCCGTGGTGAGTGTACTCAGTACGGGGAAACGCTCCTTGTCCAACGCGTGGAAGAACCGCTCCACCTGCGCCACGTAGTCCAGCGTCTTGCGGAGTGAGAAAAGTTCCGCCTCGTCGAGGAACAGCCCCTCGATACGGATACGGGAGAGTGCCTCGCGCAAGTCGTAAATCTCGCCGTGAGGGAAGGAGAGTGAGGCGTCTTGCAGCACCGTCATCATCTCCCGCGCACGTATAAGAAGGTGCAGGATGGTGTCGTAATCTGTCTGCCACGCCATGGCATCCACGTGTTCGCGCCCGAGTGCTGACATACAACACCCGCGCAGACCATCGCGAATGACCTGAAAATCTATCTTCTGTTCTATATTCTCGGGATATGTCACTATCCTAATAACCGTATATCTTTCAGCACATTAGCCTGTGCTGCATCGTTCAACTTTCTGACTATGTCGTGCCTGATTTCGAACAACTGCGAGCGCAGTGCCGCAGAGCGGATATGCACCATCAGCACGCCGTTCTTCACCTCTATCTGCCCCGTGAGTTGCGCCACTGTGGGTCCCAGTACTTGCGGCCACAACTCCACTACACGGCGTTCCAAGAGGGGTTTCTCGAGTTCCGAACCGTGGATAAACTCCGCCAGCAAGTCGCCTATGGAGCGTGCGCGATGTGTCTGCATTATCTCAAGTCCAAGCGTTGTACTGTGGTCAATGGTGTGCCGTAGGGAATGCCGTTGAGTTTGTACAGACTCTTCAGTTTGATGCCGTATTTCTGGGACAATCCCCATGCCGTATCTCCTTTGCGTACCGTGCAATAGGGGTGCTTGCGGTCTGCCCGACACCTTTTGGGGTAGATATAGACGAGGTCTCCCGCCTCCAGTTCGCGTGTGTCGAGGGCATCATTGTAGCGGCGCAGGGTACGCTCGTACATATTCAGTTGATATGCAAGTGATTCAAACGTGTCGCCCTGCTTTGCCACTATGTAGCGCACGCCGTTGCGAAGTCCCGATTTGTGCGTGCCGCCCAACTCCACATTGTCCATAGCAGGTGTGCTGTAGTCGTCCGTGCGCTCCTGGTCAGCAAAAGCGATGACATCATCATGGGACGTTTCCACGATGGCAGTATCATTAGGATTGACTATGCCCGATGCCACCAATACCGTGTCAAATGTGAGGCTGTTGAGGTCGTACAACTCAATGAGCCGTATCAGTTTCTCGGGGTACTTGGGGTCTGTGGCATATCCGCATGCCTTGAGCCCATACGCCCAGTTCTTGTAATCTCCGACAGGCAGAGAGAACAGGCTCTCATAGCGTTTGCGCTTGAGGAAGAGGGAGTGGTCTTCATACGAGTCTTTCACGTCCGCATAGCGGCGGAAACATTCGTTTGCCGTCTCGTCGTCGTGCCTGTATGTGCGCCCGGGCCAATCGGAAGTACACTTGACACCAAAGTGGTTGTTTGCCTTGACCGCCAGTTCCGACTTGCCTGCCGCCGACTCCAATATGCCCTGCGCCATGGTGATGGACGCGGGTATCTTGTGCTTCCGCTGCTGCTCGATTGCCAAGTCGCGGTATTTGGCAATGTAGTCCAGATACGATTGGTTGAGTGATTGGGCAGAAATACCAATTGTCAGCCAGCACGCTATAGTAACAATGAATGTCCGTTTCATATCTTTCATTTTGCCCGCAAAGGTACGTTTTTTTTCGGATATATGCAAGCAGAAGCGAAATTGTCCGTGGTAACCGCCGAAATAGTAGCACAACAATGCAAGTTGTAGGTGATGATGGAAAGTGCGAGGTCCGGGAAACGGTGTAACGATGTAACAGCACTTT
>DJSG01000013.1:26147-39941 GCA_002440265.1 Bacteroidales bacterium UBA6340 | reverse complement strand
AAAGTGCTGTTACATCGTTACATTGTTACACCTTTATGTCTGCAAAGCGGGAGTTGTGGTATTATGATAATTTAACATATATACCATTGCAAAGTGTGAAACGAGTGCTGATTTATGGCAGTTTACTCGGAGTTCTCTCGGTATTCTCTCGGGGATATATGCATATTTGCGTGCTGCAATTTATTTTAACTAACGGGTACGTGCAAGCATTGCTCAGGGGAAAGGCGTTTGTTACTCCAGAAGGCGGAGGGTGATGGCGTAGCCGCCGGAGGGTGCCTGATAGAGCGAGAGTTTGGATTTGGAGGTTACGCGCTTGGTGGTGACGGTGTATGCCTGCTGGTTGGTGCGGTAGTCAGCATCCGGAGCATCGGCATAGATAGTGGCAATGTATTTCTTGCCTGCGGGGAGGAAATCCAGACGGATGTTCGAGGTACGCGCCTGCTCGCCGTTGGTGCCGCCAACGAAATACTCATCCTTGCCTTTGGTCTTGCGGGCAACGGTGATATATTCCAGCGGTTCCGCCTCAAGGTACCACGATTGATCCCAGTCGATAGCCACATCGCAAATGAATTGGAAGGCATCAGGGAACCGCTCATAGTTCTCGGGCAGGTCTGCCGCCATCTGAAGGGGCGAATACATCGTTATATAGAGCGAGAGTTGGTTAGCCAAAGTGGTGAGACAATGGTTGTGGTTGTGAGGGTTCATCTTGGACATATCCATCTCGAAGATACCCGGGGTGTAGTCCATCGGTCCGCCATTGAGACGCGTGAAAGGCAGGATACACGTGTGTCCGGGTCGGATACCCATCATCGCCTGGTACTCGGTACCCATGGCCGACTCGTTGCCTATCCAGTTGGGGTAGGTGCGGCATATACCCGTTGGGCGTGTGGCTTCGTGGGCATTGACCATGATATGGTGTTTCGCCGCCTCGGTAATGCAGTAGAGGTAGTGGTTGTTGAGCCACTGCGAATAGTGGGTTTCGCCTACGGGTACGATATTGCCCACATAGCCCGACTTGACGGCAGGATAGTCGTACCGGTTCATAAACGTGTAGGCAGAGTCGAGATGACGCTCATAGTTGCGAATGGATGCGGAGGTCTCGTGGTGCATAATCATCTTGACACCCCGTTCCTTGGCGTATTGGTGGATTTTCTCCACATCGAAATCAGGGTATGGGGTAACGAAATCGAAGACATAGTCTTTCTGGTGTCCGAACCAGTCTTCCCAGCCGATGTTCCAGCCCTCGACAAGGACACCGTCGAAGCCGTACTTGGCTGCAAAGTCGATGTAACGGAGGACGTTGTCGGTGGTGGCACCGTGTTTGCCGTGCGGTGTAGCGTGTGCATAGTCGGTTTGCCCTATCTTGATGGAGGGGAAATCGTTGGTGTACGACCAGTTGCTCATGCCATTGATCATCTCCCACCATACGCCGACATATTTCATCGGGTGAATCCATGAGGTGTCCTCTATCTTGCAGGGGTCGTTGAGGTTGAGGGTCATACGGTTGGCAAGGATGTCGCGGGCATCGGTAGCCACTTGGACGGTACGCCACGGAGTGTGGCACGGGGTCTGCATATAGCCCTTTTTGCCTTGGTCGTCGGGGGTGAGGAACGAGGTAAAGACAAGGTTGGTGTCGTTGAGGTTGAGGTGCATACAGGAGTAGTCGATGAGTGCCGCCTCGTGGATAGTGAGCCATACGCCGTTGTCGGTATGGAGCAGGAGAGCGGTCTGCACGCCTGTATCGGAGAAACCCGTCTGGCTGAGGTTGCCTACACGCTGTGCCTCGCTCTTGGCGCGTATCTCACTGAGACGGGAACGGGTGTACATATACTCCTGCGTGTCGAAATCGCCCGGTATCCAGTAGGCGGTAAGGTCGGAGGGCATAGCAAACTCGGTCTGCTCTTCGAGGATAGTGAAGTAACCCAAGCCGAGTTGCGGGAACTCGTAACGGAACGCCAAGCCCTCGTTGAAGAGACGGAAACGCATATAGATATAGCGGTCTTGCGGCATCTGGCGGAGGAATACGCACAACTCATTATAATGGTTGCGGATAGCACTCTCTTCGCCCCATACAGGTGTCCATGTCTCGTCGAAAGTGCTACGCTCGGTGTTGACTATTTGGAAGCCGGTGAGGAGTTGGTCGTTCTCTAATGACAAGCCAAGGAGTGAAGGACGGATGAGGGTGTCGCCCTGCATGGTGAGGCAATAGGTCATACGTCCGTCGGTGTCGGTAGAGAAAGACATAGAGAGACGATTGTCCGGGGATGAGAGTTGCTCTGCTGCTGACAACGAGGCTGTCAGCAGCAGGGTAGAGAGGATTGAAAGGATTCTATTCATAGAGACAAGAGTATAGAAGTTCTAGGTGAACTAGTAAATCTAGGATTTGTAGGATATACTTATTCTGCTTTGGTTAGACGGAATACTTTGCATCCGTGGGCGGGAATGGTATAGTTGAGGTTGCGTTGCTTGCCGAGGTCGGTAT
Source organism: Bacteroidales bacterium UBA6340 (assembly GCA_002440265.1). GTDB lineage: Bacteria > Bacteroidota > Bacteroidia > Bacteroidales > Paludibacteraceae > Colicola. The sequence goes on along the minus strand of DJSG01000013.1, from coordinate 37,459 downwards.
GCTCCCATAAGTCACGCACATACATAGACTCCTCTCCCAATGAACTGATGGCTAAGGAGCGTGTCTGTTCGAGGTCCTCACGGTTGAAGAATGCCACTATCCAATCACCGTTGCTCATTTGTCCCGTCCAAATCTGACTATCGGTGCTATTGAGGTCGCGTGAGAGCGGTTTGCCGACAAAGCCGTCCTTGTTGAGGGCAAGGAGTTCCTCGTTCTGATAGAAAGTAACCAGATGTTCGATGTTGGTTTCGTTGTACTGGTCGGCACAGGCAACGGGTCCGCCTGCCACCAGTTGGAGTGATATGACGGAGCGACATTCGTCGTCATTGGAGAGCGTATTGAGACGGGTGAAGTCTCCGTCCAGTATCAGTTTGCCGCGCCCTGACAGTCCTGAGAAATAGACCATGCCATCGAACATATTGTAGCACGTAGGCCAACGGTCTTTGTCTATCTGTCCGCGGCGTCGGTAATAGACAGACTCGCCATAATGCTCGTAGTTCTCATCGGGGTCGTTGGGTGTAGTACCCGAGAAAGCACTCCAACGCCCACAGAAGACATCGGCATTGATACGCATCATATTCATATAGCGTGCTTCGAGTTCGGCGTAGTTCTTCTGGTTGGGCATCACGATAGAGGTGAATACGCCGTACTTGGTAGCCGATTCGTTGATGTATTGGAGAGCCAGTTCGTACTCTTCGCGTCCGTATCCGCGTCCCGGGTCTCCACCCATACCGGTACCTGTCTCAAAGAGGCACATGAAGTCCATACGGATAAAGTTGACTCCGAGTTCGCTATAGTATTTGAAGAAGCCGTCTATATACTCCTTGGCACCCGGGTGAGAAGGAACAATCCAATAGAATATGTCTCTCTCGCGTGCGGCATCGGGGTGCGCCACCTTGTCCTTGGCGGGGTCATATAACAGGCTGCCCAGACGGATATTAGTGCCGTCGATAATGATGTTGTCGTCCCCATGCTTCCATAGCGGATTGTCGTACACACCGAGTTTGAGCCCATGGCTTTTGCACAGAGTCACCAACTCTTTGAGTGAGTATTCCCCGTAGTGGGTCATGTAGCCCTGACTATTGTCCGACTGCACATTGCGCATAGTCTGAAAGCCGTCCGTTACAATCATGTCGTAGCCGTAAGGGAGAAGGTTCTCCGACACCCATTTGATGTTGGACTCCCATGTGTCTTTGGGCATATTGGTGTTGGTGCCTGCATGTTCCGCCTCAAAGCAGAACTCATAGACCGTCCAATAGAGCGGTGCCTTGGCGTTGGTTTTAACGGGTTCTACGACAGGGTCGTCCTGAACTTGGTCAATGCTCCAGCCTGTATCAATCTTCTCGTCACAGGCGGTAAGGGTGAGTGCAGCGAGTGCTGCCAAACATATATTCATCGGTCGTATCATTGTTGCTCAAATTTAACGGTCATGTCCAAGACATTGATGGTGATTTTGTATTTGCCCGCAGTCGATACTCTCCACTTCTGGTCGGGTTGGTCGTTGGGCGTGTAGAGTATGGGCGTAGGCCGGTCGGAGACGGGCGTATCCACATCCGGTGCTATGAAGAAGGCTCCCTCATAACTATCAGGGTTGAGCGGGAACTTGATTTCTCCTGCCGCCAAGTTGCCCGTCCATGTGAACGAGCCATCGCTTGCGGTGACATCATAGGTCATTTGTTCCGAGAAAGGCGTATTCCAACCATTGGGCGTGGCATCGCCACAGAGCCATATCTGCTTGTACGGCAGTTTGTCGAACTCTTCGTCACGGGTGAAGGACACCTGCGGCACAGACAGGTCAACGTTGACGGTGTACAGTCCGACAGCAGGCACAACCCATTTGGTGTCGGGTTTTCCGTTCTTGGCAAAGGTCATGGAAGTGATGCCTTCCGCGGGTGTGCTTTCCGCCGGTGCCATCCAGAAGGCACCTTCATAACTACGGCGGTCAGGGTCCGGCTCACAGAGGAACTTGAGTTCTCCTGTGCTGAGGAGTCCGCTCCATGTGAGTGTATGTTCGGTGATGTTGGTCATAGCGATGGCATCACCGAGTACCCAACCATTGGCAGCCTCACCCAAGAGGAAGAGCGGTTCCGTCTCCGTGACAGTGAGTCCTTCGAGGTCGGCTTCGATAACATAGTATCCGGCATGGTGGATGGTGAGCGGTCGGGCTTCTTTGGTGTCCGAGTAGAGTAGCGTTTGTACGGTAGAGCCCTGTCCATAGGCTCCGGTAGAGTCGGAACGGGAGGTGAGGAAGAGCAGTTCACCTTCGGTGAGTGCGCCCGTCCACGTATAGGCATTGCGTGCCGGCACCTTGCTCATCTCAATGGCAACGGTGTAGTCGTCTCCGACAGAGGTGGCACTACCCACCATGTAGAGTACGGAGGCGTAGCCCATGACATCAAACGTAACCGTGCTGAGCATGGGTTTGACATAGGTATCGAGTCCCTTGGGGTGCGCGATAATCTCCGCTTCGAGTGCCGTCCACGAGCCTGCCGCTATGCCCCAGCCTTCGAGAAGGTCGTTGATAGTCCCGTGCGTGAAACTGACGGTGTTGCCTCCGTCCATGAGCATGGGTGTGATAGAGGTGGCGAAACTGTTGTCGGCAATGTCCATTTTGAAGTAGTATTCAAAGCCTGTGATGCCGTCTTTGAGTTCGGGAATATCCCACGAGAAAGTGATAGCGGTGTCCTTGCTCTGCGATTGCAGCAGCCGCAGTGAAGAGACAGAGGCACGAATGTGCAGTTCATCGTCGAGACGAGGAATGGTGTAGTGTTCGCTCTCGGGTTTGCAACCGAGCAGTGCGCCCGCTACAAGGAGAAGGAAAAATATACGTTGCTTCATATTGCTATATTTGCATCAATGTGGTGTAGAAAGGTTATTTCCAGTATGGCAGTTGTTGCAACTTGGGGTTGCGCTCTATCTGTCCCTGGTGAATGGGGAACCAATAGTACTGCTTGCGATAGACACGGGTCTGATAAGCAGTGAGTTGGAAGAAGGAAGCCTCGTCCTTACCGCTGAAGTTCATACCGTATTGGGGTCCGTTGAGGGTGGTTTCGGCTTCCCGCCAGCGACGAAGATCATCGTAGCGAAGTCCCTCACAGCACAGTTCGACCCTGCGTTCACGGTGTATGACCTCGCGCAGTGCGTCTTGGGTCATATCGACATGGATAGCGGTAGTGGAGGTGGCACCTGCGGTGTAGGGTCGTACTCCCGCGCGGGTACGTACCTTGTTGAGGTAGGTGAGTATCTCGGTGTTTCCCGGGTCACATTCGTTGAGTGCCTCGGCGTAGTTGAGATAGGCTTCCGCAAGGCGGTAGAGGACTCCCGGACGGTATTGGAAGTTGCCCTCTTTGACATTGGTCTTGGGGTGAATCTTCTTGCGTACAAGGTACCCATTCTGCGGTGCGTCGTGGGTATGCCCGTTGTCGGTGCCGCCATTGAAGAAGTTGAAGGTGCGGTCTTCCTGCGGGAAGTATGCATTGTGGAAGGACACAGCCACATAGAAACGGGGCTCACGGTGGCAGTACATCTTATAGGTGTGCGGGTGGGTGATGGCTCCGCCATTGACTTCCTCGTCCCACGAAGTGGCATCGGAGGAGACAGACGCTTCCTCAAAGCCCGTGGACTCGTAGTGCGAGTCGGGGTCGGTGATAGGCAGTCCGTTCTCCATGAAGAACGCATCCACAAGGGACTGGGTAACGCCCCATCCGCCGGACCCTCCCGAAGCGAGCGGGGTACAGTGCTTCTCGTATTCGGTATAGTCGCAGCCACCTGCACGGGCAAAGAGTATCTCGGTGTTGCCCTCGTTGTATCGCTTGAGCAGTACGTTCTGCACGGACATGAAGGGGTCGATGTCACCGTTCTCGTTGGTCTCGACATAGAGTGTATGTCCTGCGGCTTCGGCTGTCTCGATGAGCAGGAGACAAGCATCGGCTGCCTTGCGCCACCGCTCGGGGTCATAGGTCTGAGAGAAGATTTCCTGTCCGCGGTCGTTGGTGTAGCCTGCGTAGTCGGTGTTGCCATTGACGAGTGGCGATGCGGCATAGAGGAGCATACGGGCGCGTACCGCCAGTGCCATGACAGAGGTAGCCCGTCCGTACTTCTGCGCACTGTTGTACTTGGCGGGCAGGCGGTCTGCGACATCAAGAAGGACCGAGTCGCACCAGTCAATGACGGTGTAGTAGGGGGACTGCCCTATCTGCAACTCTTCCGCCGTGGCATCGGTGCTGTAGAGCACGCCCGGGGTGAAGGGAATAGCACCATAGGTATTGACAAGGAGCCAATAGTAGTAGGCGGTGAGGAACTCACACTCCGCCTTCATGTACTCGACCTCCTGCGCACCGATGCCCTGGTCGGGCAGCGTGTGTACGTTGTCGATAAAGATTTGTGCCTCGCGGATACGCTGCGGGAGCGACGCCCAGTAGTTGCCGTCCCAGTCACTGGTAGGCGTCCACTCGCCGAGGATAAAAGGAATGACTTTCCAGTTCCATTGCCGCCAACGCTCAGAGGGAGACATCTCGTCGCCGAGAATGTCCCAACCGAGGAAGCGTCCGTAGCCCATGTAGGGGTCAGGAATGTCGGAATAGACGCCGGCAAGCCAGCCCATGGTGCGGGTCTTGTCGTTGAAGACCATCTCAAGGGTGAGTTCGGTGTCCGGCTCTTTGTCCAAGAAACTGCACGATGCCACGGGAAGCAGCAGGAGAGCAGTAAGAACGGTATATATTGTTTTTTTCATAAACTGATGATTTTGTTTTGTTATCGTGTCGGTATGGATACGGTATTCACTCGTTAATCACATACTAATCACATACTAATCACATACTAATCACATACTAATGTCATACACTTGACTCGATGGACCTCCCCTAACCCCTCCTTCAAAGGAGGGGGAACTCAGAACTCTGTATCTTTGACGATGCGGGACGCGTCGTCACCATAAGGAAATCCAAAGCCGTTCTCATGGTTGCTATAGCATGATTAGAAACCTATTTCTATGCCGACCATGCCGGAACGCATAGCGGGGTAGCGGAGTCCGTCGTTGGTGGCGAGTTCGGGATCCCAGAGTTTGAATGACGAGAAGCAGAAGAGGTTGTTGCCCGAAAGGGAGATACGGAACTTCTTGGCGTGCATCTTGTCAAGTGCCTTCTTAGGGAGCGAATAGCCGACTTCGATGGTTTTGAGACGGAGGAAAGACATGTCCTTCTTCCACCACGTGGAGGCGACATTGTTGTTGGTGTTGGTGGACTCGCTGAGTCGCGGCCAGAAGACATGCTGCGAGGGGTTGGACTCGGTCCAACGGTCGTTGTAGTTGGTGAAGACGTTGCCGAGAACGCCCTGCCCCGAGCCGGGGATGAAATAGTCGTTGCCGCCGATGATACGCCACGTGTCGCCCGTGCCTTGGAAGAAGATGTTGAAGTCGAAGCCCTTGTACTCAAGGTTCCCTCCGAAGCCATAGACGATACGGGGGTCGTTGGTGCCGCCGATGTAGCCTTGGTCCTCGTCGGTGATTTTGCCGTCACCGTTCATATCCACGTACTTGATGTCGCCCGGGCGGACTGTGGCTCCCAGTTGCGGGACAGGCAGCCCAGCGGCAAGATTGCCGTCGGCATCAAAGTCGTCGTCGGTGTAGAGTCCGTCGGCAGTGTAGCCCCACAGGGTGTTGATAGACTGCCCCGTCCGGCTGCGGTGCGTGCCCTTGACGGCTTCGGGTTCATCGATTTCGAGGATGGTGTTCTTGGCATAGGTGAAAGTGCCGCGGAGAGCGATGTTGAGTCCGTTGCGGAACCGGTGGTTGTAGGTCATAGAGAGGTCCACACCGCGGTTGTCCACCTTGCCGTAATTGGCGTAGGGTGTGCTGATGAAGCCGACTTGCGAGGGGATAGTGTTGCGCTGCATGAAGATGTTGCTGCGCAGTTCCCGGAAGAAATCGACTTGGAGATCGAGGTCGTTGTATAGCCCGAGTTCGAAGCCGACATCGGCTTTGCGCGCGGTCTCCCACGTGAGGTTGGCGACACCTACTTCGCCCTCCCGGACACCCTGATAATACACATCGCCCGTGTAGCCCCAGTTGTAGCCGTTGGCGTTGCGGTTGATGGTGGTGATGTAGGCGAAACGTCGCGAGCCACCGATGTTGTCGTTGCCGACGAGACCGATAGAGCCACGGAGTTTGAGTTTGGAGAGGACGTCCCGTGCCTCTTCCATCCAGTGCTCCTCGGAGATGAGCCATCCGACAGCCCCCGAGGGGAAGAAGCCATAGCGTTTGCCCTTGGCGAAGTTCTCGGAGCCGTTGTAGCCGAAGTTGAACTCCGCCACATAGCGCCGGTCGTAGGTGTAGGAGGCACGCCCTGCGATACCCTGGTTGCGGTAGGGCTGGTAGTCGCCGTTGTCATAGGAGCGGAGGTTGTAGAGGAAGAGGGCATCAACCGCGTGGCGGGAAGCGAAAGTGCGGTTGTAGGTGAGGGCCGCCTCGAAGTAGATGCTGTTGTTGCCATAGTCGGCATTGCTGCTATGGTCGAGGAATTCGGAGCCGTACTTGAGGATGGAATGTACGAGTTCTCCCTCGTCGTTGCGGGACTTGGCGACACTGTAGTAGTCGGGGGTCTTGCCGCGGGTCATATAGGTCTGCGAGAAATAGTCGAAAGAGAACGTGGCTTTGGCTTTGAGTCCCGGGGTGATGAACTTGAGGTCCTGCTCGATAGCAAAGAGGGACTCGAGTTTGCCGGCGGTGCTGCGGTAGTAGCCATTCTGCGTACTCATAGCCCACGGGTTGTAGCGATTGGCAGACGCAAGGGGGATGGTGCCGTCGGAATAGACTGCGGGGTGGACGAAAGGCGGTGTCTCGAAGGCTTTGGCAAAGACCTCGTCGGTGGAGGAATTGGACTTGCGGAGCATCTGCAAGTAGCCACCGATATTGAAGCGCAGGATGGTGGTCTTGGTGATGTCCAAGTCCACGTTGGCGCGGAGGTTGAAGCGATTGAGTTTGGAGCCTGTGTCGTAGGGCAGCGTCTCATCAACAGCCATGATGCCCTTCTCGTGATAATAGGAACCCGTGAGGGCATAGCGCAGACGCTCGGAGCCGCCGGAAACGGAGAGATTGGCGCGTGTGGAGTAGGCTACGTCGTTGGTGATGGCGTCCACCCAATCGACATCGGGGTAGAGGTCGCGGTCGTAGCCGTAGTAGGTCTTGAGGATTTGGTCTTTGGTGAAGAGACGCTTGTTGGGGTCGGACTGGAGGTTGTTGAGCAGGTCCATATACTCCGCCGCGCCGATGAACTGCGGCAGTTTGGTGGGCGTGGAGACGGATTGCTCGAGACGCAGAGAGATGGACGGCGGTGCCACACTGCCTCGCTTGGTGTTGATGAGAATGACACCGTTGGCACCGCGCACGCCGTACATAGCCGAAGCCGAGGCATCTTTGAGGACAGAGAACGCCTCAATCTCGGCGGGGTCGATGTCGTTGAGTGAACGCTCGACACCGTCCACGAGGACCAGCGGGGAGGTGTTGCCCGAGAAAGAGGCGATACCGCGAATCCAGAAGTCGGAGTTGTCGTAGCCCGGCTCGCCAGAAGGTTGCACGGCAATGACACCCGCCAGTTGACCGGCGAGGTTGTTGCTCATGGAACGTGTGGAGCCGATCTGCAGTTGTGCGGGTTCGATGGTCTGGATAGAGCCGATGACAGAGAGTTTCTTCTGGTTGCCGTAACCGACAACAACTACTTCGTCGAGAACCTCGGTGTCGTCTTCCATAGTGACGAAGAAACTGATGTCGCTGCCGACCGTGATGGTTTGGGTCTTGTAGCCGACGTAACTGATGTCGAGTTTGGATTGCTTGCTCGGCACGTCTAAATAGAAGTGCCCGTCCATGTCGGTGATGGTGCCGAGGTTGGTGCCCTCGACCCTGACGGTAACGCCGATGAGGGGTTCACGCTGCTTGTCCACCACCGTGCCGCTGATGCGGATATTGCCGTCCGCCATGAGAGAAAGCGGCAGGAACAGGTATAGCACCAAGAGGGCATACGGTATAAATCGTATGGCGCGCATAAGAATAGGTATTGTGAAGTTTGATATTGAATAAAAGATAGAAGGAGAAATGGGGTCTTTCAGCCCCATTTCCCTGACGACGCGAGCCGCGCCGTCTCCCATATAATTTACCGGCGACGACCTGTCAAGTCGTAGAGAGCATCGCCACGAAGGATATAGACCTGTCCGTTGCGGATGACCTTGGTGGGCTGCGGGTGCTGACCTACGGTGATGACATCGGTAGGAGTGGCACCGGTAGCCGTGAGGGTCATGGTCTTGAGGTTGAGAGTGAGCGAATACTTGCCGGCAGTGGTAACAAGGAACTGATTATCAATAGTATATCCGTTGATAGCCTGTATCGGCTGGCTACTGCCTATTGTTAATTTTACACTGTCTATTGTTGAACCATACGTATCGGAGTTCCAATCCCACCATTTGCCACAGAATTTGAGTTTGCCTGCAGCGAGGTCGCCTGACCATGTCCAAACGCTATCTTGCGTAGCATCAAGGGTCATTTCTTTGGCATTTTCACCGAAATTATAACCACCTGTTGCACTGCCGATTATCCACATGGTAGTGAGTACTTTGACAGGAGCCGTAGCAGGTGTGAGCGTCATCTTGCCTGCAGGAATATCCAATTGCGCTTTGAAATAGGTGTCTGCGGTGAACGCGGTGTGGTATTTTGGGTCGCCCGATGCGGCTTTCACAAGAGAGTATTCGCCTGCGGCTTTCACCTCTTCGCCATCGTTTTGAGGACCGTACTGAGTTCCCCAAGCCTTTTGTGCGATGAACTTGAATTCGAGGTTTTCGCCCGCTTTGATATAGAAGCCACCCTCGTATTTGCCATACTCGGTTTCGGTCATCTCAATCGCATTTGCCGGTGTCCAATCTGCTTCGGTGGCATTGCCGACAGCATAGAGCGTTTCGGGGTAGATGTCGGCAGCGGCAATGCGCTTGTCAGCCAAGCCTGTACCGTCAGCGACAATTATTGTGGGGGTCTCGCCGAGAGTGATAGTCAGGCTGTAGCGCCCTGCTTTGACAGCAAACTTGTTGTCGGTGCCATTGCTATTCAAGCCAAGACTGATGCTACCTGTTTTGAGACTGTCTTTGTCAGCAACAGGACCGTAGGAATCACCAAATGACATATTGGTGAGCATAAACTTGAGGGAACCATCTTTGAGGTCTCCGACCCAGACATAGGAGCCGTTGTCCTCGACCATCATATCCATCAGGTTGAGTGCCCATCCGGCTTCGGTGGCATCTCCCATCAGATAAAGACGTGTAGCATTGGCTACAAACACGTTGCACGCCAACAGGGCTGCAACCATAAAGGCGTAAAGTTTCGTTTTCATACGCATTATAAATTAGTTGTTTTGTTTGGTTAATTTCATTTTATCACATTTCACCCGATATATAGGGTATCTGCAACTGCTGCTTTCATGATATACTATTCCAATTCAACGCTGCAAAATTAGTGCATATATAGTACGTTCACAATAGCGAGGATTGTTTTGGGAGTATGATATATTTACTATATTATTTGTAATCAACGAAATAGTATTTTGTATATTCTCTGTTTTGGGAGTTATTCTTACACCTAAAATACAATGTTTGTTTGTATATTTGATACAAATATATTATCTTTGCAGCCGTTAACCCATCGTGATAATGCCATGCTACTATTGCTTTCCATCCTGTTTCAGTTGGACACCGCTGTTGTCAACCGCCAACAATATATCCACGCCCGTGAGCAACGTATTGCAGCCACTACCGCTTTCTACAATGTGGCAGAGGGCAAGAAAAAGTACTACTTTGCCTGCCAACTCTATACTGCTTACGAGGGTTTTGACAATGACTCCGCGCTTTTCTATGCAGAGCAGAGCCTTGTCTTGGCTCAGCACTATATGGATGCTGCAGCCATACAGCGAGCCACCATCAGCCGCGCACAATGTATGGCAATGGCGGGCAACTATCGTTTAGCGTTGGAGCAACTGCTTCCTATGGGAGACCATATCCTGCCGGAAGTTGCCAATCCATACTACAAAGCCCTCAACCTCACCTATATATGGCAGGCAGAGTTCACTACCGTGCAGGCGGAGCGGGATATAGCCCGCCAACAAATACTGCCGCTGCGGGCATGTATCCTGCAGACCGAGACCGACCCCGTCTGGTATGCCCAAGAGTCTGCTCTGATACGCATAGAAGACTCGCCGCGCGAAGCCCTGAACCTGCTCCTGCCCGTTTACGACCAACTCGCAGACACTTCCAACTATGTCCGCTATCTTGCCAACACGCTCGGCTCGTGCTACCAGCGTCTCTATTGGAGTACAAACAACCCCGTCATGCAAGATTCCGCGTTATTGTACTTTGCACAGTCCGCGCTATGCGATATGCAGCACGGCGTTATGGAGCATGCCTCGCTGCGCGAAGTGGCACTCATTCTCTTCCGCAAGGGCGATGTAGAGCGTGCCTACCAATATATGAACTGCTGCATACAGGACGCCGACCAGAGCAAAGCGCGTCTGCGCACCGTTGAGATGGCCGGTGATATGCCGTTGATACTCAATACCTACCGCCAGAAGATACAGGAACAACAGCACAAGCAGCATATCCTCATTATCTCATTGGGTATAGCCGCCAGCATTCTGGTACTGGTGTCGTTCGTACTGATGCTGATTATGACCCGTTGGCGTGCCGCGAACCGACAACTCTCGCTCCTCAACACGCAATTGCAGGACATCAACCAGCGTCTCTCTGTCACCAATGCCCAACTGCAGGACTCGAACCGAATCCGTGATGCATACGTAACGCGCTATATGACAGAATGTTCGCACATCATCGAGACTATGTCGCAATACCACAAGACCCTCTTGCGTGCCTCGCTGTCCGACCAACCCAAAAACCTCTTCCAAATCATCAAATCCACCGAAGTTATCGACCGCACGTTGCGCGAGTTTTACCGCCATTTTGATGAGACATTCCTGTCCCTTTTCCCGCATTTCGTCACGGATTTCAATGCACTTCTTCGCCCCGAAGAGCAATTTTCCCTGCCGCAACAGCGGTATCTCTCGACCGAACTGCGCATATTTGCCCTTATCCGTTTGGGCATCAGCGACTCGGAAGACATAGCCCATTTCCTGCGTCTCTCCGTAAAGACGGTGTACAACTACCGCACCCAGACGCGCAACCGCGCCATAGGCAACCGCGACACACTGGAACAAGCCGTGATGCATATCGGGCTGTAGTGTTTTCCACCTTAGTATTGTTCCGACATTGACGGCTTAATCACATACTAA
>DJSG01000013.1:0-26115 GCA_002440265.1 Bacteroidales bacterium UBA6340 | reverse complement strand
CACATACTAATCACATACTATTTACTCGAGACTCAATCGAAGACCTCCCCAACCCCTCCAGAGGAAGGGCTCAATAATATGTATGTTCTTCTGACTATTAACGTATGTTCCTCTGACTATTGACGTATGTTTCTCTGACTATTGACGTATGTTCCTCTGACTATTTGACAATGCGGGACGATACGCAGTTCTATTCAGTCTGTACGGAGAAAGGGAGCGAATGGTACACGGAACCCACATAAAACAATAACATTAATGTTTGGTGCGGTAGCCCTGATGGTGTTGCATATATGCACAAAAAGCAGTAACTTTGCGGGCTGAATGTGCACATTGGTATACCCCTTAATGCATAATTATGTATAAACCCAAAGCAAAACAGTAACAAACCGAAGACTACGGACGATAGAATGATGTACAAACCGACAGATAAGATGTGCGACCTGATGGGCGCATCGGGAAACAACGAGTGCTTTGAGAACCAAGTGCTGCAACTCATCAACCGCTTTGGCTTGCCCCTGGGTGTGGGTGACAAGAGCATAGAGACGGTGTGCAAGGAGAATGGTGTGGATTGCGATACGCTCCTGGCGGTGGTGAACTTCGCGACACAGGAGAATTTCCGCAATACGGCTCCGATAGATGTGCCTACGCTGCGCAGATACTTGGAGAATGCGCATACGTATTTCCTTGCGTTTCAGTTGCCCCGTATCCGGCAGGAGTTGCTGGAAGCCATCAACCTGGCGAGTACGGACACGCAGATTCCGTTGCTGATAATCCGCTTTTTTGACGAGTATGTGCAGGAGATACGTGCCCATATCCGCCATGAGAATGAGTTCTCATTTGAGCATCACGCGACAGACGACCAGCATGTGACAGCGAAGGCAATAGAATTGAAGAACCTGATAATCAAGTACTACCCCCACTCGAAGAGCGAAGATGACAAGTCGCGGGAGCAGACACGCCTGCTGTATGCTGCGCTGCATGACATATATCACTTTGAGAGTGAACTGGCATTGCATTGCGCCATAGAGGACCAGATAATGATTCCCGCGTTGGCCCAAGGTGCTCAGGACAAGAAACAAAATGAGCCATACGACAAGGAAGCAGACGGAGATGGTCTGTCTGCACGCGAGAAAGAGGTGCTGATACAAGTGGTGAAAGGCTTGAGCAACAAGGAGATAGCCGATGTGATGTGCCTGTCAACCCACACCGTGATGTCGCACAGAAAGAATATCGTCCGCAAACTGAATATCCACTCGACGGCGGGTCTGACGATATATGCGATAGTGAATGGTATAGTGAATCTGAACGACCTGGAGTCGAACTTGTAGGTATGTTGCGTCGCGTACAGAAATATATCCGTGACAATGCGTTGTTGGAACGTGGCGACCGTGTATTGGTGTGCGTGAGCGGCGGGGCAGACAGTGTGGCACTGTTGGACGTGTTGCGCCGCGGAGGATATGATTGTGTGGTGGCGCATTGCAATTTTCATTTGCGTGGTGCTGAGAGTGACCACGATGAAGCGTTTGTTTGGACGCTGGCACAGACGATGGGGTTGCCGATAGTGGCGGCGCAATTCAATACAGAGGCGTATGCAGCAGAGAACAAATGCAGTATAGAGATGGCTGCACGTGAGTTGCGGTACCACTGGTTTGCCGATGTGGCGCAGTCGGAGCACTGCAAAGCCATAGCAGTGGCACACCATCAGAACGACCAAGCGGAGACGGTGTTGCTGAACCTGCTGCGCGGTACGGGTATCCGCGGTCTGTGCGGTATGCGTGCCAAGAGCAGCAATCCCGTAGTGGAAGACAGTGTGCCTGTGGTTCGTCCCTTGCTGTGTACAACACGCGATTACATAGAGCATTACTTGCGTGATATACGGCACATTGAATGGGTGACGGATTCTACGAATACAGACACTGCTATTTTCAGAAATGCCATTCGCAAGCAGTTGGCACATTGCACAAAGGCTCAGATAGAGCATATCGCAGCGACAGCAGTGCGTATGCAGGGGTATGTGGATTGGATAGAGAAGCGAGAGACGCAGGCAAAGGGCAGGGTGGAGTTGTATGAGCAATTGCGCCCATATAATTTCCCGCAGACAGATGAGATATATGAGGCGTTGATGCGGGGTGAAGGAGGGAAAGTGTTTTACTCGCCAACCCACAGAGCCGAGATACGGAGACGGAAAGTGGAGGTGACCCCTCTGCAGAAAGGGAACGAACAATGAGACATTTCGGCGTGGTAGGTAATCCGTTGGGACATTCGTTTTCGGCAGCGTACTTTGCGGAGAAGTTCCGCCGTGAGGGCATAGATGCCGACTATCGGTTGCTGCCGCTGCCGGATATTCGAGACGTGGTTGGGGTGATGGAGGAGTTGGACGGTTTCAATGTCACGCTGCCATACAAGCAGGCGGTGATGCCCTATTTGTCGGAGTTGGACAGCATTGCCGAGACCATAGGTGCAGTGAACGTGGTGCGTGGCAGGTGCGGGTATAACACCGACTGGGTAGGCTTTGTGGAGAGTATTCGTCCGTTGCTGTCGGAGACGGACAGGTATGCATTGGTATTGGGGACGGGTGGCGTGAGCAGGGCAGTGCAATACGGATTGAAGAGGTTGGGGGTGGAGTATATGGTGGTGAGCCGCAGTCCACATGACGGGGCCATAGCGTACGAGGATGTAGGTGCAGAGGTGCTGGCAGAGCATACGGTGGTGGTGAATTGTACGCCGTTGGGCATGTATCCTGATGTAGACAAATGCCCGCGTCTGCCATACGAGCAGTTGGATGGTCGGCACCTGCTGTATGATTGTGTGTATAATCCGGAGCGTACGCTGTTTCTGCAGCATGGGGAAGAGCGCGGGGCACGTACCAAGAACGGGTTGGAGATGCTTCACCTGCAGGCTGAAGCGGCGTGGAAGATATGGAATGAATAGAAAACAGACAACAGATATGATGAAAAGAAGTAAAGTATTGAGCGCTGTGTGTGTGTGTGCAGCATGTGCCGCCCCCTTGCAGGCACAGCAGATGTCAATGGTGCATGAGAACGAGTTGGCGATAGTGTACTATATGCCGCTGACGCAGATAGCCGTGACCATTGAGTATGACGAGATAAATATGCAGCCCGGGGTGTTCTATCAATATGCGGAACGGTACCTTGGCTCAACGGATGTGATAGTAGAGTCGCAGACATTGTATCGCGTAACGAACATAACGACCGCCACTCACACCATAGCCGATACGCAGCGAGCCTATAAGGTGGTGGCGCAGCGTGGCGTGGAATCGCAGTTGCTGGCCCTCACCGATGAGGGTATTCTGTACGGCTACAATGTGCCTCCTCAAGCCGCAGTGCCCTGCCCGTATCGTCCGTTGATGGCACGCGAGGTGGTGACGCCGCGTTCGATGCCCCTGTTGGAGGAGCAGATGCTGGCGAATTCAACCGCAAAGATGGCAGAAGGGGCAGCCAAACAAATATATCAATTGCGCGAGACAAGGCTGAACCTGCTGTCGGGAGATGTGGAACATGCTCCGGCAGACGGGCAGGCAATGCAGTTGGTGATGGCGGAGTTGGACCAGCGTGAACAGCAACTGACGGCACTCTTTGTCGGGAGTAAGACGATACAACACCATAGCAAGACCATTTATTACACGCCGCGAGAGGTGAAAAGTGAGGAGATTATATGCCGTTTTTCGCGCTATACGGGCGTGGTGGCTCCGGATGATTTGAGCGGCGAGCCCGTATCGCTGACGGTGGCGGGGCAGCAACAAGCCTTGATGCCCGCGGCAGATACCAAGAAAAGCGGTAAGGCACAAACGCCTTCGCAGATATACTACAACCTCCCGGGCAGTGCTACCGTACTGGTACAATACGGTAGCATAACGACGGAGAACACGTATCCTGTGGCACAGTATGGCGTGGCAATCCCGTTGGCATTGGACCTGTTCACAGCAGACAAGATGCCGCATATCTATTTCAATACGCAAACAGGTAACATCTCATCCATACAGAAATGAAACGATTTCTTATATTGGCGTCCCTGTTCCTGTGGGCGTATGGGGCAGGTGCACAGGAATTGAAATGCACAGTAACCGTGAATTCCGATAAAGTGCAGGGAAGCAACAAGTCGATGTTCACCACCCTGCAACAGTCTATGGAGGAATTTATCAACAACACCAAGTGGACCAACATGACGTTTCAGGAGAAAGAACGGATAGAATGTAGCATGATGCTGGTGGTGTCGGCGGTGCAGGATAATGTGGTCGTCGGGGAATTGACGTGCCAAAGTCGCCGCCCCGTGTATGGAACAAGCTATACGACACCGCTGCTGAATATAAAGGACAACAATTTCAATTTCGTCTATCAGGAGTCTGACCGCCTTGATTTTCAAGAGGCTACCTTCACAACAAACCTGACTGCGATGCTGGCATACTACTGCTATCTCATCTTAGGGCACGACATGGATTCGTTCTCCCGCTTGGGGGGGACGCCTTTCTTTCAGATGTGTGAGAATATCGTAAACTCAGCACAATCGGCATCTTTGGAGACGACAGAGGCGGTAGGGTGGAAAGCCTTTGAGAGCAACCGTAATCGCTATGCACTGATAAATAATCTGATGGACGAGGCGTTCAAGAAGTATCGTGAGTATTACTATGAGTATCACCGCCTTGGCTTGGACGAGATGTCGGCGAATGTGGCGAATGGGCGTGCCCGCATAGCGAGCGGCATCACTACCCTCAAGGAGGCGAACCGTGCACGTCCTGCCACGTATGTGGTGAACGCATTCTTAGATGCCAAGTCAGATGAACTTATCAATATCTTCCAAGGCGGCACCGATGCCGAGAAGAAAAGCGTGTATGAAACACTGGTGGATATAGACCCCACGAGACAATCCGCTTACGATAAGATAAACAAGAAGGACTGACATCAACGGGAGGACGCGAAATAGTTTGCGAGAATAAGAAAAATGTTGTATCTTTGCGAGAATTTAAGAAATGTAATATGCAGTTAGGCTCTTTTAGAAATATATTGGTAGCAGTATTTTCCCTGTGCATGTCTATGGTTCTGATGTCTTTTACGGTGGTGATAGATGCGGGGCACGGCGGGCATGATGCGGGTGCCATAGGTAAAAAAGGTGTACAAGAGAAGGATTTGAATTTGGATGTCTCCAAACGACTTGCGGCGAAAATCCGGGAAAAATACCCTGATGTGAAAGTGGTGATGACGCGCACAACGGATGTCTTTCTGCCATTGCAGGCGCGTGCTGACACCGTGAATAAGAACCATGCAGACCTGTTTATATGTATACATACCAACTCTGCAGATAACAAAAATGCTTGCGGGGCGGAAACTTTTATATTGGGTACCGACAGGATGGACGACAACTTAGACGTGGCGATGCGCGAGAATGCCGTGATGAAAATGGAGGAGGACCAGACTGTGTATCAGGGATTTGACCCAAACAGCATAGAGAGTTACATAATTTTTGAACTGATGCAAAACCAATATATGGACAACAGTCTGTTGTTTGCCGAATTGGTGCAGAAGCAGTTTGTTGGGACTCTGCAACGTGCCGACCGAGGAGTACGACAGGCTGCGTTTTGGGTATTATTGAAGTCCGCCTGCCCGAGCGTATTGGTAGAGATGGGATTTATCAGCAACGCCGAAGAAGAGAAATGGCTGGCAAGCGATGCCGGCAAAACAGATATAGTGAACGGCATTTTCAGTGCCTTTGAACAGTATTACAAGAAATGAAACACGCAAGAGAATTGAAAGTAGGTGTGCTTGCCATCATCTGTGCAGGTATCCTGTATTTCGGGTTTAACTTCCTGAAAGGAGTGAATATCTTCTCGCCGACCCGCTACTATATGGGCCAGTATGAGCGAGTTAATGGCTTGACGGAGCAAGCACCTGTGTATATAAGGGGCTACAAAGTCGGATTGGTGGAGAGCATCCGGTATGACTTCACACGCGATTCCTCTTTCCTTGTGGCAGTGTCGATAGACAAAGGAATCAACTTGCCAAAAGGCACGGAGATGGCATTGGTGGCTGACGGTCTCTTGGGGGGAATGGCGATAGAGTTGCGTATCCCCAGCGAGGCAGAACTGACTACGAGCGATGTGTATCACCGCGGCGACACATTGCCTACAATAGTGGTACCGGGGTTGTTAGACGGTCTCCAAACGGGGCTTCTGGCGCATTTGGACAGCCTGATGCTGGAAGCAAATACCCTGATAGCCTCGCTCAACAACGAGATGTCAGACGGAAACCTGCGCGCCACCTTGCAGAACATCGAGCGTATCACGCGTGACCTGACTGTGAGCAGCCGGGACATACGTGCTTTAACCCACGAACAACTGCCTGACATCGTCGGAAAGGTAGATACCACTATGGCTGATTTGCAGGCAGTTGTGGCGAATATCCGTGCCGCAGAACTGCAAAATACATTGCAGAAACTGGACGATGCCATTACTTCGGTCAACCAACTGCTGACCACGGACTCGGGCACGCTTGGGGCATTGCTCAACGACAGAGCCCTATACGACAATCTCAACGGCGCGCTTCGCGACCTCGACAACGCAGTGCTCAATGTGGACACCGTTGTGATGTCGGTCAAGGCACACCCGTGTATCAAAAAACGCATACCAAAAACTGACTAATTTTCTGAAAGTCTAATTTGAGGAATGACTGAAAAATTCCCTAACTTGTTGCTATTTGAACGGTTAGGGATTTTTTGTGAAACAATACCATGTGGAACGAAACCATGCATTAGTTATGAGTTTCAATGAATTAGGTGTTGATAAACTACATAACTTATTAGTAAACATGTGTTTACACGTAACTCGCTGAAAACGGGTAGTATAGAGACTCCTACAAAAGCAGCCCGCAGGCACCACTTGCCAAACTCAAAAAATAGCAGTACCTTTGCACTCGCTTTCGTCAAAAAAACAGAGGTCTTGTGCTCTTTCTGACGAACAATCACCAGCAGTGGCAAAAGATGTAAACATATTGTGGGCTGAATGTCAGCAGATTTTGCGTGACAATTTATCGCAGAGTGCGTACCAAACATGGTTCGCTCCCGTGCTTGCTTTGCAGTATGAAAACGATGTGTTGGTGCTGCAAGTCAAGAGCCAGTTCATCGTGGATTACATCGAAGACAACTACCTCGACCTGCTCTCCCGCGTGTTGCGCCGCGTGTTTGGTCCGCAAGTGCAACTGGAGTATCGCGTCATGGTGGCTGGCAGTGCCATTGATGTGCCCAGCGAACCCTCCAAAGCCGCTGCTGCGCGCCAGAGAATGCCTATACGCGATGTATCGGAAGACTCTGCAAACCAATGGGATAGCCAACTGAATACCCAGTACACTTTCGAGAACTTCGTCAAGGGCGAACCCAACAAACTGGCGCGTGCTGCCGCCGTAGAGATAGCCAAGCAACCCGGCAAAACCATCTTCAATCCCCTCTTCCTCTTTGGGGGCAGCGGGGTAGGGAAGACGCACCTTGCCAACGCTATCGGCAATAAGGTCTGCGAACTCAACCCCTCGTTGCGTGTGCTCTATGTGGCGGCCAACACGTTCAAACTGCAGTTCCAAGACGCTGTCAGCCGCAATCAGGTGCCGGATTTCCTGATGTTCTACCAGTCGGTGGACGTACTCATCGTGGACGACATACAGTACTTCGCGGACCTCAAGGGCACGCAGGACACGTTCTTCCAAATCTTCAACTATCTCCAGCAGAGTCACAAGCAACTCATCCTCACTTCCGACCGCAGTCCCCTTGAGTTGCACGGCGTACAGGAACGCCTGCTGTCACGTTTCAAATGGGGCTTGTCTGCCGAAATCACACGCCCCGACTACCAACTGCGCCGCGACATCCTCGCTTATCGCATGCACCGTGACGGCATCAAACTCAGCACTGAGATAGTGGACTACATCGCTACCAACGTCACCGACAACATCCGCGACCTCGAAGGCGTGCTGGCAAGTCTCATGGCGTACTCCACGCTCACCGACAGCCCTGTGGATATGGCGCTCACCAAGAAAGTGGTCGGGCGGCTTGTCCAGTTGCAGCCCAAGGCGTATGCCTCCTCCGACATCATTGCCGCTGTCTGCCAACAACTTAACGTGGCAGAGAAAACACTCATCGCACGCACCCGTCAGCGTGATGCCGTGCGCGCACGTAATATCGTTGTGTACCTGCTCAAAAAGTACACCGACTGCTCACTCGCCCAAATCGGTGCCTGCGTTCACCGCGACCATGCCACCGTGGCGCACTCGCTCAATACGATGGACGACTGGATGAGTTATGATGCCGTCTTGCGCCAGGACGTAGCAACCATCGAGCGACGCTTGCGCTAACAAAAAGCCGATACTACTACTCTAACTTCGTTATTTCTTTGTATATATCCGATATTTTATATACCTTTGTGCGAAAATGTATATAAAATGTTACTTTGTTTACTATTGTCAATACTTAGCGCGACCTTCACAGTTTCCGATAAGAACCGTGTTTCTCCCTCTGGCAATCTGCCCGAAGGAGGTGATTTCGTGTATACTCGTACCACTACCACGGGTTCCAAAGGGCAGATGACGGCGGGTAATTCCACAACGCTCTGCCTAAAGGGGTGGGATGGCTGCACCATTCAATCCGTCACGCTCTCTATGCGCTCCAACTCCTCATCGGGGGCGGGGCGGCTTTTCATGACCATTGGCGGCAAACTTGTTTGGAGAATCCGCACCGCACCTTTCAGCGATGATGACTGGAACGGCGGGTTCTCATCCGCTTTCGTGAATATATCACGCAACATTCGCCGCAGAGTCGGTGCAAACGAGGAGGTCAAAATCCATATCAAGGCTACTGAAAACTCCCTCTACATCGCCTCATACACTATCCGCTACACCCCGCCCGTGCCGCAATCGTATCGCGTATGCTTTGTGTCCGGGGTGGGGGACAATCCGCCGGACATCGAGGAATCTGCCCCGCATAGCGGCGTCATCCTCCCGTTGCTGCCGGATACTGCTCGCTGGCGTTTCGCAGGCTGGAGCGAAACCGAAGTCTCTGAGGGCACGTCTTGTCCCACTCTTTTTGCCGCTCATTCGCTCTATTTCCCGCGTAGCCACTGCACACTCTATGCCGTCTATCTGGACGCCGAAACAGCCTCCGAACAGGTCTCGCAACCGGAATCAGGGTGCTATTCGCTTGTCCACAACAGCCCCTATTGGGGAGCGCGCGCACTCTGCAGCGACATCCTCTCCGTCCTAAAGGACAACGAAATCATGTACCACGTCATCGAAACGCTCCCTGTCACCATGGATACACTGTCCTCTAACGACCTCATCTTGTGTTCCGATATCTCCCCAAACATGCTATACCGCCTTGATTTCCTTTCCGATTCCACACTCACTATCACCCACGACGCCACAAATACCCCTGTCGGACACAAGGGAGAGGACCTTTATGCGGCGTTATCTGTCTGGAAATATCGGTGGCTGTCTGACAATTCACTAATGCTTTACTTTGAACACAAAGGGAAACTCCGCTATCTGAATATCGGCTATGGCGTCAAAGCCACCCTTGACGAACTGGTCGGATATATGGAATCATGCCTGCCTTCTACACCATTGATAGACAATGGAATAAGTCTGTTCCCTATAACTTCAGCCATATATTCCACTTGGCCCATGGGCAAGTCCGATGCAGTAGAAAACGTGCCCTCTGATATGCAACCGCAAGAAATCATTGTCCCAATGGGTATCTATCAACTACATATTTGCAACGGCAAGAAATTCCTTCGTTTGCACACATTGTAGCACCCTGAATGGCACATTCGTTTGCAAACAAAAGTTAAAAATCACAAGCCGTCATCATCCGAAATATCGCGCATTTTTCTCGGGTGAATACCGAGAGAACACCGAGCGTTCTCCGTGTGTAAAAGAAAGGTAGGTTGCCAATATATTTTAACAACAAAATGGACTTATTTTGCACTCTTGCTCCAATGCACAAAACCATACACGCAGTTGATGCACCAGAAGACGTATTGGGCGGTCATGCAGTAGTTGTCGGCACGGAGCCAAAGGAGGACGTACAGCACGTCGATAAATAGCCACAAGTACCATTGTTCGCGGTAGGCGAGCACCATCAGCACCTGTGCAGCGATGGCAGGGACGGTGGTGAAAGCATCCAGATACGGCTGCGTGTCGTCTGTGTAACGGCTTAATAACCAACCTGTAAGCACAGATACTGCCAGTATCCCCGCCGACAGCACAGCCAATGTAGTAGCAGACAATCGGCGTGTATGAATCTCTGCCGTAGGGGTGGTGCTGTCATCCTTGTGTATCAGCCGTTTGCGCCATGCGTAGATGCCGTATATCTGCGTGACGAAATAAAAGACGTTCATAGCAATACCCGCATAGAACCGCTCCAAATAGCAGAGGTACGTGTAAGTGAGTATCTGCCCGAAGCCGAAGAAAAATGTGAGGATATTGCCCTGCGAACACAACACCACGGAGCAGATGCCAAGCACTCCGCTGACGAGCGACCACGGGTTGTCGGGTATCAATACAAACGTAACGACTTGCACGGCTATGCCTGTAATCAACAGTCCGTACAGATATATCTTTTCTTTGGCTTGCATAGAACGGGACTATTTCTTGTCGGTCGGCTTGGGGAGCAGCGCGGCAGGCTTGGAGTCCACCTGCGGCACGGCAAGGTGGTCGAAGGTCTCCTCGAAATCCCAGTTGGCGCGCAACTTGAGTTTCTTTGGGAAATAATAGACCGGTTCCGGCTGACGCTTGGTTAGCCAGTCGCCCGTTGTCCAACGCCCGTCGCCGTTGAGGTCTATGTACAGGCGCAGGTAGTAGACGGTAGGTGCCAGATACTCAAACTTTGTGCCGTCGGGCGAAGCCGGTCGCTCGCGCAGTACCGCGTCTTTTTCGCTGAGCAGTTGGATACGTGCCCGCGGGTCATACTGCGCCATACGCACGAGGATATTGGCGTATTCGTCGGTGGATTTGAGTTTGATATTCGCATTCACGGCATCGTTGCACACGCCGTAGATGTCGCGGCATGCGGCGGAGTCTATCTCCAGCACGTAGGATTCGGCAGGTTCCATCTTGGCAATCACGTAGGTCTGCATACGTATAGAGTCTTTCTCCACGATTCGTATCGGCACAGGCGTCAGCACGGTATCGACCTTGTGCGCAAGGTGAATCATCTCACTATGCACCGAATCCAACGGGAATGCCGAATAGATGCGCAGGGTGTCGTATATCTCGAACTTGGACGATGCGTTGGTTTTGAGTTCCAGTTTGCGTTCGCGCTTCTTGCGTTCCTGCGCCTCACGCGCTTTCTCTGACATACGCGGACGACGATAAACGGCAAGCACCGTGTCGGTTTGCGGCACGAGATTGTAGAGCGAATCGGAAACCAAATACGTCATCTGCAAGTAGATACTGTCCTGTGATATGGCAACGGAGTCCGTGAGCCAATAGGTGAGTGTATCCATGTTGGGCGATGCCTGCAACAGGGTGTAGTCCAACCAGTTGACCCACGCGGAGTCAGAACGGGTGCTATCCGCTTCACTCGGGCGCATAGCGCGTATAGCGGGCAGGCTGTCCTGCGGGGTGGCGAATATCAATGTGAAGGCGTGCTGCTCTTCCCGGTAGACGCCGCGGAAGTAATGCCGCTGCTTGTCCTCAGTGAAGTACCACAGTACAAGGTCATGCGGCTCGTAGTAGCGCACCTCGTGGGTGCGGATGGTGTCTATCTGTCTGGTAAACAGCGTGTCCCCTGTGGCTGTGTCCACGCCGATAGTGTCGCGCCACAGCGTATCGTGTTCGGCAACAATGTCAAGGTAAGGGGTGAGCATCGTGTCAGAAAACGCGAGGGCTTCTCCGGGTTGGTAGAGGTAGTCGCGGCTGACATCGTCGAGTGCGAACAACCGATAGGCGCCGTCACGTATGTTGTGAATCACGAAATAGCCGTCGTCATCGCTGCGCGTGATGCGGGTAAAGGGTAGGGTGCTCAGTGCCGAGTCTTCGGGATTGCTATGGATACCGACCACCACGCCCGACACAGGATTGAGGTCTTCTGCATTGATAACCAATCCTTCTATGCCCAACGAGTCGATATAGTCGCCCGTGGAGAATGAGTACACATAGTCGCGCAGCGGAGTCTTCTCGTTGTAGTCGCAGATAGCGGCACCGAAATCTATGGTGTAGGTTGTGGAGTCCAACAAGTCTTCCTGGAACACAACCGTCAGCGTCTTGCCGAATGCCTTGACTTCGGGCGGGCGTTGTTGCGGGGGCGAGAAGAGAACATTCTTCTGTATGTCGTCCAATTGGATGTACTCATCGAAATGTATCTCCACTTTCTTGCCGTGGAAATTCAGGGTACCGCTCACGGGTAGTTCCTTTACAACTGCAGGCGGTATGGTGTCACGCGGTCCACCTTGCGGTCCGCCGCCGCGGTTGGCGCAGGCAGTAAACAGCACCATCGTGAGCAATACGATATATATAAGGTGTCGGCGCATCAGGATTATAGTTTGGGTTCAGGTATGGCAAGACATTCATATCCCTCGCTTTGCAGCCATTCCAGCACGAGTGGCAGTGCCTCAAGCAGGCGGTCTTGCGTCTTGACGGAGTCATGAAAATTGATGATACTGCCGTGGCGAGTGTAATGTTGCACTATCCAAAGCATGTCTTTTGCCGTGTAGCGGGCGTTGTAATCGTGCGTCAACACGTCCCAAAGGCAGATTTGATACCCCTCTTTAAGCAGGTCTTGCTTCTCCCTATGGCGCATGCGCCCGTAAGGAGGACGGAACAAACGGGTATGCAACACCTCGTCGGCATGCTCCACATTCTTGATGTATGTGCCTGTAGCAAACAAACATCCCTTCAGGTGATGGTACGTATGGTTGCCTATGCTGTGTCCTTCCGTCCGCACACGTGCCACAATATCAGGGTGTTGTGCCGCATTGTCGCCGACCATAAAGAACGTAGCCTTCGCTCTGTATTGCGACAGAATATCCAGCACCTGCGGGGTGCACTCGGGTACAGGACCATCGTCAAAGGTCAGATATACGACCTTTGACGATGGTGTGATGCGCCACGTGACGCCCTTATACAGGCGTTGCAGCCACGTTGGGAACTGATATAACAGGGGTACCCGTATGATAATTAACTGCTATTTGAGCAATGATACTTCGCTATTGGAGTGATAATACGCTGTTATCTGCGATTCTTACAACTCCCAAGCCAGTGCCGATGCGCCGAGAATAGCGGCATCACTCTCCTTGAGGTCCGAGAAGATGACCTTCACTTTGTCTTTCCAGTGCGGCAGGACATTGGCATTCATGGCTTCCACAACAGGTTTGAGGATAAAGTCACCGCTCTTGGTCAAGCCGCCAAACATGATGATAGCCTCTGGCGATGAGAAAGCAATAAAGTCTGCAAACTTCTCTCCCAATATACGTCCCGTGAAGTCGAAGATACGTTTAGCCACGGCATCTCCCTTGACAGCAGCATCGTACACGTCCTTTGAGGTGATGCTGTCGATGTCCAACTCGCGCAACAGGGTAGGTTCATTCGTGGTCATCACTATCTCTTTGGCAGTACGCGCCACACCGTTGGCGGAAGCATACGCCTCCAAACAGCCTTTCTGTCCGCACCCGCACAGACGGGCATTCTCACCGCGCACGGCCTTGGTATGCCCCAATTCACCGGCAAACCCGTCGTGACCATAGACCATCTGCCCGTTGATGACGATACCCGAACCGACACCTGTACCCAGAGTAATCATGATAAAGTCCTTCATACCGCGGGCTGCGCCGTAGGTCATCTCGCCCATAGCAGCGGCATTCGCATCATTGGTAATGCGGGCAGGTATGCCAAACTGGTCGCTAAGCAATTGGGCAAAAGGCACTTCGCCCTTCCATGGCAGGTTGGGTGCGTACTCAATCATGCCCGTGTAGTAGTTGCCATCAGGCACACCGGCACCGATACCGCGTATCTGTTCCATACCTCCAAGCGGCTCTACAATCTTGATAGCCTCATCATACAACGCTTTGACGTAGTTGGTGATGACGGGGTAGTCTTGTGTCTTGATAGAGGTACGCGCCAACACGTGCCCGCGTGCGTCCACGATACCTAATACTGAATTGGTGCCTCCCATGTCGAGGCCCATTACATACGGCTTTTCCATATAAATGCAATAGTTTGATAATTAGTCAGTAGGAATATCTTTGTTCACGTTCTTGCTGCCGATGAGGGCGTAGAAGAATATGTACAGCAGTCCGATAACCGGCACGATATACGACAGCAGATAGCCGACATGGTCAGCCAGCATGTTCTGGAAGAACGGCAGGATACCGCCACCGCACACCAATGCCATGAAGATACCACTGGCAGCAGGTGTATACTTACCCAAACCCTCTGCCGCGAGATTGAAGATGGTCCCCCACATCACGCTGGTCATCAGACCGCAGAGGAACATGACTATCATGCTGACAGGCAGTTCTACACCTTTGAAAGTTACCACCCATGTCTCGGGGAAGAACATAATACAAAGCAGCATTACTATGGCAGTAGCCGATACTGTCGCCAACATTGTCTTGCTGCTTACCTTACCGCCAATGGCCCCACCCAACAGACGTCCGCACATCATCATCAGCCAATACAGCCCCACTACCGTGCCGGCAATGATAGGACCTACGGAAGGATTATCCGACATATACAGGTTTGCCGTGTTCGGAATACCCACTTCCACGCCTACATAGAAGAAGATAGCCATGGCACCCAATACGAAATGACGGAACGACATCGGGCTGTATTTGCCCTTTTGTGCCTGAGCGGCTGCACGTTGTTCTGCCGTTTCAATGTGCGGTTCGGGGATATTGGTGAAGAAGATAACCAAGAAGGCTACCACGAATATCAGCATGGCAGTGAGCATAGCAGGTGCCGCGTCCGAGACGTTGGCTGTACTTGCTTGCCCGCCAATCAGATAACCCAAGAAGATAGGTGCAAGTGTACCACCGATAGAGTTGCATGAGCCGCCGAATTGTATCAACTGGTTGCCGCGTTTTCCTCCGCCGCCCAACGTGTTGAGCATAGGGTTGACCACGATATTGAGCAAACACATAGAGAAACCTGCCACGAAAGCACCGAGTACATACACGCCGAAACTCTGCGCATAGCCGCTGAGCCATTGAATACCTACACCGAGAAAACCGACAGACACTGCCAATAGTGAGGTGAACTTGTAGCCTTTGCGCTTGAGGATAATGCCACCAGGAATACCCATACATGCGTAGGCAATGAAGTTAGCCAATGTGCCCAACTGCGACAAGGCGTTGGACGCACCGAACTGATTTTTGACAATGACGCCCATAGACCCCGCAAAGTTGGTGACAAAGGCAATCATGAAGAATAGCAGAAACATCACTACAATAGGCAGAATGTTTCGATTTTGTTTGTTACTCATACCGTTATTATTTTGTTAATACCTTAATTCTATAGTTGTCCGTTACAGATTGTTCTCAAGGAACAGTAGCAGTCTTCTGTGCAGGTGTTCATAGTTGCTACGGTGGCGCAGGAAGTGATTGTCGTCGGGATATATCTGCATCTCGAACTGCTTGCCCGCTTGTACCAATGCTTCGGTGTAGAGAAAGGTGTGCTGTGCGTGCACGTTGTCGTCCGCCAAGCCGTGTACTATCAGCAACTTACCCTGTAAATCGCCTGCCATACGCGTCAGGTCGCTGCCATTGTATCCGTCCTCATTCACCTGCGGACGGCGCATATACCGCTCGGTGTAAGCAGAATCGTACAGACGCCATGTCGTTACAGGGGCAATGGCAATGCCGCATTTGAAGAGCGGTGTCTCGCCTGCAGCCACACGCGGTTGCTTGGTCAGGCACATAATGCTCTCAAATCCTCCGAAACTCCAGCCCGTGATGGCAATACGTTTGCCGTCCACATAGGGCAGGGTTTGCAGATACTGTGCCGCACTGATATGGTCTTCCGCCTCTTTCAATCCGAGGTGCATATATGACTCATTGCGGAATGCGCGCCCGCGCGCGTTGGTGCCGCGGCTGTCCACACATACCACCACATAGTTCTGTGCCGCCAAGTAATACTCGAAACGCTTGCGCCACTGGTTCAGTACCCGCTGACTGGCAGGACCGCTGTACTGAAACATCACTACGGGGTACTTCTTTCCCGCCTCATAGTGCATGGGCATCATCTTCCATGCGTGCAACTCATCACCGCGCTCCGTGCGGAACGTGAAGAACTCCACTTCGGGGATTCCCAGTGCCTGCCATGCCTGCTGCACGGAATCATTACCCAGCAACACCTTCCCTGCGGGCTTGCCTGTGGTGTACAAGGTGTAGCGATTAGGGGTGGTGATGCTCTGATAGCAGTCGATGTATTGCTTGTAGTTGTGCGAGAAAGTCAGGTCGTGCGTACCCGGCTCTGTGGTCAAGGGTGTAGTGAGGTTCTTGCGAATGTTGAGTGCAAAGCACTGACGCTCCTCTGGAGAGGTAGCCGCTTGGTAGTAAAGCGTGTGGGTGGTCTCGTCGAAACCATACAGCCGTGTGATGTCACGCTGCTCGGGAGTCAGTACTTTCTGCTCGAAACCCTGTTGCGAATAGAGGTATGCTTGTGTGTAACCGTCTTTTTCGCTCAATACTATCACGCGATTGTCCTGCAACCATTGCCACGAGTCAAACAGTTCATAATCCACATAATACTTGTCGCTCTCCTCGTGGTAGAACGGTCTTGTTACAGTGGATTTCGGATTGCCGAGCAGCACCTCCATCTTGTTTTGGTCGCGGTTCAGGCGCAAGATAGCCAATTCGGGTGTAGCGGGTTCTTTTCCTTTCGGGGTATTGGGCAGGTTGGTCCATTGAATGCGCGGGATATATGCCTCTTTCATCTCGGGCAACTGCATGGTGCGAATCGCCTTGGTCTGAATGTCGTATATGCATACTGTCGCAGAAGCGTTTTGTTCGCCTGCTTTCGGGTAGCGCAAGGACTCGATAGTGGGGTACTGCCCTGCCTGATTGATATAGTTCTGCCACTCAAAAGTAGGCACGCCCGTCTCGTCAAGGCGCACGAAAGCCACCATTCTGCTGTCAGGTGAGAAGGCAAACATACCCGTAATGCCGAACTCCTCCTCGTACAGCCAGTCGGCTATGCCGTTGAATATCTCAGGATTAGCGTCCTTGGTGATGGGGACTTCCACGCCCTCAAAGCGCACCTTGTTTATATAGAGGTTGTTGTCCGCCTTGGCATAGACTACGTATTCGCCGTTAGGCGAAAGCACAGCATCGCGCACAGGACCGTCGCTCAACTTGGTGCGGGTGTCTTTCTGCGTGTCTATCAGGTAGTAATCCGCCATAAACGAGCGGCGGAACAACTGCTTTTTGTTCTCATAATCAAGCCGATAGCGTCCTGTCTCTGTGCCATTGAGCACACTGTCTTTCTCGTGTGCCGACATAGTCTTGGCGTTGTAGTTTCCGCCCAAAATGTCCGTAAGCATATCGGCGTTTGCTATCATCGGCAACGCCAGCAGCAAAGTCAAGAGTAATAATTGACGCTTCATCATGTAGTATTATTCTATTTTGCGATTAAGTTTCTAATTAATAAGGCACACTAAAAAACGCACAAAGTTACAATAAAATTCTTGTTTATGCAACAGTGGGTGTATTTTTCAGATTTGAAACATTGCTATAATCTGTTATCTTGCCTTTGGATTCTCTCTGTAATCTCATACTAATCTCATACTAATCACATACTAATAGCATACACTTAACCCGAGAATGACTCGAGTTTATAGTAGTAATAGGTAATGGTTAATAGTTAATGTACAGATAATGTACAGAATGGGGGTAGAATAAAATGCGGCGTGAGTTTCTGCTTGCGCAGGTGAGAAAAATGTAGTAATTTTGCGGGTTGTAAGTATATAGCGATTGTATCGGAGTCATGCTGACGCATTTACATATACAGAACTATGCTCTCATCTCGCACCTGGAGTTGGATTTGGCGAGCGGGTTCTCCGTGCTGACCGGCGAGACGGGTGCGGGAAAGAGTATCATATTGGGTGCTCTGAATCTGGTGATGGGTGCGCGTGCCGATACGAAAGCCATCACCCAGGGCGAGGAACGGTGCGTGATAGAAGCGACTTTCGACACGGAAGACAAAGGGGAATTGCTGATACGGCGGGAACTGAACCAGTCGGGGCGTTCGCGTTCGTTTGTGAATGACGAGGTGGTGACACAGGCAGAACTGAAGGCATTGGCAGGCAAGTTGATAGATATTCATTCGCAACACGAGAGTCTGCTGATAGGCGATGACCTGTTTCAGATTGGCGTGGTGGACGCGATAGCCCGGAATAGCCGGCAGAGAGAGGCGTATTCGGCTTGCTATCAGGCGTATATGCAGGCACAGAAAGCCTTGCATGACTTGCAGGAGTTAGCCCGAAAGACGCAGGCGGATGCGGATTATGTGGCATTTCAGTATAACCAATTGGCGGAAGCGCATTTGGCAGAGGGCGAGATGGGTGAGTTGGAGGAAGAAGAATACAGGCTGTCGCATGCGGAGGAGATAAAGGCAGCGTTGCTGAATGCGCTGAACAATATAGACGGCGAACAGGGTGGGGCAGTGTCGTTGCTGAGGGATTCGCGGGTGGAAAATGCGTCATTGGATTTGGCGCAACGGCTTGACAGTGTGGAGATTGAGTTGCGTGATATAGCCGATGAGATACAGCGGATAGTGAACCGTACGGAGATAGACCCGCAACGGTTGGCGGAAGTGCAAGAGCGACTTGACCTGCTGCAGACGCTGATGAACAAGCACCGCGTGCAATCGGTGGAGGAACTGATTGCGCTGCGTGACCGTTTGGGTGAGCAGATGCAGCGTATGGCATCGTTTGACGATGAGATAGCCGAGCGGAAAGCCGACCTGACGCGTGCGGAAAAGGCGTTGGAAGAGGCGGCAAAGGCATTGACAGACAGTAGAATGGCTGTACGAGAGACCATTGCTAACCATCTGATAGATGATATGCACAAGTTGGGTGTAGTGCATGCGAATGTGGCGGTGTCGGTCAGTCCGCTGGCGGAATATAACGAGACGGGGCACGATGATGTGCAGTTTTTGTTTGCCGCCAATCTGAATCAGTCGCTGAGGCGCGTGGCAGAGGTGGCTTCGGGTGGCGAGATAAGCCGTTTGATGCTGTGTATCAAGTCGTTGATAGCGTCCACGAATGGTTTGCCGACCATTATTTTCGATGAGATAGACACGGGTGTGAGCGGCGAGATTGCTTCGCAGATGGGTGATATAATGCGTCAGATGTCTGCGTCGAGGCAGATAATAGCCATCACGCACCTGCCGCAGATTGCAGCGAAAGGTGACACGCAATACCGTGTGTACAAGGCAGATACAGAGACACGCACAGAGACACATATCAAGCGCCTGACGCCCGAAGAGCGCGTGCAGGATATTGCCGCCATGCTGTCGGGCAAGAATCCGACGGCAGAGGCATTGGCGATAGCACGGCAGTTGTTGGGGAATGGTGTAACCCGCTAAACACCGCGGACGAGGGAGCACCCCGCTATGCCCACGGGCTTGCAGGGACCCCGCAACGGCGTCCGCGTCCCCGGCGAAGCGGATATGCTGGCAGGGGATTGCGATGTGACGGGCTATTTTTTCATTAGTATATTAGTTACCTGTTAAGGAATTTTTTCAACAGAATTTGCAAGAGTGCGGATTTTGTTGTACCTTTGCGGACTAAAGCACACGTCAGGGGCAGAGGGAGGGAGTTATGTTCTTCCGGATAGTCCTGTCCGTGGGCTTTGAAACATAACATATAGGCGTTTATTGACGCTTGTTCCGGCTTTATGAAACTTCGCAACTTTCAGAAATCCCGCCAGAGCAAAGCAACAGTAGATGTCCTCGGGATATAAGTATATTCCGCCAGAAAATGCACAGGCAAGTGCCCAACCACAGGGCAACGCGAGAGCGTTGTCGGGTGAAAAAGAGGGTGCTCGCCATGGTTCTCCGTCTCAACAGAAACGGGGAGACAGGTGTGCAATGGTTTGGCGTATCGGCATTGCTTATATCGGCGTGGGCTTCGTGTTGTCGCTTCAAGGGATTTGGGCAATGCGAAGGCCTCATAAAGTGGAACGACAATGGTCGA
Source organism: Bacteroidales bacterium UBA6340 (assembly GCA_002440265.1). Taxonomy (GTDB): domain Bacteria; phylum Bacteroidota; class Bacteroidia; order Bacteroidales; family Paludibacteraceae; genus Colicola. Next base: position 5,934 of record DJSG01000013.1, on the reverse strand, counting down.
TTTCCACGCTTTTTTTATGTATGCGGGTGTGAGAACGTATGGGGATGGCTTGCTGGGAGTTAGGAGGTGGTCGGGGAATGGTCAGGATATGGGTAGGGAAACAACAAGTGGATAACGAGAGGATAACGAGTAGAGAGCGAGAGGATAGCGGGTGGATGGGGTGCGGGGAGATGACGGAAAGAGTGCAAATGAATAAAAGAATGATAGAAACAGTAACGTATTCGGGTAGCAGTAAGGTGTTTGCTCTGTGGGGACAGAGCAGAATGAGGGCACTATACAACACACCTTATAATACTGCGAAAACGGGTTATGCCGTCAGGAGAACACAGCCTGCGGCATGACCACGCTGTGGCTACACCTTATTATAATTAGAGAAACAATGGCTACACAACACAATATATGTCCCAAATGCGGCGGGGGAACGCAATATATGCCCCCAACTTTGTACCGCGACAGAATGATAATGACAGCCTACAAGTGCCTGAATTGCGGGCACTACTTTTGCGTAGAGAAACCGTTGGTGTGATTTACGATTTGCGAATTCACGATGTACGATTTAGGGTACGCCTGCGGCGTATGACGACGCGAGCCGCGTCGTCCCCCAACAAGGCGGTGCCTCACTATCGGCAGATGTGGGGAATGAGGGGCGTTAAAGTTTGTGAATGATGGTGAGACCGTCGCGAAGAGGGAGAATGACTTGCGAAAAACGGTTGTCGCAGGCGAGTTTGTCGTTAAATGCACGGAGACCGAGGGTCTGCTTGTCGTGGTCGTAAGCAGGGTCGATGATGTGCCCGTCCCACAAGGTATTGTCCGCCAATATCCAACCACCCGTGCACACAAGGGGATAGACAAGGTCCAAATAAGCACAGTATTCCCGCTTGTCGGCATCGATAAAGACGAGGTCGAAGAGAGTTCCGACTCCCCCAACCCCCTCAGAGAGGGGGACTCCATATCGGGTGTTTGGTTCACCGATTATTGCTCCTGTGTCTGGGAGAGTTGCGCTTGCGCTAATGACTTCGTGCAAAGTGGTAGTGGCGGGTATTTTCGCTTCGCTCACGTGGGTTACTGCGTGTGGGCTACTCGCTGCGCGAGTGTTAAGTACTTCGTGTAAAGTGGCAGTAGTGGGTGTGTTTATTTCGCTGTCTATAGTTGCATTGGTGTTTGCGAGGTCAGTCAGGTACTCTTTGGCATCGGCGATGATGAGGTTGATGCGAGTGCCGAGAGGAGAGAGGGACAGGTTGTGGCGGATGGTGTCTTCGAGTTCGTCGTTGTGCTCGATGGTGGTCAAGGTGCCGTCGGGTGCCAAGCCCTCCGCCAAGCACAAAGCAGAATAGCCTGTGAATGTGCCGAGTTCGAGGATACGGCGGGGACGAATCATTTGGCTCAGCATACTCAACAAACGTCCTTGCACATGCCCCGAAAGCATGTGGGGATTGAGTACCTCGAGGTTGGTATGGCGAGTTATTCGGCGCAGCACCTCCGGCTCGGGAGTGGTGTGCTGCTCAATGTATTCCGTGAGGTCTGTATTCATGTTGTATATCGTTCAGTATGTGTGCTTTTGACACAAAACGCACTTTTTTAGCGCACAAAAGTACCAAAAAACTTGTATATACCAAAATTAAGCAGTACTTTTGTACGCAGAATGATAATTAAACAACAATAATACCATTATGGAAACAACAGAAAGAATAGACGAGTTGGACCGTAAAATCCTTCGAGTGATTACCCAGAACGCACGTATTCCGTTCAAGGACGTGGCAGAGCAAGTGGGCGTAAGTCGCGCAGCCGTACACCAACGTGTGCAGAAAATGTTTGATAACGGGGTGATTATCGGTTCGTGCTATCGTGTAAATCCGAAGATGCTCGGCTATAACCTGTGCGTGTATGTGGGTCTGACTTTGGAAAAAGGAAGCCTTTACAAGTCGGTGAGTGCGGAGTTGGAAAAGATTCCCGAGGTGGTGGAGAGCCAGTTTACGTTGGGTGCCTACTCGATGCTCGTGAAACTGTATGCGCACGATGACCAACACCTGATGGTATTGCTGAACAACAAGATTCAGGAGATTCCCGGCGTGACGAACACCGAGACGCTGACCGCCCTCGACCAGCGTATCAGCAGGACGCTGCCGATTAGTCTGGACAGCAAAGATTGAGTCGGCACGCGGGGCGCGAAAGTGCGGAGAACGTTGCCGAGCGGGGCGATAGAGGGGGCATGAGGATAAAAGATGTTAAAGGTATGGTGTGCATAAGGGTAGCCTATCGGTTGCGCATCCCTTGCGTATCCCTTGCTGTTTGACACGAGTGTGAAAGCATTCGGAACGTATAGATATTTTAATATATAGAGTATGGAAAAGGTAATCAGTGGTATCCGCCCGACAGGTAACCTGCATCTGGGCAACTATTTCGGGGCTGTGAAGAGTTTCGTAAAGATGCAAGGCGAGTACAATTGTATGTTCTTCATCGCGGACTGGCACTCCCTGACCACGCACCCGACCCCCGAGAACATCCGCGACTCGGTGCGCACGATATTGTCGGAGTACCTGGCTTGCGGCATTGACCCCGAGAAGGCTCCCATATACGTGCAGAGCGACGTGCGGCAGGTGCTGGAGTTGTACCTCTATTTCAATATGAATACGTACCTCGGCGAGTTGGAGCGCGTGACGAGTTTCAAGGAGAAAGTGCGCCAGAACCCCAACAACGTGAATGCGGGACTGCTGACATACCCCACACTGATGGCGGCGGATATACTGGTTCACCGCGCGGACAAAGTGCCGGTGGGCAAGGACCAGGAGCAGAATATGGAGATGGCAAGGCTGTGCGCACGCCGCTTCAACCGTATATATAAGGTGGAGTACTTCAAGGAACCGGAGTCGTTCCACTTCAACGACAAGGCGGTGAAAGTGCCCGGGCTGAACGGTACGGGCAAGATGGGCAAGTCGGAAGGCAACGCCATTTACCTGTGCGACGACGAGAAGACCATCCGCAAGAAAGTGATGAGTGCCGTTACCGATGCGGGGCCGACCATGCTCAACCAAGAGAAACCCGAGCCGATACAGAACCTGTTCACGCTTATGGAGTTGGTGTCGAGCAAGGAGACGTACGACTACTTCAACGACCAATACAACAACATGACCATTCGCTACGGTGATATGAAAAAGCAGTTGGCAGCGGACATCAACGCCTTCTGCGCACCGATTCGCGAGAAGATATTGCAGTTCCGTAGCGACGAGGCGTACCTGTCGAAGGTGGCAGCCGCAGGGGCTGAAGCGGCACGTGTGAGCGCGGAAAAGACGCTGGAAGATGTGCGTGAGATAATCGGTTTCCGTAGGTTATGATGATGAAACGAGGTGTGTGGATAGTGATATTGACGTTGGCGGCAGTGGGTAGCCCGTTGCTGCTGGCAGACAATGACATCTATGTGGACGATGCGTACTATTGGGTGGGCTTGGAGAGCACGGAGGAACCGGTAAGCAGCGAGCCCGTGTACGACAAGCACGCGAAGGAACTGGTATTCATTGACGAGCCCGACACGGTGGCACAGCCCGCAAAGCAGTACCTTGATACAGTTCGTATGCGTGTGATAAACAAGTAGTTATGAGACAGAGACTCACATGTTTCGTTTTGGCTGCGATGTTGGCAACGGCATTGCAGGCGCAGGACGTGCAGCGGTTCTCGCAACGCGACCTGATGGGTTCGGCACGTTATGTGGGTATGGGTGGTGCGATGACGGCGATAGGCGGAGACCCTACAGCGGCATTGGACAACCCTGCGGGACTGGGTCTGTACAGGCGCAAGGAGGTGTCCGTGAGTTTCGACCGCATGTGGGACTACACCGCACAAGTCGGGCAACGGACACAGGAGTATCAGTACCGGTTCTCCACGCCTGAGGTGGCGGTAGTGTGGACGTTTGGCAACCCGAACAAACTCAGTGGCGTGATATTCAACAACCTGATGTTCAGCGCACACCGACTGGCGAATTTCAACCGCACTATCACGGCACAAGGACGCGGCAATGCGGGGTTGGCGGCAACGATATGCAAGAAGACCAACGGGCTGACAGAGAATGACTTGACAGCCACCGACGACCATATGAACAACCTGTGGAACAACACCGAAATTGGGTGGCTGAGCATCATGGGCTACAACGCCTATCTGATTGACCCTCAGTCGGTTGGTAGCGACAAATGGGTGCCTGCGGTGCGCTGGAACTACTCGTCGCTTTCGGTGCAGGAGTCGGGCAGTATGGACCAATACACCATGTCGTGGGCGATGAATATCAGCAACCAATGGTACGTGGGGTTGGGACTGAACATACCGACGCTGACCTACAGCAAGGAGATGCAGTTGCGCGAGACGGCATACGAGATGTCGAACACCAACGAGTCGCTGCTGAAGAGCCGCCTGTCTGCTTCGGGCGTGGGCTTCGGGGCTACGATAGGTGCCATCTACCGCCCGTGCCAATGGGTGCGCCTGGGTGCATCGTTCCAGACGCCGACTGTGATGAACATCAGCATGGGTACCGAGGGTGTGTTGAGTGCCACTTTGGACACGCTGACCGCCAAGGTGCTGACGCCCGATATGAGCAAGTCCATGTCGCAGTGGGTGCTGCCGATGCGCGTGAGTGCGGGCGTGGCAGTGCAAGTGCTGCAATACGCGATGCTGTCGCTGCAATACGACTACGCCCACTGGAAGACCATGACGGATGTGCATACTTTCCGTGCAGGCGCAGAGGTGAATGTCGTTAAAGGTCTGTATTTCAATGGCGGATATGTGTTGGAACCGACGTTCTCCAAGCAAGACCCCATCTCGGAGTTGGATTACAATACCATACGAACCGACACGGATTTCCGCGTAACGCGCACTTCGCAATATGCGTCGGTCGGTATCGGCTACCGCTGGAGTTGGTTTATGCTGAACGCAGCCTACCAGTATCGTTGGCAGGATATCCACCAGTATGCCACCGAGATGCAGGCGGAACCATTCGACATTGCCACACGGACGCATCGGTTTGTGTTCACGTTGGCATGGCGGTTCAATTAGACAAACCAAATAGTACATCGTAAATTCGTAAATCGTAAATATAGTGTTGCATTGCTCAGAGACCGGAAAACTCAACAGTAAAATCAAAACGAGGTAAATGCCTTTCCGATGGCGTGCCAATACTCTACGCCGTGATTAGCCAAGGCTATAGCGATGAGTCGGTTGGATTACAAAGGGTTGGTACACCTCAAATCCTATTTTTTAGGAGTTTTCTCGCGTAAAAGCAATGCAACACTTTTTATTAACCATTAACTATTACTTATTACATACCATGAGTATCCGTTCCTACATTGCCGAAAACCGCCCCCGTTTTTTCGAGGAGTGGGCAAGTCTTATCCGTATCCCGAGTGTCAGTTGTCAGCCCGAACATAAGGCAGATATGCTGCGTTGTGCCGAGCGTTGGCGCGAACTGCTGTTGGCGGCAGGTTGCCAGAAAGCCGAGGTGATGCCCTCCGATGGCAATCCTTTTGTCTATGCCGAGTACACACCCGATATTCAAGAAGACAAGCATATCCCGACGGTCCTCGTCTATGCGCACTATGATGTCATGCCTGTGGAGCCGCTGGACCAGTGGCATTCCAACCCGTGGGAGCCGGAAATACGCGATGGTCGTCTCTATGCCCGCGGGGCTGATGACGACAAGGGGCAGGCGATGATACAAGCCAAAGCCTTCGAGTACATGGTGCGCGAGGGGCTTATGAACTGCCACGTGAAGTTCATCTTCGAGGGCGAAGAGGAAATCGGCAGCCCATCGCTTGAGGCTTTCCTGCACAAGCACAAGGAACTCCTCGCGTGCGACATCATCCTCGTCAGCGACACCTCCATGATAGGCAAGGACACCCCCTCCATCACCACCGGTCTGCGCGGGTTGGCATACTGGCAAATCGAGGTGGACGG
>DJSG01000018.1:7895-16865 GCA_002440265.1 Bacteroidales bacterium UBA6340 | reverse complement strand
TCCGGTAGGCTGCAGACGTAAGCAGCCCGTGTTCTTTGACGTATGAATACTGCCCGTGAGGGTAGTGGAGGGAGCCTCGGCGGTGGAGTAAGCCCTGGTATGGTGGATACCAGGGTAGTGGGAGGAACTATGGTTCTCCCGGCGGAGGCAAAGGTGCCTCCTCGAATGCAGGGATGGAACTTTTACTATGCGCACACTTATACTATGCGCTGAGGTAGTGGTGTCAGTGCCTTGCTTTGGGGATAAAAAAAGAAGACTGACATTGTCAATCCTCTCTTTCGTGGGCGTTTACGGATTCGAACCGCAGACCCTCTGCTTGTAAGGCAGATGCTCTAAACCAGCTGAGCTAAACGCCCTTCTCGTAGTCGGAATGCACTTTAGCAGTCGTTCCTTCTCGAAAGCGGGTGCAAAGGTACTGCTTTTTCTTGACACCACCAAATGTTCGGGCAAAAAAAGTGCATTTTTTCGTTATTTTTTCAGTTTACGGAGGTTCCACGTCCAAAAACGGCTGTTTATCGTCTTGGGGACATACACAAAGTACATCAACAAAGTGCACAGGACAGCCGCCCATATCCCCGCAAAGACATCCAACGCAAAGTGCTGACTGAGGTAAATCCGCGAGTATGCGCCCACTATAGCAAGCAGGAAGAAGAGCAGTGACCACAAGTACTTACCACGCCAATTATCCGTCATGGCAATAAGGCTGAGTGTGAAAAAGAGCATAAAAAACGTGGTGGTGTGCCCCGAAGGGAACGACAACCAATAGTTCATCCGTACACCATCGGTCAGCGGCAGCGCGACATCGGGCATATTCTCGGCAAACCACGTCAGGGGGCGGGGTGCGCGAACAAAGTGCTTTATCGGCTGTACCACAATGGTAGTCAGCAGCATATCGCCTGCGAGGAACACCGACCAACCCGCACGATACAGCAACAGAAGTACCACTACCGTGTACGGCAGCCAATTGACCATATCGGAGTAGAAAGGCAACACTGCGTCCAAGAATGGCGTATGGTGGTCACAAAGACAGAGGTGCAATATGCCTTTCGGCACGCAAAGCAGGGATACTCCCAACGCAAGCAGGAGCAGCAGTGTAGGCACAAGGAACGGACTAACGTTGGAAACCCATGAGGTCGTAGGTCTTGTCTTGCCGGATGATGTAGAGTTCGCCATGGATAATCACTTTTTGGGGAGCATCGTTCTGCCGCATAGTATCGGAAGCGTCCGCGCGTGTTGCTACGTGTACCACGGTGACAATCGTATTGGAAGTACGCAAACCCGCAGGCATTACGCGATAATAAATGTTTTGTCCCGCAGGCAGGCTGTGCGTCACGTGGTGCGAAGTACCGTCCACCGACAGCGGATAGCCCTCCAACGGCTCCTCTGTGACTGCGTAATCACCTGAATACAAGTATGCTTGTTGGAACGAAATGCGGTGGTAGTTGCCTGTTTTGCCTATTTCTTTCTGAATAAGGGAAACACGTTGGGTCCCCTCTGGAATGTCGAAAGTGTAGTAGGCATCGTCCAATACGAGGGGTTGGGTGTAGAGCACGGTGTCATTGTCTCCGCGCACGATGAGGTCGGCGGTCTTGTCGCCCTTATAGACAGCACACTTCACCGTCAGGTGCGTGTTGGCGGGGGCTTTGCCGAAGTTCGCAAAGCGTATCTGCCGCTTGGCAGTGGTGGTAGAGGAACACGTAGCATGGGTACCATCCATATTACGATAGTTTGCATTGGACTTACCGTCTTCGGACAGCCATTGGATCTGTCCGTTGCTGCTTTCGACTATGCTTTTGTTGAATCCGGGCATACGGATTAAGGTGTCATTCTTGCCCGGCTCTGTGCGGGTGAACACCTCTAATATATACGACTTGCGCCCTTGGTCTTTCCAATGGGCGGTAAAGCCTTTGGCGGAGATGCCCGTAGCGGCGTATGCCAACGGATTAACGGTGTCGTAAGGCACTGTATATTGGTCGGATGTAGTGCACACAAGGGTGTGTAAATCAACGGATTCGCCTTGCTTGTTGCCCCAGATATATTCCACCAACTCGGGGTACTCAATATACGGATTCCGGTTGTGCTGGATAGACGAGATAGCATCCAGACGGTCAATCTCCTTCCCGCTCACGGGGTCGGTTCGGTGCCAGTCCAACAGAATCTGTGTGAGGTAAGGCGTGAGGGTCAGATAGGAGGTGCTGGTGACGTACTTGCTGTAGTCCGACACCCACGCAAAGTCCTGATAAGCGGTCACTATATAGAAGTATGCACGCGCAAAATCGCCTTTGTATTCGTCTGCTACGGTAAACGCCAACCCGCCCCAAGTCTTGTCGCGCCCCATAAAAAAGCAGCCGTTATTCACCTTCGAGGAATCAGCCAGTATTCCTGGAGGAAGGTTGGACTTATTGTTGTTGGCTGCCCTGTCCGCGGGATTCAGATGGTAGAGGTCCTTGTAGGCATCGTTTTCCGCACCGCCCCACCATGACTTGGGGAAGCAATGCTCAATGTCCAACCCTGCCGCACTGCCGCCCGCGATAGGGAAATAGCGTTTGGTAGCCGAGTACATATCCCATATACTGCCGTCTGACTGCCTGTCGCAAGTCAGGAATGCAGACCACGTACCATATGCCTTGAAGTCCCCTTTGCGCCATAGGGTGTCGCCCTTATGGTACACAATCTCGCCCGAAGGCGATACGGAGTCTTTCTTGGCAGTATTGTTGGTAGTGTGATAGGTGGCAGGTCCGTAGGCATAACGCTCGCCGCCGCGAATGAGCAGGTGGAGCGTAGTTTTGAGCACCGAGTCCCGTTGCCCTTGAATGGCATCATAGTACCCGTCTGGTATCTCTTCCGCCCACATGCCCATCGTTGCCGCACAGCACAGGGCTATGCCTAACAATCGTCCGACTCCCCTCATTTGTGCGATGGCAGAGTGATGAGGTTATACAGCACGTACCACAGGATACATGCACAGCCGGCAAACGTAGCCAGTTCGGGATGCCCGTATTGGCAGGCACGTACCACGCAGAATGTGATAATCACCACACAACCAATCAAGAACAGATAGGCGCGCCAGTTGTCACGCCACATCAGGTTGTGGAACTTGAGTCCGAAGAACGGTATCTCGCTAATCAACAAATAGCAACTGAGAAAACTCATGCCAATCATCACCCACGGCATCCAATCCGTATCCACAATGGCATACGGCATACAAGTCAGCGATGCCCAGAAGATGGCATTGGGAGGTGTAGCCAATCCGATAAAGGACGAGGTCTGACGCTTGTCCAGATTGAACTTTGCCAACCGCAGTGCCGAAAAGGCTGCCATAACCAATGCCAACAGACACCACCAGCCAATCACGGGGCGCAGATAGCAACACAGCATCATCGACGGAGCCAACCCGAAAGTGATGTCATCAGCCAACGAATCCAACTCCACACCGATAGGCGAAGGCACCCGCAGCAATCGGGCGGAAGCACCGTCGAAGAAGTCAAACACTGCGCCGCACAGTATCAGCACAGAGGCAATCAAAAAGGCATTCTGCGTAGCCATAAACACAGCCACCGAGCCGCACAGCAGGTTGCAGCACGTCAGTGTATCGGGAATGATTCGTTTGATATTCATAATCTTGCGTGATTAGACAGTTGTTGTTTGAACCTATTTCTTGCCGTACTCAGCGTCCACTTTGTTGTGGGCGAAGAACGTGACAGCCACGGTAGCAAGGCAGCAGCCGATAACCATCCAGAAGAAGTTCTGATAGCCGATAGCCTCTTGGATATACCCTGCGAACATGCCCGGTATCATCATACTACCTGCCATAAAAGCGGTACAGATAGCATAGTGCGCGGTCTTGAATTCGCCCTCCGAGAAGTACATCATATACAGCATATAGGCAGTGAAACCAAAACCGTAACCAAACTGCTCTATCGCAATAGCCGTGGAGATAAGTATCAGATTCTCAGGCTGACACATACTCAAATATACAAAACTGAAGCAGGGCAGGGTCATACAGGCTGCCATCCACCACATGGCTTTCTTCAGCCCCACACGCGATGCGAATATGCCGCCCAAGATACCGCCGATGGTCAGGAACAGAATACCTATCGTACCATAAGCAATACCCACCGTCTCGGTATTCAGCCCCAATCCGCCTTGCTCCACAGAGGCGACAAGGAACGGGTTAATCATCTTTATCAGGAACGCCTCGGGCAGACGGTAAACGAGCATGAATATCATCGCCAGCCATATTCCGGGTTTCTTGAAATACGTGGCAAACGTACGTCCGAACTCGCGCAGTATTTCCAGACTGCGATTGGCAGCATTAGTATCAAGGTGCGATTGGTCTGCCGCAGGTGTAGGGATAAAGAACACGTGCCACAGGGTGATGATACCGAACAGCACCGCCGTAATCAGCAGCGTCATCTGCCACGCAAAGGGGATATTGCCTGTATGGGTCTCCAGCAGACCGGCAATAGTCAGCAATACGCCTTGTCCGAAGAGCGAAGAGATACGGTAGAACGTGGAACGGATACCCACAAACAATGACTGGTCGCCCTGCGAGAGTGCCAGCATATAGAAGCCGTCCGCCGCCACATCATGCGTAGCCGATGCAAAAGCGGTAATCCAGAATATGACAAGCATCACCGCAAACAGCGAGATAGGTGTCTGCTGGGTGGCAATCATGTCGGCTTCGGGATAGGGAATACTCAGCGTAAGCCCCACAAAGGCGGCGGTCATGAGTATCTGCATGGCGAGTATCCACCAGCGTTTGGTCTTGATAATATCCACAAACGGACTCCAGAACGGCTTAATCAGCCATGGCAGGTACAGCAACGATGTGTACAATGCCATCTGCCCGTTGGGCACACCCATTCGGGTGAACATCATCACCGATACGTTATTGACTATAAAATACGGTACGCCTTCTGCGAAATACAGGGTCGGTACCCAGAACCAAGGATTGATATTAGTACGTGATTTCATGACCTAACAGGTTATAAATATGTCCGTTGTTTATGATTACCAATTGTCCGTTGATGATGACCTTTTGCGCTCCAGTCGTGCTTTCCGTCAGTTGCGGACTGGTAATACCCGTCTCAGGAGCAGAGTTGTAATACAGATAGATGCCGTCAAACGGAATACGGTATTCCTGTTGGGCCGCTTTTACGTTGAACGACAGTGTGATATAGTTCAGGCGAACCGGATAGACAGCCACATCGCCCTTCGAGCCGAACAACTCGTGCAAATCAACGACTATCTTGTTTTCTGTATCTTGCTGAATGTCATTCGTGGCGAATATCTGATAGGTGTTGCTGTTATTGGCTTGCAAACCGACAGACACTTTCTCCACCAATCCGCCTTGTGGCGTGAAGCGCAACTCCATCAGGCTTGGCGTGGAGTATAGCAGTGTATCCGCCGTCAATTTGATATTCGCCTGACGACCGCCCGTAAAGTTGAGGTACAACTCGGAGAATCCTTCTTCATTTGTTTGGAAAGCCGTATTCCACTTTGATTCAGAAGGTTTCATAGTCCAGCGCGTGTCAATGGCTATCATGTCTTCCCATTTGAGAGGGTCTGCCGTAGGTATCTCTACCTTCACAATCAGCGACAGGGTATTATCTCCCAACGTGCCTGTAACCACCGTCCTGCCATTGTTGAGTCCGGTCAATACGCCGTCCTCGGAGATAGCGCATACTGCGGGGTCTGCTGCCGTCCATGTGAAAGCGGCAGGCAAAACCGCAAAGGTCTTCTCGTTCACTGTACCTTGAATCTCTATGGGATATTCCGTCTTGTCCGAGATAAGGATGCTGTCCAAGCGCGTAACCACCTCTGCATCATCTGCCAGCACCACCTGGATGGGCAGTTCTGCCTCTCCGTACTTGGCGGTCAAGGTGCCGCTGCCCAGACATACGAACTGACCATCTTGTATATAACCCGTTTCGGAAGCACAACTCAGTTCCACGCCACTCAGGTCGCTGCTTACCAACATACCGTATTGATTGTAGCCCAAGAAGGTCGGGCGCAACATCGCATACTTGGGCAAACGCAGGAACGTGGATGGGCTGCGCATCTCGGTCACTATTGCATCGTCAGGGGCAGTAGAGAACAACATAATGCAATTGCTTACCGCACGCGGCGTACCCTCTGTGGTGGGGTTCAGTATCTTCCCGCCCAAGTTGAACTGGGCACTTCCGCCACCGTCTGCGCCACCAGCCTCTGTGGCACCGAAATGCCTGAATATGGAGCACATCTCGTAGGTAAACATACCGGGTTTCTCCATTACAAGGAGCCAAACTTTGTCGTGCGTGGCATTGGTAGCAAAGCCTGTACGCGGGTAGTTCTGGTTGTTATATGTCTCGTTCCAGTTGCGCGGGGTGAGCCTTCCCTCTTTCATTACCAAGCAGTTGCCTGCCGTAAGTTGCATGATATTGGGTGTCTCACCCGTCAGAGAGTTGCTGATACCTATATTTATATATACAGGGTCTCCCTCTTTCAGCCCCTGCAAGAACTCCAGTCCCGTGCCGATACCGCGCAACACGGCATACCCATCCTCTATCTTGGTGCCGCCTGTGTTGTTGGTACTCACCACTTCGGCCGCGAGTTCCCGATTGACAGCCCATTCGTCCTGCATCTTTACCAGTACTTCGAGAAACTCAAGACTCTTGCCCAACCGTGTCTCAATAGCCGACTTGGTCAGCGTCGCCTTTGTACCGAGGTCGGAGTTAAACAGCGTCAACTCATTGTCAGTCGGGTTGTTACGATTGCGGTTGCTTTCGCTGATTGGGTAGGTCTTCTCGCCGATACGTGCCGTTGCGTTCCACGAATACTGGTCAACAAAGGCTTGTTTCTTATCGTCAATCATCAGATACCCAACCGACTGGCGCACATCGTTATACGCCACGTTCCAGCCCGTGATGCTTGCCCCTATCTTGCCGTTGCGCACCTGTCCCGTAGCCCCGACGCCAAGCAGGTTGTTCTTGCCGCCTTCGTCTGTCGAACCCACAAACCAGAAGTTGCAGTTCACCGAGCCAATCGACCTGTGCCCTGCCGAATCCAACCGCGCATGGGTCTCCACCATTCGCTCTGTGTTGCCCATCGTGGTGCTGTGGCACTCCTCAATGGTGTTGTATGGGTTCTTCAAGTCCACCTCATAGATGTAGCAATGGCGCGTCTTGCTTGCGTCCGTGATATTGAAACGGGTATAGACAATCCCCGGTCCCACTTGGTAACTCTCCAAGGTGTCAATGGCATACTGCACAATCCGGGTGCTATCCATATCGGTTTGGATATTGATAACACCATGCTGAGCAAAAGCATGGATACTAAGCAGGGATACACACAACAGATAAAACTTCCTCATCTACGACTTTATTTAAGGTCCATCACTTTACATTTAGCCTACAAAGGTACGCATTTCCTTTCAATCACACAAATCCGTCATCATTTTCTTCTTGCATACACATCGGCGTCGATTAACGGCTAATATAAAACAAGAACTGCTCACGATTACTTCGTGAGCAGTACGTGTAGCGGGGCCCGGGATTGAACCGGGGACCTCATGATTATGAATCATGCGCTCTAACCAGCTGAGCTACCCCGCCATCGTCGAAATAAACTTCGCTAACAGACCTCATTATACGAGACAGGCACTTCGTTTATTTCTCCTCTCCGACTGCGAAAACTTCGTTTTCCTGTCGGGTTAATCATTGCTTTGTCCGATACCTCTTGACGAAAGCGGCTGCAAAGGTACTACAAAAAAACGACATGACCAAAACTTATTGCATTTTTCCGCACTTTTATTTTTGCAGAGGGCAGTTGTTTGCTTGCCGTTTACTTGACTTCGTTGGTGAGGGGGAGGTCGGCAAAGAAGTCGCGGATGTTCTGCAGAGTGGTGGTGGCAATGTTCGTCATGGCTTCGCGCGTGAAGAACGCCTGGTGGGACGTGAGCAGCACATTGTTAAAGGAGAGCAGGCGGGCGAGCACGTCGTCCTCGATGATGGCATCGGAGACATCCTCGTAGAAATATCCGCCCTCTTCCTCATAGACATCGAGACCGGCAGAGCCGACATGGCGCGACTTGAGTCCCTCAATGAGGGCTTCGGTGTCGATGAGTCCGCCACGACCTGTGTTGATAATCATGACTCCCTGTTTCATCTTGGCGATGGCCTCGGCGTTGATGAGGTGGTGGTTGTCCTTGGTGAGCGGGCAGTGCAACGAGATGATGTCCGATTCGCGGAGGAGGGTGTCGAGGGGGACATACTCCATGTGGTTCTTGGCTGCGAAATCGTAGTCGGGATAGAGGTCGTTGCCGAGGATACGCATGCCGAAGCCTTGCAGTATTTTGATGAGGACCTTGGCTATCTTGCCCGTTCCGATAATGCCAATGGTCTTGCCATAGAGGTCAAAGCCCATGAGACCCTGCAGGGAGAAGTTGCCATCGCGTGTGCGTGCGGCCGCCCGTGGGAGGTGGCGGTTGAGGGCAAGGATAAGTCCCAGTGTGAACTCGGCAATGGCATGGGGCGAGTATGCGGGTACACGGACTACGCGAATGCCTGCTTGGGCTGCCGCGGTGAGGTCCACATTGTTGAAGCCCGCACAACGGAGGGCAATGAGACGGACTCCGAGCCGCCCCATCTCGGTCAGGACATCGGCCGTGAGGATGTCGTTGACAAAGCAACAAACCACCTCAGCACCTTGCACGAGGAGGACGTTGTCCATATTGGGGTGGGCTTTGTAGTATTTGATTTCAAAGCCGTAAAGGGGTTTGCCCTGTTCGTCGAGGAGGGCATTGACGGTGTCGAAGACCTGTTGGTCGTACTTTTTAGTACCAAAGAAGGCGATACGTTTCATGGGGGAATTGTGAATTAAAAATTAAAAATTAAGAATGAATAATTGCATGATACGACTGACATAGGGAGTATATCCTCTCGGTATACTCCCGATATTCTCTCGGCAATCACATACTAATCTCATACT
>DJSG01000018.1:0-7853 GCA_002440265.1 Bacteroidales bacterium UBA6340 | reverse complement strand
TAATCTCATACACTTAACCCGAAGAAGACCCGAGGGACTTCCAAAAGACTCCCAAAGACCTCCCCAACCCCTCCAGAGGAGGGGCTCAACAGAGTAAGGTGAGATAATGCTCGTTTGAGGTTCATAGTATGGTGCATAATGGCGACAAAGATAATGACTTTTGCTGAAATGCGCAAATTACAATAGCGAATTTGCGTATATGGAGAAAGATTTGTACCTTTGCAAACCATTTATTTTGAGCCGATTATGGACAGATATACGTTTGCGAAGATAGCGCGTTTTGTGCTGCACCTGCATTATAAGGTGGAGACGGAGGGTATGGAATGTATGCGGGACGGGCGTGTGCATCTGGTGCTGCCCAATCACCCTGCGTTCATTGACCCGCTGATACTGTTTTCGGAGTGCGGGGAGGTGCCGTTGCGTCCGATGGTGGACGAGCGGTTTTTTCGTAATGCATTGTTCCGCAAAGTGTTAGGCATGGCAGACGCTATCCTTGTGCCCGACCTTGAGAAGACACACGACCGCGAACACGGTGCGGAGCAGGCTATGCGGCTGACGGGGATTGCGGTGGAAAGTCTGGCAGCGGGAAAAGAGATTGCGTTTTATCCGTCGGGGCACGTGAAGTTGGTGGACAAAGAAGTGATAGGCAACCGGCGATTAGCCTACGAGGTGTGCCGGCAACTTCCTGATGGTGTGGAGGTTGTGCTGGTGCGGACTCGCGGTTTGGAACAGAGTCATTGGAGTAAACTGAAGCCGAAGAACTGCCGCCTGAGGAGGACGGTGAGGATGCATTTTGAGGTGATGACGGAGGAGGTGAAGGCGTGGGCAGAGACATGCAACAGGCGGGAGTTTAATGCGCATTTGGAGGAATGGTATAATCAATGTACGATTTGACAATTTACGATGTACGATTTATGTACGATTTATAGAGATGTACGATTTGCAGAGAGTTAGTTATTCACATTAAATACCTTAGTTATGAAGAAGTTAGGATTATTAGGATGGTGCCTTGCTATGGCGAGCGCAGGAACGATGATGGCAGCCGAAAGACTGCAAGTGGACACGTTGGAACATTGCTTGAAAGTGAGCAAGGGAGACGCGGCGGTGTATGTGTATCACGGTGTGCCGTATGCCCATGCGGAGCGTTTCAGGGCTCCGGAATTGACGGATGGCATAGATGAAAAGGATAGTTATACACACAGTTATCTGACTTGTTACCAAAGACTTAACATTGCCGACCCTGCTATTCAGTACGGGGAGTCGCACGTGGTAGTGGAGGCCGATGAGGAGTCGCCGATGACGGAGAAGTGCCTGGTGCTGACAATCAATTCGCCGTATCCTTTGGACGAGGTAGAGGCTGCGGAACTGCCGGTATTGGTGTATATTCACGGCGGGAATTACTATGCCGGCGGTGGCGAGAAGGTGAACACACAGTTGGCGGAGTTTGCGCTGCGAGAGCAGGTGGTGACGGTTACGGTGACGTACCGTTTGGGCGTATTCGGGTATATGTATCAGCCTGATTCTGCGTCCGTTAACCTCGGTTTGCAAGACCAACTGACGGCATTGCGCTGGGTGAATGAGAACATTGGTCGCTTTGGCGGCGATGCAGGCAATATTACGCTGGCGGGGCAGTCGGCAGGTGCACAGAGTGTGGTGTATTGCCTGGCAGATACGACCCGTGTGCCGATACGCAGGGCGATAGTGTTTTCTGCGCCGATGGGACTGACAACAGGGCGTTGCATTGCTACACAGCGGACGGAGTATATACGTAAGTATCTGAATAAAAGAGGATTGGACGCATGGACTTGCCCTGCGGATTCGTTGTTGGCGGCGCAGTTGGCATACATGGATTCGCACCCGCAGCAGTGGCACGCGTTGCCGTTTTCGCCCACGGATTTGCCTCAGATGCCGAAGTACGGAGCGCGTGTGCATTGGCCGGAACAGGTGGTGGTGAGTGCGCAGGCGCAGGACGGGAGTATGTTCGGTCCGAAAGTGGCATGGGGATTTGTGACGCGGAATGTGTTTATCAACCCCGCGAAACGTTATGTGCGCTACCTGCAGAAACAGGGTGTGGACGCGCAATACAACCTGTACACATGGCAGCCACGGGGGTCACGTCTGCAGGCGGCGCACTGTGCGGAGTTGCCACTGATACTGGACGGTGTGGAGGAGTTCTGGATTGGCTCGTGGATAATGGGCGATGTGACGAGGGAGGAGTTGCAGCCGATGCGCGACAAGGCAATGGACGATATTGGGAATTTTATGCGGACGGGGGAGTGGAATGGGAGGTAATTATGAATGAATGATGAATGATGAATTATGAATTGCATGTCGGCGACGGGCATGCAAATTACCTCTGCAAATTCACCCCTGCGCCAGTGACAGTAGAAAAAAACGCACATATATTTGCGCACCTCGCAAAATAGTTGTACCTTTGCACGCTTTTTCGGCTAACGGGCTCCAAAGAAGCACTGCTGAGGGGACGGATGACGCTTGTCCATACGCCTGCAAAGGCTTTGAAGACAGGGCGTGCCAACGTCGAGGACTCAGCACCTCGCCCGACCGAGTGAATAATTAAACCATTGTGATAATGTACGCAATTGTAGAAATGCAGGGCTTCCAGTACAGAGTAGAAGCCGGCAAGAAACTGTTCGTTAACCGCATGGACGCCGAGAAGGGCGCAACGGTAACGTTCGACAAAGTGCTGCTCGTGGACAACGACGGCGAAATCAAAGTAGGTGCTCCCGTAGTAGCAGGGGCAAAGGTGGTTTGCGAGGTGCTTGACAACGAGTGCCGTGGCGAGAAGATTCTCGTCTTCCACAAGAAACGCCGCAAAGGCTATCGCAAACTCAACGGCCATCGTCAAGACCTTACGAACCTTGTTGTTAAGGAGATTGTATTGGCTTAATGTCTAACCAACTAAAGTAGAAGAAAGGAAAAGATTATGGCACATAAGAAAGGTGTCGGTAGTTCCAAGAACGGCCGTGAATCAGAAAGCAAACGATTAGGCGTTAAAATCTGGGGTGGTCAATTTGCAAAAGCAGGCAACATCATTGTTCGTCAGCGCGGTACCGTACATAACCCCGGCGAGAATATGGGCATGGGTAGCGACCACACGCTCTACGCATTGGTAGACGGTGTCGTTACGTTCACCCGCAAACGCAACAACAAATCCTACGTCTCAATCCAGCCGATTGCTGAGGCTTAATCGGCGGCGAGAATACATACTACGTTCTCCTACCGAAAGGGCTTCGGCTTCTTCGGTGGGAGAATTGTTGTTATTAACTATTAACTATTACTTATTACTCGAAGTATTATGTTGACCCTCAAACAAATCTACGACGACCGCGAGCATATCATTGCCGGCCTCGAAAAGAAGCACTTTGCGGGAGCCCGCGAGGCGATAGAGCAAGCCATTGCTCTTGACACCACCCGCAAGACTGCCCAACAGAAGAAAGACGCTGCTGCGGCAGAGATGAACAAGATATCCAAGTCCATCGGAGCCCTTATGGCACAGGGCAAGCGTGAGGAAGCGGACGCCGCCAAGGCGCAGACCGGCACCCTCAAACAGGACATTGCCACCTACGACCACGAGATGGCTGAAGCGGAAACATCCCTCACCAATCTGCTCCTCACTATCCCCAATGTGCCTTACGACATCGTCCCCGAAGGCAACGGCGCGGAAGACAACCTCGCTGTCAAGATGGGCAACTGGCCTAACCAAGCCGTTATCGACTCCTTGGCTGCGGGTAGGCCCGTGGCACTCCGCGACTGGCCTGCCGATGCCGACGAGGCTATCGCGCAACAGCGTATTGCCGACAGCGAGAAACTGCCACACTGGGAACTGGCAAAGAAGTACAACCTCATCGACTTCGATTTGGGTGTCAAAATCTCGGGCGCAGGCTTCCCCGTATATATAGGTCAGGGTGCACGCCTGCAACGCGCCCTCATCAATTTCTTCCTCGCGGAGGCTGCCAAGGCGGGCTATACCGAAATCATGCCCCCTACGGTGGTGAATGCAGCCAGCGGCTACGGCACAGGGCAACTGCCTGACAAAGAGGGGCAGATGTACCACTGCGAAGTGGACGACCTCTACCTCATACCCACAGCCGAAGTGCCTGTCACCAACCTCTACCGCGATGAGATACTCGATGAGAGCCAACTGCCCATCAAGAACTGCGCCTACACCGAGTGCTTCCGCCGCGAAGCAGGTTCCTATGGCAAAGACGTCCGCGGCTTGAACCGTCTTCACGAGTTCAGCAAGATTGAGATTGTGCGTATCGACACGCCCGAGCATTCGGCTATCTCACATCAGGAGATGCTTGACCACGTAGAAGGTTTGCTCAAGAAACTCGAACTGCCCTACCGTATTCTCCGTCTCTGTGGCGGGGACATCAGTTTTACGGCGGCACTCTGCTACGACTTTGAGGTGTACTCCGAGGCGCAGCACCGTTGGTTGGAGGTATCTTCTACGTCTAACTTTGACACCTATCAGGCGAACCGTCTCCATTGCCGTTACCGCCGTGCAGAGGACAAGAAAGTCACCCTTTGCCATACGCTCAACGGCTCGGCTCTTGCCCTGCCGCGTATCGTAGCCGCCCTTTTGGAGAACAACCAGACGGAAGAGGGTATCCGTATCCCTGCAGCCCTGCAACCCTACATGGGCTGCGATATGATTCGATAGGAGACTATGAACTCCTTAGGCAATCACTTTGTATTCACCTCCTTTGGCGAGTCTCACGGGCACGCCATAGGGGGTGTTATTGATGGTGTACCTGCAGGAGTACATATCGATATGTCGCTCATACGCAGCGCATTAGACAGGCGAGCAGGACGCAAAAGCAACGAAAGGGAAGCAGGCGTATCACCTCGCGCTGCCCGCGAAGCAGACGAAGTGGAATGGCTGAGCGGTGTGATGGACGGGGTTACGTTGGGCACACCTGTCGCGTTTCTTATCCGTAATGCCGATGCCCGTTCCGAGGACTACAACTGGCTGCGCCACAACTACCGTATCGGGCATGCCGACTACACCTACCAAGCCAAGTACGGCATACGCGACTGGCGTGGGGGAGGACGTGCCTCTGCCCGCGAGACGGCAGGCAGAGTGGTAGCGGGAACATTGGCACAACAGTTGCTTTTGCAACGCGGTATAGAGATACACGCCGCATTGGTGCAGGTGGGCAACGAGACAGATACAACACGTTTTGCGGACTATATCCGCGAGGTGCAACAGGATGGGGACAGCATAGGCGGCATTGTGGAATGTACCATCACGGGTCTGCCTGCGGGAGTGGGCGAACCCATATTTGACAAGTTGCAAAGCCATCTGGCGTATGCCATGATGAGTATCAACGCCTGCAAGGGCTTTGAGTATGGCTCGGGCTTTGAAGGAGTGGCATTGAGGGGTAGTGAGATGTTCGCCTCGGACGCTCCTGTGAGACTGCAAACCGGTGGCATAGCAGGCGGCATCAGCGATAGCGGTCCGATAGTATTCCGCTGTGTGTTCAAACCTACCCCCTCTACACCCAAGACATTGTCGGCTCTACCTGCTTCAGAACCCCGCAAAGGACGCTTTGATGCCTGTGTGGCTGTGCGGGCAGTGCCTGTGGTGGAAGCCATGACGGCTATGGTAGTGGAGGATATGATGCAATCCACAACGCACAAATGAAAGGAAAACGATACATATATATCGTGCTGACGGTGCTATTGGTGGTGCTGTTTGCGTTGGATACCTGCTGTGGCTCTATATGGATATCACCATTTTCTATAGGCACCGACTGGTCACCTGTTGAGCGGCAGATATTCCTCAATCTGCGACTGCCCAAGGCACTCACAGCACTATTGGCAGGTGCCGCCTTGTCGGTAGCAGGATTGATAATGCAGACGCTTTTCCGCAATCCGCTGGCGGGACCTTATATATTGGGTGTGAGCAGCGGAGCGAGTATCGGAGTGGCGTTTCTGACTATGTGTTCCACTATGCTGGCAGGTATGGCGAGCGTAGGCACATTGGGCATAGCAGTCTCTGCCATCATTGGCAGTACTATCGTCCTGCTGATGGTGATGGTAGTGGCAAAGCGCGTAAAGAGCAGTGTGAGCCTGCTTATAGTAGGCATAATGATAGGCAGCATTGCGGGAGCATTGGTCAATCTGATGCAGAACTATGCCAACCCTGATTCGCTCAAACTGTTTATTGTATGGACGTTAGGTAGTCTTGGCGGTGTAGGATGGAGCCAGTTGCCTGTGATGGCAGGCATTGTGATAGCGGGTCTGACAGTGTCGCTACTGCTGATGAAACCGTTGAACGGGCTGTTGTTGGGCGAAGACTACGCCCGCGGATTAGGCGTGAATATCTCCCGCACCCGCTGGATGATAGTGGCGGCTACAGGACTGTTAGCCGGTGGAGTAACTGCTTTTTGCGGTCCCATTGCCTTTGTCGGAGTGGCTGTTCCCCATATCGCCCGTATGTGGTTAGGCTCTACCAATCACAGGCTGACATTGCCCGCCTCGGCACTGATAGGCGGAAACCTGCTGCTGATATGCGATACATTGTGCAACATAGGCACCTACCCGCTGCCTATATCAACAATGAGTGCGCTCTTCGGAGCCCCGATAATAATATGGATAATACTCAGAAAATAGCCATCTCCCTTTTGCTTATGGCAATGTGTGCCGGGTGCAAGACGCGCCAAGTGATTGTCTCAACCCCGCAAGAGCCGCAGCATAACCCAGACACTACCGCGCTACCTACCTTCCCCGCGGAGATATTGTATGTACTGGGCAGCGAGTGGGAAGCGTTGTACGACAGCACCTCTGCCAAGTACCACACACCCGAAGCACAACAACTGCGCGCCGACTCCGTCACTATGGGAAACTATCTAGAGCAACGGTTGCTGGCTCTCTATCCTGAACGCGCATACAAGGGGTATGTCAGCAAGGTAGAACAGATATGCCAAAACCTGTTGCAGCAGTACGCCTCGCAAAGCAGTATCATCAACAATATGCACGCCGAATTGCAGTTCGGAGACGCAGCCGCTACAGGAAGCAGTGCAGACTACTCTCCTATACCCGACTCTACAAGTGACTCTGAAGCCGTACTCATGGAGTTTACCCCGCAAGAACAGGCATTGTGGGACAGTCTGCAGCACCTTGCCAATGCCAAAGAATGGGCAGACAGACAGTTGTTCGACACCCTCCACATATCTTCTATTGAGGAAGAGAACCTCCTGCTATCCTTGCTGCTGTGGCGCGGACCGCGTATCTTCTACCGCGTAGTACAGAGCAAGACACGTGCAGAGAACGTGGCGAAGTATTACTATGGCGATGCCACCAACAGCGGTCGCCCCGGTGATGCCTTCAAGCATATCTATGTCAATGTGCTGTTGCGCACGTACACAGATGCCGCGATAGCATGGACTGTCATGGATGTATTCTGGGAGAACTACCACGTCAATGCTCCCGCCGACCATTTCATGGACGTTCACAACAACACCATCGGGCGTGAAACGCAGTACCACCGCTTTGTCAGCCCCGACTCCATCCCGCAGTGTGGTGATGTACGCCAATGGCTGCTATGGGCGGAGCAGGTGCAGCATTTCATACAAGACACCACCAATGGCGAACTGCAACATTGGGACAAGCAGACTCCGTCTTTCATCGTCGGACCGGAATCCGAGCAGGTCAGCAATACGCGCTACATCTATTGGGACCGCTGATTCCTTGCCTATACGAAGCAGACCCACCCCATTTTTTTGCAGAGACACCTTTGTCTCTGCCGAGGGAACCTATATGCTCCCTCCACTACCCTCACGGGCAGTATTAGTATGTCAAAGAACACGGGCTGCTTACGTCTGCAG
>DJSG01000055.1 GCA_002440265.1 Bacteroidales bacterium UBA6340 | reverse complement strand
CGGAACTTTTACTATGCGCCCTTAGTGCGAGGCAGAGATTTGAAAAAAAGTAACTCGTATAAACACAAAAAATCAATAAGTTACGTTTCGTAACTTATTGATTTTGTTTGACTTAACTTTTGTGTCCCCCGAGGGACTCGAACCCTCGACCCACTGATTAAGAGATAGTTGCAGGCGTTGATTTTCTACTTGTTATATCCGTGATAGGCTGTTTGTTACGTTATTTGTTACTATTTTATGGGTAAAACATGACTTATTTAGCGTGAAACAATCCAACTCCCTTTTCCGTAAGCCGATACCCCTGCTTTGAACTTGTGGGTTTATCGGGCTGTGTCATCTCCACATAGCCATTATCTATCATAGGATTTAGGATATAGCGACGCAACTTATACAAACTTCCTATCGGGCTTTCGTTAGCCAACTCCCCCGCAGACAATTTCTCATTGTGATATAATTTGCTCAATGTTTCCACAACAACTTTAGTCAATAGTTCCACCCCTACCTTTGCATTATCCCCGACTTGTAAACAGACTTGTAAAACGAGATTTTTAAGTTGCTCTTTTATTGCTGTAACGTGGTCAATATCAGTAATATAAACTTGAAAATCTCCATTTTTAAGTTCATTTTCAAGTATCGTTAAAATGGTAGTTTCCGTTTCGTTTTTCGACACAAATTCACTTTCTATCATATCCTCCCGGCAAGGAATGGTTATAAGGAAATACGACCTTTCGTCATCGGTTTGGATGGTGGCGGCCGCTGAACCATTTTGTTTTAGGTGTTTCTGTATAGTAGGTATGCCTGTCGCCCGTCCTTCTGTCAAGTCTAATTCTTTCAGAAAATCGCCCAAACGACGATTCCTGTACCGCCGTGCTTTGAGTATTTTGGCTTCTTTGATAGCACTCTCGCTGATAGAACGGTCCGGACCGCTATAACTCAATATGTCAATCCCTGTCGGTTCAATAGCAATCTCCACGGGTTCTGATTCCTGATAATCTCTGTGGTATAGAGCATTTACCACTGCCTCCTCCAATGCTTGGTATGGATAATTATAGGTCCGGTTGGATTTCTCCGAATCGGAAGGCTTGATAATATGTTGCTTTACTACATTTGTGCGCAGATATGACAGCACCTCATTTATCATTTTAGGTACCGGACCATATATAGGTGGTACTTCTACCATTACATCAGGGTTCTCTACACGCCCACCGGGGAAATGTACTATATCGACTTGCGTATAAGGGAAAAACTTTGCGGGGTTGTCACAAAACATCATTGCTGCCACATTCTTGATGAGCCTATGTTCTGCCGGTCCTGTAAGCAAGTTCATTTTGTCAAGAATATCCATCAGTGCACTTGGTGAAAAGTCGTCAGCCAACTTGCTTTTGACTGCCTGCAGATGTTCATAAACCCGTACTGCCGAAATATCACTCAAAGCGATAGTCTCATTGCCTCGCTCATCAAACGGAACTCTGTTGGCAAGCAGATGCACCTCGTCAAGTATCGCCCCTTTTGCTTCAATAGTGGACGATTTGCTGCGTATGTAGTACTTCGGTGTGGACGCGCCTTTTGCCACTACACTTTCAGGAACAGAATAGGGTCTGTTCGGACCGGCGGGAATCCATAGCACCAATATCTTTTGTTCATCTACATCTTCCACGGAAGTGATGTAACGGAAGGTAGGCTTAATCTTGGCATCGTAGCCGACCATGTCTCGCAGTATGGCATCAATGGTGTTTATGTCTAATCCTTTGACAGGTCTCTTGACAACTCCGTTCTCTTCCTCTACACCTATTAGGATATACCCTCCACCTGTATTCTCAATATCAGTGGCAAAAGCACAGATGGTATGGTATATTTTATCGGGGTTCCAACTCGCTTTGAATTCTATGCGATTGGATTCTACTTTTCGGTTGAGCAGGTAGCCTATGTTTATAGGTAGAGCCATTATTTATTGCTTTTGTCGGTTGATATTCACTAAATCCCAATCATTCCTAACAGATTGAACATTATTTCTTCATCAGGAGTTGATAGAGTTTTTCTTTGTCGGCTTTGAGGTCGGCGATTTGCTGTTTGAGGTCGGCGATTTGCTGCTCGTGGCTCTCGGCTATCTTCTTCCATGTCTCGGCATCTCCGCCCGCTGGTACGCCGCCGATATTCACACTGTTGTGATGACCAATACTGTTATGATGACCCATATTCGAGTTGTCAATCGTGATTTCCGTGCTAGGTGCGGATTGCTCCACCAGCATATTCCCCTCGCCATAGAGAATCCATGATGGATTGAAT
This sequence comes from Bacteroidales bacterium UBA6340, assembly GCA_002440265.1. GTDB lineage: Bacteria > Bacteroidota > Bacteroidia > Bacteroidales > Paludibacteraceae > Colicola. The sequence goes on along the minus strand of DJSG01000055.1, from coordinate 10,925 downwards.
ACATCTCCCAATGCAGCATTTGCACGGAGTAGTAAGTTGTTGGTCAAATAGCGCGTATCCTTACCAGAAAAAGCACTACTTAAATTTCCTTCATTCATATTCAGCAATGCAGCAAATGTCTTCTTATTTTTGCAAAGTTTTTTTGCACAAGCATACTCATACATCTTGTTGAGTCTATCCAACTTTTCCATATACCTATTATTTAATTGTTAATTTTACAAACTACATATTGCGGAATAGATAATTCTTGTTATTTTATTCGTATATAATTTGTATGAATAAAAACAATATACTACCTTTGCACCGTCTTTCAATGTGAAAGCGCGACAAAGGTAGTGATAAAAAGTGAAATAGGCAATAATTAGACCCATAACAGACAGCGATATGGCAACAAAAATCATAGCCCCGCACGGGGTAAAAAAGCAGATACAGCGCGTGTTCGGATACAGCCAGCCGACTATCCGGCGAGCGTTCAACGGGTGCGACGACACATACGCCGCCAAGCGCATACGCTACTATGCGCTGCTGCACGGCGGAGCGGAGTATGTGAGAAGTGAAAAACCTCTCTCTGCCTTACATCCAGAAGTTGGAGGGACGGAATAAATGTGCAATCAGGTAAATAACTAAAGCAAAACAGAATATGAAACGAGCAAGAATCATCAACGGTATTGTATGGGCTGTCACCACCCTCGCCGTTATTACAATCGTAGTTGCCGAATGGCACGCCCAAGGGTGCGGAGTGAAGAGTTTGCTACTCGCCACGACCTTATACATCGCCATAGGCGTAGGTCTGTGGTGGTGTGCGGATAGCACCTTGCGGGAGATTTTGTGCGGGCGTTCCTGAGGAAGGAGCGAGCATGCAACATGCAACTAACATATAACTAACCAAGTAACAATAAAGACTCAGGATTATGGCATCAAGAAAACCAACACCAATCGCGCCCATCACGTTCGACCAGATGGATTTTATCACCACGGACGAGGCTATGGCATTGCTTCACATCAAGACCGAAGCCACCTTTAACAAAGAATGGAAAATGAAACTGCATTGGTACAGTTCAGGCACAAAAAATATCCTCTTCGAGAAGAAAGAGATACTCTCCCTAATGCGCAAAAAGCGGTGTATCTACACCCCACAAGGGTATCCGAACCTATGACAAATTTGTAATTAGTGTTTTTTTAATTTGTACTTGAAATAATCCGCCAAGGAGACCTGCAAGGCTGTGCTGTTGTGAAAACTTATCCACAACGTTCGCACGAAGTCTCGCCACAACAGCGCAGCACAGCATCCAAGGGATAAGACAGTGAAGGGGCTGCATGGACATGCACACGCCAATGGCGGTTGTTGGAACGTAGGAGCCCGCCCCAAGGATGTTTCTCAGACCTCCCCAACCCCTCCAAAGAAGGGGCTCATAGATAGAATTAGTTATCAATAAACAGCAGAGTATGAAATTATTAGGCAAAATTGTCTCCATCGTGGAGACGGACGTTTTCAAACGCAAAGACGACACGTGGGGTCCTATCTACTCGGTACGTATCGAGAGCGGTGACGATGAGTTCGCCGCCCGGACGTTCCACAGCAAAGACAACCAGGCGCGTATCGGCATGACAGTGGGCGCGTATGGCGAGTTCCGCATCACTTCGGAGGTGGTGGAAGGCAACCGTAATGCCGACGGCAAGCCCTACATGATTGAGCGCAAGACCATCAATCGCTTCTCGGCACTCACCCCACAAGGCACGCAAAAGCCCCAACAAGGCACAAAAGACGCGCTACAAGACGTGAATGATACACAAATGGTACAATCTACCACAAAAGAAGAAAAAGTGTCGCAGAACGAAGAAAACAAGGAGAAACTCCCATTTTAAGTAAGACTCCACCACCCCTCAAAGAGGGGGCTCAATTGAAAGACTCAATAGAACAGAGTTGCTAATGCATCGTTGAGCCCCTTCTTTGGAGGGGGTTGAGAGGTCTCACAGACTCAGAAAACAATGGAAACAACCACCAACCCGATAGAAGTGCTGGAGCAGGCGCAGGACGCTTTCCTGCGGGACCTCGACTGGATAGATGCCGACATCAGCCGCAACTGGCTCGACCCCACGGAGGCATACACCAGTCCACAGTACACGCTCAGTTACTGCGGCGTGCCGTTTGCCCCGATGGGCGGTATCCACGGTTTGACAGGCAAGCCCGGACACGGCAAGACAATGACGTTCACCCAACTGATGGTAGCCATCATGCGGGGCGACTTCGGCAACCTCCACTCGCTCCTGAAGGAGCGGTGCAACCGCGAGGGGCGCGAGCCGACCGTGCTGTATATCGACACCGAGATGGAGAAAGGCAACACCCAACTGGTGATGCTGCGCGTCTATCAGGAGATGGGTTGGCAGCGCGGTACGGTGCAGCAGCAGTTCCGTATCCTGTGGCTGCGCGAGGTGGTGCGTGCGGAGGACCGCTGGCGCATGACGCTGCGTGCCATCTACGAGATGCGCCCGGATGTGGTGTTCCTCGACGGACTGATAGACGTGATAGGCGACTTCAACGACAACCGTGCGTGCCAGTTGCTCATCTACCAGTGTATGGGCGTGGCATCGCACTACAACATCAGTCTGTGGTGCCTGCTCCACGAGAATCCGGGCAGCGAGAAGATGGTGGGGCACGCGGGGTCGTTTCTCGAGCGCAAGGCGACCGACATCCTCCGCACGAAGAAAGACAAGAGCGGCACCCGTGCCACGTTCACCGTGACGCAGGCGAAGAACCGTGCCCGCGACTTCGACGACTGGATGTTCCATATCGAGGACGACGACAACCACTACGGGCACCCCGTGATGGATACTTTCACGCCCGAGACCCGCGAACAACCCGCGATAGACCCGCGACAGATACGCGAGACGGTCAGCGTGTGCGGGAATGAGAGCCTGAGCAAGCACGCACTCCGAGATAGGATACGGAAGGCGAAGAGTATTGGTACATCCAAGGCTAATGAATTAATTGATGAGGCGGTACGGCAGGGGATATTGGTGTGCGAAAGCAACCGCTACCGACTGGCGGCAGACCTCTTCGAGAATGATAATGTTGACGACGCGGGACGCATCGTCAACACAGCCGACAATTCCATGCACGATGATGACGAGGTATTTTAGGCTTGGACTACTGGACTACTCTCCCCCCCCTATAAATAGGGGGAGAGTAGGTCACAGTCCAGTCCACCCCCAAAACCACCTCCTCGCGGCGAAAAAAAATCGCACGATTTATCCAAAAAACAAATAAACTGATAAACGAATAAACAGATAAAAGATGGAACTTATCCCTACCGGCATAGAGCAACGTATCCGCGACGCAGCGAATATCGTGGACGTACTCCGCGACTTAGGTTGCGAACTGCACCGTAGCGGTGCCGAATACGAGTGTCTGAACCCCTTCCGAGAGGACAGGCATATAGGCTCGTTCAAGGTCTCGGAGCGTCGCAACATAGCCACGGACTTTGCGAGCGGCGAGACCTACAACCCCATCGACGCGGTGATGGAAGGGCACAAACTCTGCTACCCGGATGCGCTGCGCTACCTTGCGGCTATGTACGGCATCTATATCGATGATGCTCCCAAGCCCGTAGTGGCAAAGCATACACCCCGCACACCCGCCACCCCGCTGCCCGTGCGCACATGGCCGGCAAGCCTGCTGGACGGCTACGTGGGGCACGAGGACGAGAACCCGCTGCTCACCTGCCTGCTGCGCGTGCCGATGCGCGACAGTTACCACCGCCGTCTGCTGCGCATGATAGGCGAGTACCGCGTCGGCACCAGCCTGCGCGGATGGACACAGGGCTGGACGATATGGCCGTACATCAACGAGGCGGGGCAACTGACCACGGCGAAGTTCATGAAGTACCGCCCGGACGGACACCGCGACAAAGAGGCGCGGGTGAGCCAGTACTGGTTCCACTGCTTCATGGAGAAGATGGGACGCTTCGACCGCGACCGTGAGCGGTACGAGATGTGCCTGTTCGGGCTCCACCTCGTGCCGCGCTATCCGGAGGCGACCATCTGCCTCGTGGAGAGCGAGAAGACTGCGCTGATATGCTCGGCGTTCTCCGACCCCGAGGACAGTCTGTGGCTCGCCACCGGCGGCAAAGCCAACTTCCGCCCCGACCTCCTCCGCCCGCTCATAGCCGCCAAGCGGCATATCTTCGTCCACCCCGACATCGACGGCTACGAGGACTGGGGCAAGGCGATACGCGCCATCGACTACGACCGCATCTACCTCTCGCAGCGGGTGCGCGACCTGTGGCGACCTGCCGACGGCAACAAAGCCGACATCGCCGACATCATGCTCCGATGGACATTGGACGACACCACCGACGAGGGCACCAAAGCCGCCACCCTGCTCGGACACCCAGAGAAAGCCGAAGTGCTGAACCGGCTAATCAACAAACTACACCTACAACGCGTATGAACGACGAACGAAACATGGTGCCCGTTGGCACCAAGATAGCCAAAGACATGGTGCCCGTACTCAAAGCCATCATGGCGCAGATGGGCATGACGATATACGACTTCTTGCAACTCTGCCTGGACGTGGTCATCCGCCTGCGTGCCGCCGACCGCGAGCCCCTCACTGAAGAACTGGCACGCGCCATCCGCCTGTTCGACAACCTACAATCGTGCCGCGAGCATATCACCCTGTGCGACGACCAGGCCAAGATGCAAGTGCTGCACGCCTTCTACCTCCTCGGCGAGCGGGGCAAGGCAGGACACCGCATGGTGAGCGTGGGCGAAGACCTGTGCGGCATGCGCGAGGTGGACTACAATATCCAGCGGCAGTTCGAGCAGATAGCCGAGGCACTGCTGCCCGATGCCTACTACCGCAAGTTGCGCCTCCTCGGCGTGGAGTACGACACCAACAGCCTCTACGAGACACTGCTTGCCATCATCGACGACCACATCATCGACCAGGATGCCGACGAACTCAACCGCCTCTTCAGCGACAACCGTCGCAGCGAGTACGGACGACGCACCGACACCGACACACGCTACCAACAGAAGCGCACGCCCTCCATGGAGCGGTACGAGCAACAACTGTTCAACGACGAGCAAGACCATGAGTAAAGACCACACCTACCGCCAACTGATAGCCTCGCCCCGCTGGCGTGCCGTGCGCTGCGCCTACCTGAGCGGGCATCCCGTATGCGAGGTATGCGCCGCACGCACACCGCCACGCTACCGCGCTGCGCAATGCGTACACCACCGCACCGAGTGCGAGACCGCACGCACACGGGCAGAGATGGAGCAACTGATGTTCACGACCTCCAACCTACAATCCCTGTGCTACGAGTGCCACGCCGCCATCCACCGCGCCAAGCGGTCGCACAGCCGGCAGGCGGTAGCGCAACGGCGTGCCGAAGCACTCGAACGATGGAAAGCCGCGCACACGAGACACCCGGGGGCGCATTTAGATTCCGACCCCCTCACGTCTCCCAAATCCACTCAGTCTCCTCGGAGTTGAGACCGTGATTTTTCGAGGGGAGTGCTTTTTGCCCGAGACAGGCAACCGCCACACAAAACCCGCAATCCCACAAGGAACGAACAGCCCCACTTAACGGGGAATAAAACCAAAACAATATGCCCAAACAGACATCCCATACGGTGCAACTGCCCACCACCAAGCCCGACTGCTGCCTGGCGTGCCCGCTATGCGGCAAGATACCCGCCAACATGCGCCCCAAAGGCAGCCGCGAGGGCTATGTATGCCTCGGAACCATGGAGGCTATCGGCACCAAAGCCGTGCGCATACTCGCCTCCGAGCGCGACAGCAAACACCCGCTCCACCGACCATGCGACGCCGCGTGGCAAGGATGGATGACCATTCCTACCCGCAAACTCAAGGTCAACTCCGAAGCCTACGGACTCTACCGCGTGCCGTTCGTCAATGCCATGCAAACGACCATCCGTTTCCACACGCGCAACTGACCGACGGCATTCCCTGACCTTGTCGGGTAAAGAATAGGTGATTGATAGGTGATTAATAGGTGATTCCCGAGAGGATGTCAATAGGACACAACGCATAAAAACCAACAATATGAGAGCAAGAGAATACAAAACCCAAATCCGCAAGCAGGTGGCAAGCGGACACGGCGGAGAGATACCCGCCAACCTCATCACCACCATCGACAGGCTGGCAGATGCCATGGAGTATAGCGACGAACTGCGTGCCGCCATCAAGCAGGACGGCTACATCATCACCGAGATAGGCAGCACGGGACAGGTAACGCGCAAGCAGAACCCGCTCATACCCATTCGCTACCAGCAAGACCTGCTGATACTCAACTACCACAAGGCACTCGGCTTCACCGATGCCAAAGCCGCCGTCAAGGTGGAACCCAAGACCGATGACACCAACGACACCCTCACCGCCATCGTCTCCGGACTGCAAAAATAGGCAACGTAATTTTTCAACAACAAGCAATATGAAAATCTACATCAGTCTTCCCATCAACGGTCGTCCGGAACCGACCTTTGATGCCCGCTATGCAGCGGCACAGCGACGCTGCGCGTTAATCATCAGTCTGCTCCGCAAGTGCGACGAGTTCCGCGACGCGGAGTTCGTCCACACATTCGACCTTAATCCTCTCGGTGCGGTCACGGAGGCACAAGCCATGGGGCGGTGCATACGGCCGTCATAGAGTGCGATGCTATCTTTGAGGACTACGACGGATGGACTTCCCGCGGCTGCGCAGTCGAAGCCGAAACGGCTTTGCAATACCGCAAGCGTTTCTATTCCGCCGCCGAGTTCTGCCTCCCCCGCGAATGATAATATCAGACATTTACAAACCAAGCAGATTCAGTTATAGACCAAATAAGACTCAGTTATGAAAATCAACAAACAGAAAGACGGCACGTACGCCGTGCATTTCAACGCGATTCCGGGGGACGACGCGGCTCGCGTCGTCAATACCCCCAATAGCGTTTATCCCGCTTTCGGCGGTTACGACAGCATAGACGCTGCCAAAGCATTCGTGCGCAGGACAATAGCGCACAGAGTAGTATTTATTCACATCCTCCCACGCACTTGGTGGGTGGTAAAATTTTGACAATATGAACCTCACGACAAAATGCTCTGATTGCGAGTATCGCACTGACAAGGAATGGTGCACATTGTATGACATATACATACCATTTACAGGGGAGTGCTATAATTGGTAATTGGAGGACTGATATGAACACAAACATTGACAACATCAAGAACACGCTGACAGTCGGACTGGTACTCGCTGCCGCGTCCGAACTGCTATTGCGCACTTCGGTCACGACATTGGAGAACGCCGGTGCGCGTTTCAACGGTGAAGCCAAGCGTGCCATGAACAATCTCATGGAGAGCACCCACAAGGTGCAATACTGGTACGACCGGTTGCAAGAAAAGGTCATCGGTAACGACGACAGCAGCATGGAGGTCTTTGACAACCTGCTCTACAACGCCTGCCGTCTCGCGCAGATGGGAATGATGTACTATAACATCTTCAGCAGCGAAAACAAGACCGCCGGCGAGGATATGGAGCAGGCATTCCGCGTCTTGGAGAATCTGTCCCTCAAATCCACCGGTGGCTGTTTCACACAGGACTACATCCGACAATTTGAACCAAAAGTGTAAGCCTTATGTCAGCATACGAACTGTACATACCCGCACCGTCACCCACGCGCAACCGCCGGACGGGGCAATTCCTCAAAGGAGCCAAAGCGTGGAACAAGGGCATGAGTTGGGACGAGATGATGCCCAAACAGTCACAGCGGCAATGCGCCAAGGGCTGGAAGAACCTGCATAAATACCGCCCCAAGACGCGCCCGGACACAGCAGGCAGAAGCAAGAAGAAAGTGGTCGCCGTCACCGACGATGGCAAGTTCCGCATCTTCGACTATATCGGCGATGCCGCTCTGTGGGCTGGCGGCGGCAGGGAAAACGTGGGACGCTGCTGCCGTCAGAACCAATCGCGCCGCACGCTGCACGACCCGAAGGGCAGACTGACCGACCGCGTAAACACCGACCACCGGTATCTGGGCATCCGCTTCTACTTCTACGACGACCCGATATGGTGGCACAAGGTAGAGGACACCTGACGTACCACTCCGGCACGTTGTGCACACATCTCGGCTAACCTGTTCCGCCAACGGACCGCTATATAGTTTCATCATGATTTGTGTTAATAGGTTAAACGATTTCAGCAAGAATAACTTGTTTTGTTGCAACCAACACCCCGCCACCCGCCTGCGACAGGTCGGTGGCGGTTTTGCTATGTCGGGATTGCAAAATGCAGAAAAATGTGCGAATGCTTTGCTATTAAAAATAAAAGCAGTATCTTTGCAGCGTCTTACAATAGGAAGGTAATGAAATATAGCGAATTGCATAGGCTGCTCAAACGGTATGGATGTTATGATACGGGAGAGCAAGAGGCGGGACATCCCATTTGGTACAGCCCAATAACAGACAACGAATTTCCGACAAGCAACCACCAATCGAAAGAGGTTGCAATCGGGACGCTCAAAAATATACTGAAACTCGCAGGCATACGATAACTGCAATAAAATTGGATGAACTATGAAACAGGTTATGGCATTTATTGAGCAGAATCGGGAGGGGTTCTACTCTGTTTACACCAATGAGGATTTCCCGTTTGGGTTCTTTGGTGAGGGATACACCGCCCAAGAGGCTGTCAATGACTTTAAGGCGGTATATGCTGCTATGAAGTCCAGATATGAAAAGAAGCACAATGTTGTGTTGGAAGACGTGGAGTTTACTTTCAAGTACGATGTTAATTCATTCCTCTCCGCCTATCGCGGTGTACTTACGTTGGCGGGGTTGCAACGTCTTACCGGTATCAGTCAGCAGCAGTTGAGCCAATACCTCAATGGTACCCGCCACGCCTCGCCCAAGACCGCGGAACGTATGCAACAGAGCATCCAAGCCTTTGCCAACCAACTGCGCAACGTGGAATTTGTATAGGTTCACAACTCGTTTGTTCTTTTGATTACACCCGCCGCCCTCTTTGAGCCGAGAGGACGGCTTTTGTGTCTCATTCCTCCGGCTAACCATAGCGGCTAATCGGCGGCATAGTGTAAGCGACTCAGACTATGACCGACAGCGAAGCCCAAAGCATCAAAGCCCGTTGCCTTGCCGACATACGCAGGGCAATGACGCAACCCGCCTATTTCGAGCGCGTGGCACGCATTGACCCGCGCCTCTCCGAATACATCTATTTCTGCACAGACCCGCACGACGACCATGCGAACCTCTACGAGTTGCTGGGCATACGCAAGTTCCTGCGTATGCTCTGCACCTACGATTTCGACTACGGTAAGGTACACAAGATGTTCGCCCTCTTCGAGTCCTTCGAGATTGACAGCCTGCGCGGCACACGGCGTTATCCGCTCACGCCCATGCAGTGCTACCAGATAGCCGCACCGATGGGGTTCGTCCATGCCGACACGGACGGCGACCATGTGCGCGTATGCACCGAGGCGACACTGTTCGTACCCCGCAAGTCCGCCAAGACACACATGGCGGGTCTGTACATCGCCTGGTTCTTTCTCGCCGAGAGCCGCGACTGCGAGTGCTACTGCACCGCCAACTCCGCCGACCAAGCCAAGATACTCTACAACACGGCACAGGCGATGATACGCTCCCTCGACCGCAATGAGCGGCATATCCGCTTCACCGCCACCGAGACCAACTGGAAGCCCGGGGAGACACGCAAAGCCAAGATGGCAGCCCTCACGGCAGGGGGCAAGACGAAAGACGGACTCAAGGCGGAATTGTGCTGCGCCGACGAGTACGGGAGTGCCGCCTATGTGAAGGACAAAAGCGACATGGCGCGGCTGGTGGGCGTGGTGCGTGGTTCGATGGGTGCACGCAAGCAGCCCCTCACACTCTTCACCACCACCGCCGGACGTGTCATCGAGGGACCGTTCGAGATACGCCTGCGCGAGATAAAGCGCGTGCTGGAGCGCGAGGCTGACTATCCGCTCGACGGCACCGCCTGCCCCACCGATGACGACTGGATGTTCGCCCAACTCTGCTGCCCCGACCCGTGGGAACTGCCCGACATCGAGACCTTGATGCGCGAGCCCTATATGTGGCGCAAGGTCAACCATCACCTCGGCATCACCGTACAGCCCAAGTACTACGAGGACGAACTGCGCAAGATGGATGTGGACCCGGACTACAAGACGGAGCAAATCACCAAACTGTTCAATGTCTTCCAGACCACCAAGACCCGCGAGTGGCTGCGACCGCAGGACATCACACCGCTGTTGCAGGCTCGCCGCATCACTGACCTCAGTCCGGATGACGACTGGGTGTGCTTCATCGGGCTCGACTTCTCGCAGGGCAACGACCTCAACGCCGCCTCCTATCTCTGCTACAACCGCGACACGGGCGAGTTCTTCGCCGACTGCGACGCATGGGTGGCGGCGGACTATGTGGAGACGAGTGCCAATGCCACGCTCTACCGGCAATGGCAGGCGGCTGGCTACTTGCACACTTGCCCGGGCAAAGTAATCGACGACGACTTTGTTACCGCACGGTTGGAGGAGATACGCAAGTATGTGGATATATGGCGCATCGGCTACGACCCCTACAAAGCCAAGATGACCGTCAATAATATCCGCGCATGGCTCACCAATATAGGTGCCAATCCCGATACCATTCTGCGACCCGTCCGACAGACCTTTGCCTATTTCACAGCACCGGTGGACGAACTCACGTTCCTCATCCACAGCAACCCGCCGCTTATCCGGTTTTCCGACACCTCGCTCTGGGCGTGGCAGTTCGCCAACTGCATGATTCAGGAGAGCAACGACGGCTTGTGCAACAAAAAGCCCGTCAAGGCGGGCAACTATGAGACATGTAAGATAGACAATTATTACTGTCCGGTAAACTT
>DJSG01000035.1 GCA_002440265.1 Bacteroidales bacterium UBA6340 | reverse complement strand
CCCCCTGTCAGCCCCTGTTTCGGTACCCTCAACAGGGGCTGACAGGGGGCAAAAGTGTACCCCAAAATTGCGTTTCTAAATGGACACTATATAATTGGTGTGATGCATTTATCTTATTCGTACATGCCTACTTTTGGGTATTGTGTGTTTTAACAAAAAGCAGTACCTTTGCCGCCGAAATGAAACAATGGTGGTCAAATAGCATAGCCATAGTGCTGATAATATGCTTTGTATGGACAGGGGCTGGTATGAACAATATCCGCTACTGCTGTGCCGAGTGCCGGCATGCCGGCATAGAGCATATACTAGACCATTCTTGCGACCAAGTACACCACCACACTCCCCATCACAGCCAAGACTGTTGTCACCACGGTGACGGGTGCACCTTCACTCGTTTGCAGGTGAGCGATGGCGGCATCAGCCACACCGTGCAAGTGCCCGAAGTAATGACCTTGGACGTACCGGCATTGCCCGCCATAGAGCAAGAGATACTCCTACTCGCCACGGCGAAGGTGGAGAAATACAACCAAAACACGCGGCAGACAATCCACATCACAGGGAGAATTGTGTCCATTAGTAACCGCTCTATCCTTATTTAGACACCGCTCATCCCTTATCGCACAGGGGACACAGACTGCCTGTAACATTCGGTGTCACAGGAGCATGGCATTTATATGTAGGTGCCTAAAAACAATCACGGGTAACATAATAAAGAAAGATAGCAACATGAAGTTCAATCACATTGTATTTATTGCACTCACGGCATACGCCACCTTGATGTTGGGCAGTTGCCACAAGCAGCACACGCACGAAGGTCACGACCATGAGCACTGCGAACACAGTCACGACCACGAACACGACCACGACTATGAAGAGGCAGAGCACCACGACCACAAACAGGGCGAGATAGTCTTCTCGCCCGAGAAGGCGGCTGCGGTAGGTCTGCAGACCGAGACCATCGTGGCGCAGCCCTTTGAGGAAGCCGTCAAGGTATCGGGGCGGCTGGCTACACCGAGCAACAAAGTGCAGGCGGTGGTGGCGGCTATGAGCGGTGTGGCAAAGTTGCAACACCCCCTCAACGAGGGCACGGCAGTACGCAAAGGCGAGGTGCTGGCGCATATCTCCGTGCGCGGTATGGCGGCAAGCGACCCCGTAGAGACGGCGCGTATCCAATACGAGACCGCCCGCAAGGAGTACGACCGTGCGCAAGGGCTGACCGGCAGCCAAATCATCTCGGCACAGGAGATGGAGCAGATAACCCTGCGCTACCAAAACGCCAAAGCGCAGTACGAAGCCCTGCAAGACAAGAAAGCCGACGACGGTTGCATCGAGATACGCGCCCCGCAGAACGGCTATGTAAGCGGACTGGGTTTCGCCAACGGCGACTATGTCGAGGCAGGTCAGGTGCTGCTCAGCGTGAGTCAGACGCAGCAACTGCTGCTGCAAGCGGACGTGCCGGAACGCTACTGGAACCGCTTGGGCAGTATCCGCAGTGCCAACTTCATACCTGCCTACAGCGACACCACCTACGGCCTTGCGGATATGAACGGACGCCTGCTGTCGGTGGGCAAGACTGCCAATGCGCAGACGGGCTATGTACCCGTGGTCTTCGCTTTCGACAACAAGGCGGGCTTGGTCTCGGGCGCATACGCCGATGTCTATCTGCTCTTGGCTGACCGTCAGGAAGCCCTGTCCGTACCCCTGTCGGCTATCACCGAGGAGCAGGGTGTCTATTCGGTCTATGTGCAGTTGGACGAGGACTGCTATATGAAGCGCGAGGTAATCCTCGGTCAGAGCAACGGCGAGCGCGTCTTGGTCAGGAGCGGTCTCCAATCGGGCGAGACGGTAGTTACCCGCGCCACCCTGCAAGTGAAACTCGCCGGCAGTGCCACCGTGATACCCGGACATACGCATAATCATTAAAAAAGACCTCCCCTAACCCCTCCTTCAAAGGAGGGGAATACGATAAATAAGGTGGTAAATTTCCAAAAGGTGGTAAATAATAGTATTAAAATAATTATATGCCTTGTCTGCTTCAATCTCGTGTCAAACAGCAAGGGATACGCAATGGATGCGCAAGGGATAGGCAACTGATATAATGTTAATAAAATACAAATATAGTATCGCCATCAGATATAAAATTTATGGATAATCTGTGATAATGCGGCGTAGCCGTCCGTTCACAAAAGACCCGACAATACTTATTGGAATATAATATGAAAAAGATTTCATTCAAGAGCATTTTCGTTATGGCAGCCTTGCTCACTGCCGGTATATCCGCCACCGCGGAGACGTACATCGAGCAGGACAGCCTCACGCGGAACAAGCAGGATTTTGCCTACCTTGCGGCGTACACCGAGGCGAACTATGCCGCGTTCCCTGCGATTATGCAGGCGGGGTATGCCGCTCCCTATCAGGCTATGAAAGACTCTTTCGGGCTGAAAATCAGCACGGGCGAGTGGGGCATACGGCAAGCCGCGTGCGAGTATGTCTATTGGTTCAATGCGCAGTTCGACGCCCATTTCTATGTGGACGAGTACCTCTTCTGGCAGGTCTATAAACACCGCGACACACCTGATTACAAGCAACTGATGAACTATGCGCCGCAGGCGGTGTCGCAACGCGTGAACAAAAAGACATGGCTGCTGCGCATACCCTCATGCGCGGGGCAGAACCCCACCAACGAGTGGGTGGCGCAGGCGGTGGAAGCGTTCCTGCAAAGCGGTTGCAAACACCTGATTATCGACTTGCGCGGCAACAGCGGTGGCAGTGACGAGATATGGATGCCGCTTCTGCCTCTGCTTATTGACCACCAAGCCACTACACCCGAGACCTACTGGTTCCGCAACACCCACGCCAACCGCTACCACCCCGCTATGCAGAACGGTTTGTTGGACATCATATCCGACCACGACAACCCCGCACCCTCTTTCCTGCAGGTCGGTGCGGACGAGGGCGATGACGACGAAGACGAAGCCATCCCCGCACACGACGCACGGATACATATCTCGTTTATTATCGACCGCAAAACCGCCAGTTCGGCAGAGACTATCCTGCGCGTTGCGCAGAACTACACCGCCCGCGAGCGATATACCATCTACGGCAAAGAGAACAGCGCAGGTGCGTCCGAGACGGGCAATCTCTTCCCGTTCCATTTGCCCAACAGCCGCATACAGGTCTTCTTCCCGAACACGGTGTCATCGCTCTTCCTGCGCAACGGACACCCGAGCAAAGCCTCGGGCATCGCACCCGACATACGTCTCGAACTCCCATACCCCGACACCCTGACCGACAATATAGACAGTTGGGTGCAATACATAACAGACCTCCCCAACCCCTCCAAAGGAGAGGCTCACAGATAATGGTGAAAGTAGCATTATGGAATTGAAGATTTGCGCCAATAGAACAGCGGCATTAACAGAACAACTTGTGGCGATATGGGACAGGAGTGTGCGGGTGTCGCATACTTTCCTTTCGGAGAGCGACATCGCCCGTTTGCGCCCTGTGGTACGGCAGGCAGTACAAGGGATACCCGTATTGACGGTAGCAACAGACGGTGAAGAAATCGTCGGCTTTATGGGCATAGCAGAGCGGAAAGTAGAAAGGCTGTTTGTAGCACCCGAGTATATCGGCAAAGGTGTAGGCGGAAGATTGCTTCGCTGGGCGATTAGCCAACAAGGAGCGCAATACATCGATGTGAACGAGCAGAACCCGTTGGCAACAGCCGTGTACGAACATATCGGCTTTCGGGTGTATGAGCGCAGCGAGACGGACGACCAAGGACACCCCTTTCCCATACTGCGAATGAAACGAAAAGAATAGCGACTATGCAAATTATGATAGCAAAGATTACAGCCCTTGCCTTGCTGGCAATTTTCTATGCCGTGTATTTCGGCAAGAAAGCCGCCCAACGCAAACAGGGCATACAGACCAACCAGATTGGTGTGGGCTGCAAACCCAAACGGGTGCTGCGGATAGAGCGGTTGATGGGCATAGCCACTCTGCTGGTCGTGCCGGTGGAAGTGTTGAGTATCATTGTTTTCCCACAATGGACGCTGGTTCCGCAGTTGCGGGATTGCCCTGTCTTGCAATGGGCGGGACTGATAATTGCGGCAATAGGTATCGTGTTTTTCATTAGTGCCATACTATCGATGCATGATAGTTGGCGGGCGGGCATACCGGAGAAAGACGAGACGCAACTGGTGCAAACGGGAATCTATCGCATCAGCCGCAATCCCGCTTTTGTGGGGTTCGACCTGGTGTATATCGGGCTGTTGCTGGCGTTCCCGAACCTGCTGCACTTGGTCTTCGCCCTCTTTCCCGTGGTAATGCTCCACTTGCAGATACTCCAAGAGGAAGCCTATTGCCGCGCCACCTTCGGCGCACCGTATGAAGCCTACTACACGAAAGTACGGAGATACCTTTAATGATGAATGAAGAATTATGAATTAAGGAATGGAGCGGGGTAGAAAAAATACGTTTGAGATTTAACTTTTGGCGGTTGAGTGCATCTTATAGACAGAAGTGCATTTCTAAACCATAAGTTAAACTCTAAAAAAAACAACAAGTATGAAACGTTATTTCATTATGGTGCTTGTACTGGTATGCAGTATGAGTATCGTGGCAGAAAACAACCAAGGTAAGGAGCAGAAACGTGCTGCCCGCGAACAACAGTTAACCGAGCAGACGAATGCGTACATTACGCAGTTCGGTTTGGAGGGCGAACAGGCGGAGCGTTTCCGCAATATCTACACCGACTATAGCAAGAAACTGCAAGGCGTGAAACTGCTGTACAAAAAAGACAAGCCGTCTGCCGCTCCGACCGAGGATGAGATAGAGGCGGCTATACGTACCCGCTTTGACCGCCAACGGAGTATCCTGAATATCCGTGAGGAGTACTACCACAAGTTGCGTACCGTACTTGCCCCCTCGCAGATACAGCAGATTTATGACGATGAGCAGGTGCGCAAAGGGCAGTTGCAAAAGCAGAATAAATGATGATTGACAGATTGGTCAAGACATATAACCAGCCGCTGTACCGCTATCTGAGGCGTATGCTCCGCAACAGCGAAGACGCCAAAGACGTGCTGCAAAACATATGGCTGCAGGTGTACACCCATATCGGAGAACTGCGCGAGCAGTCCTCCGAGCGGGCGTATCTCTACCGTATAGCGACCAACTGCGCCTATATGTGGCTCCGCAATGAACAGCCGTTGGAGTCGATAGACGATGTGGACGAGACGGTGTTGCAGACCCTGCATAGCGAACCGGAGATAGAGCCGGGGCAGGAGTTGCTGGCACGATTAGAGCAGACCATATTGCGCCTGCCGCCCACGCAACGGGCGATATTCAACCTGCGCTACCACGAGGATATGTCGTATGAAGAGATAGCCGAGATTACCCAATCAACGGTGGGGGCGGCGAAGACCAACTACAGTCTGGCGAAGCGCAAAATCAGCAGTTGGCTGACGGCTATGGTGTCGTCGGTGCTGCTGGTGGTTACTCTCGGAATTGCTTGGGGGCGATACGAGAACCAAATTTCGTCGGGCGAGATAGTGTATGCCTCGGATGATTGGGCGGAGTTTGCAAATGATGATTTATTTTTGGAATGATGAAACGGATAGTATTGGCACTGATGTGCGTGCTGAGCCTTGGGGCTATGGCACAGACGGAGACGGTGTTCACCAAAGAGCAGTTTCCGCTGAATAGCGGAGCGGTGCTGCCCTACCGGCAGATGCGGATAGCGGGCGAGAACCCGATGCTGGTTATCTACCTGCACGGAGGCAGCAGTTGCGGCACGGACAACGAGACACAGATGGGCGAACCTGGTATAGACTCAATAGCACAGTACATAGTGGAGCAAGCCCTGCCCGCCCTCTTTGTGGTACCGCAATGCAGCAACCGCACCAAAGGTTGGGGCGGAATGGCAAGCGATGTGAAACGGCTGATAGACTATGTGGCAGAGCAGGAGGCGGCAGACACAACACGCATCTATATCTTCGGCGGCAGTATGGGCGGTACGGGGACATGGAAAATGCTGTCGCTCTACCCCGCATACTTTGCTGCGGCTATGCCGTGTGCAGGCAACCCGAAAGGGATGAGCGCGGAGAATATCGCCACTACGCCGGTCTATACCGTGATGGGACTGGCGGACAAGATAATGGACAGCGATGTGCGCACAACGGTGGAGACACTGGTCGGGCAGTTGGAGGCTATGGGCGACGAGGTCAGGTATGAGACTGTGGCGGGCTGGACGCACGAGACGACCTGTATTCAGAGTTACTCGGCGGAGCGGCTGGATTGGGTATTCAGCCACAAGCGGGGACAGACCACCGACCTGACAACACCCCCGACTGATTGTACCGACGAGGCGTGGTATGACCTGTCGGGACGGCGGTTCGCTGTACCGCCGAGCCACGGTGTGTATATCCACCAAGGAAAGAAAGTGGTATTTTGAGTGCTTAACATAGATAGTGTATGCTGAATAAAATTATTGCTTTTGCGTTGCGGAACAGGCTTGCCATTGTGGTGGCGGCGTTGATTATCCTCTGTGCGGGCGTGTACAACGTGCGCGAGATGGACGTGGACGTGTTCCCCGACCTGAACGCCCCCACGGTGGTGGTGATGACCGAAGCCACGGGGATGGCACCCGAGGAGGTGGAGCGGCTCGTAACGTTCCCGATAGAGACGGCGGTGAACGGGGCGACCGATGTGCGCCGCGTGCGCTCGTCCTCCACCACGGGTTTCTCGGTGGTATGGGTGGAGTTTGACTGGGGTACGGACATCTACTGCGCCCGGCAGATAGTGAGCGAGAAACTTGCCACGGTGTCGGAGTCACTGCCCGACTATGTGGGGCGACCTATATTGGGTCCCCAGTCGTCTATCCT
>DJSG01000074.1:20593-28939 GCA_002440265.1 Bacteroidales bacterium UBA6340 | reverse complement strand
TTAGTATGTGATTAGTATGTTATTAGTATGTGATTCAGCCGACTTTGCCGTGACCTTGTCGGAATCTTGTCATACTTTTTTCGTCACATTCTGCGCCTCTTACCCTGAAAAAACGCCACCCTCCTTGTCATTTCCGTCAAAAAGTAGTACATTTGCAGTCGATTTATTTTGGGTGAATATGGCTATTTGTATCCGGCATCTCAACAAGCACATTGGCAGGCAGCAAGTGCTATCCGACATCACTCTCACTATCCATGACGGTGAGGTGGTGGGGCTCTTGGGCCCCAACGGCGCGGGTAAGTCCACCCTGATGAAGATACTTGTCGGAGTTTGGGAGCAGGACAAGAGCACCTCCCCGACCACTCTCGAAGTCCCTGCCACTATCGGCTACCTACCCGAGCAGAACCCGCTCTATGACGAGATGTATGTGCGCGAATACCTCCTGTTCTTCGTGCGCCTGCGTCTGCCGTCCCTGCGCGGAAAAGCCCAAACGGACTGCGTGGAGCAACTCGTCACCCGCGTAGGACTCACCCCCGAAGCTAACAAACGCATCGGCGAACTCTCCAAGGGCTACCGGCAGCGTGTCGGGCTGGCACAGGCACTCATCGGCGACCCCGAACTGTTGATTCTCGACGAGCCCACCACAGGCCTCGACCCCAATCAGTTGGAGGATATACGCACCCTCATCCGCACTGCCGGCACCAACCGCATGGTCATACTCTCCACACACATACTCCAAGAGGTAGCCGAGATGTGCAGTCGCGTCATCATCATCGACCACGGCTGCATACGTGCCGACCGCCTTATGGCTGACATTGGCGGAGTAAAGCAATTGGAAGAACTATTCAGAGACGTAACTACATGACAGACAACGATTTCGATATACGCGAGCAGATGACGGAAAAGGAGCAGGACAACGCACTCCGCCCCCTACGTTTTGCCGACTTTGCAGGGCAATCCAAGATAGTCAGCAACCTGCGTATCTTTGTGCAGGCGGCACGTCTTCGGCACGAAAGCCTGGACCACGTACTCCTTTTCGGACCTCCGGGGCTGGGCAAAACCACCCTTAGCAACATCATTGCCAACGAGTTGGGCGTAGGATTCAAAATCACTTCCGGTCCTGTACTCGACAAGCCCGGCGACCTTGCGGGGCTCCTCACCTCTCTCGACGAGAACGATGTCCTTTTCATCGACGAGATTCACCGGCTCTCCCCCATTGTCGAGGAGTACCTGTACTCAGCCATGGAGGACTATCGTATTGATATTATGATAGACAAAGGGCCATCGGCACGCACCATTCAGATTGACCTCAACCATTTCACGCTCATCGGTGCCACCACCCGTAGCGGTCTGCTGACCAGCCCTTTGCGTGCCCGTTTCGGCATCAACTGCCACCTCGAATACTACGATGCCGACATTCTCGCGGGCATCGTAACACGTAGTGCCCGGCTTCTCGGCATCTCTATCGACAGCCATGCCGCAGGCGAGATAGCACGTCGCAGTCGCGGTACGCCGCGTATTGCCAATGCCCTCCTGCGCCGTGTGCGCGACTTCGCGCAGGTTAAAGGCAACGGCAGCATAGACCTCGACATTGCACAATATGCTCTCGAGGCACTCAATATCGACACTTTCGGACTCGATGAGATAGACAACAAACTTCTTAACACCATCATCGACAAATTCCGTGGCGGACCTGTCGGGCTCAATACCATTGCCACGGCGATGGGTGAAGACCCGGGTACCATAGAGGATGTCTATGAACCCTATCTTATTAAGGAGGGCTTCATCAAGCGCACCCCTCGTGGTCGCGAAACCACCGAACTCGCCTACCGCCACCTCGGCAAAACCCCGTACTCACCATCCGACCAGCCCTCGCTATTCTAATGCCGATATGTCCGATAAGCAGTACAAATGTGTCTTTCTGGATTGGGATGATACGATAGGCGATTTCGCGAATGCGGCGCGTCTGTCCTTGCAAGAGATGTACACCAAGTACCGTCTCTCCGAGTTCTTTGCCTCATTCGATGACTTCTTTTCCCTCTACCATCCCCACAATATCGAACTGTGGCACCGCTACGGTGAGGACGAAGTTTCCAAAGACTTCCTGCGTATCGACCGTTTCCTTTGGCCTCTCGTACAAGCCCTCGGCGGTAGCCCTGTGCTTATGCAGTCCCGCCCGCTGCAGGACCTTGCCCGCCGTATGAGCGACGATTTCCTTATCCTCACCACACAGCACTTCGCCCTTCTCCCCGACGCTGAGGAGATGGTGCGCTATCTTGCCGCCCGTTATCCGCTGACCATCGTGAGCAACGGCTTTATCGAAGTGCAATATGAGAAGATTGCCCGCAGTGGTTTGCAGGATTTGTTCACCCATATCGTCTTGAGTGAAGAGGTAGGCTGCCAAAAGCCCAACCCGCACATCTACAAAGTGGCTTTGGAGCGCAACGGCATACGTGCCGATGAAGCCGTTATGATTGGCGACTCGTGGTACTCGGACATACAGGGTGCCCAACGTGCCCATATCGACCAACTATGGATTCGTCCCGCTACCACGCCTCTCCCCGACGGCGAATCCGCCACCTACATTGTTCGCTCTTTCCGTGAAATACAAGATATCCTCTGACGGATGCCGCTCCTATTTCCCTGCGATGCAGTCTATCTCAACCAATGCTGACTTGGGCAAATCTTTCACGGCATAGCACATGCGTGCCGGTTTGCTTTCGGGAAAAAACTCTGCGTACACGGCATTCATCGCACCAAAATCGCTGATATTTGCCAGTAGCACGGTGGTCTTCACCACATCATTCATCGTCATACCCGCCTCTTCTACGACGGCTTGCAGGTTCTGCAGCGACTGTCTTGTCTGTTCTTCAATGCTCTTTGGCATCTCGCCTGTCACGGGGTTGATGGGCAGTTGCCCCGAAGCAAACAATATGCCGTTCAACACTTGTGCCTGGCAATACGGACCGATAGCCGCAGGTGCCTTTTCTGATGCGATAATTGTTTTCATGATTACGTCATTAATGGTTCTATAAATACTCTGCAAAGATACGGTTTTTCGCTCAATCTACCAAGTAGCCTCGCGAATTGGGTATCAAGTGCGTCAGATACTTCACCTCCTCTTCCGTCAAGTATCTTGCCGAGTGTCCGAAATAGTACTCCGAGGCGGCTTCCACACCAAATACGCCATCGCCCCACTCTATCACATTAAGATACACTTCCATTATCCTGTCCTTACCCCACAGAAACTCTATCAGTACCATGAAGTACGCCTCCGTTACCTTACGGCTGTATGTCCGCGTATGTACAGGCAACAAACGGTACCATACCACCATACCGACCGATGACAGCAGAAATGCCCCTATCGTGTAAGCGATTATCTTAGCGGAGCGGCTTGCCATGGTCATCAATCAGCGTCCCGAAACGCGTGGAATATTCTCCGAACGACGCAAAGAACACGTGTCGTGTCTGTGCCTCTATGCTGTGAAACAATGGCGGCGTCAGCACATGATAGTGCCTGTCCATCAACCCGCACTTGTTGTTATAATCTGTATAGACAAAGCACTCGTATCCTCATACACCGAATTGCCGTTAGCGTCCTTACGGTTTGTGTTGTACGTTAGCGTCCGAATTCCTTTGTATATCACCTCATACACCATCCGCCCCTGATAATCAAACAGATGCTGCACACCATTATACTCTGTGGCTACAATGCCTTCCGCCCAGTCTATGTCCACCGATTTGTAGTTCCCTGCCAACACGGTATCCAACTCATATCCATACACCACACACTGTTCCCCTGCCTTGGTGTTGAAGAGTTGGTGCTGATAGTTATTGTCTATATAGGTGTACCGGGCAGGCAGCACCCAGTTGGCGGCGGTATCCAATACACCATACATATCGTTGTCGGCACGGACAATCAATTTCCCGTGATAGTAGAGCATCTCATACTGCCCCCGATAGCGCAGACCGTGGCGATTGACGATGGACCCGTCTCTGCGGAAAATGTAGATAGTGTCTTTCCTCACCATCACGCCACGGTCTGAACTGAATGCCCACGCCTTGTCGTATGCTAACGGAGTCAGCAGGTGGGCTGTGTTTAGGTTTATATATGCGCGTTTATTGTGTTTGGCAACGATGCCGATTGTGTCCCCGCGTCCTACATACAACTACGATATGCTGTCCATCAGCACTTTACCTGTTTTCGGGTCGTAGATATGGTCACCGTATCTGTAGCGCAGACCATTGTCGCCTATCTCCTCGCCATACAGCCGACGGGTAACCGGCGAGTTATTGTCCTTGCCTCCGAAAGTACCGCATAGTGCCCAAACGATAGCAATCACCACCACTCCCCCGCACAGGCAGATGATAGCCCGCATCGGACGGATAGTGTGCAGTTTGGTCTTTGCTCTCAAGAGCCACGCTGAGATGTTTTTTGCTGGTTTCATACGCCTTTGTTGTTTGAATTACACTGCAAAGGTACTTGCTTTTTACCACGTAAAAAAGGCTTTCTGCGGGGAATGTATGAAATACCAAATGGGCTGTATGAAGTACTTCCACACAGCCCATTTGATACATTTATTCACCCTGTCAATTCATCTCCCCCCTCTTGCCTATCTCATCAAAAACAACTACCTTTGCAAAATGTTATACGCAAATTACGTACATTAACTATTAATCATTAACTATTACTCATCACCATGTCCTGTAAACTAACCGACATCTCCCCCGCCAACCTCTCCGACGAACCCGCCAAAGAAGTTGCCCCAAACAGCCAACAGCCCCTTTTTTACGGTCTCCACGCTGGCTTCCCCGCACCCGTTGGAGACAACGCTAACTCAATAGACCTCACCCGCGAAATCGTACGACACCCCGAAAGCACTTTCTACGCACGCATCACCGGCGACAGCATGCAGGACGCAGGTATCTTCGACGGCGACATCGTCGTCATCGACCGCTCTCTCGAAGCCCGAGACGGCAATTTCGTCGCGGCTTTCATCGACGGCGAGTTTGCTATCAAAGAGTTCCTTGCCGACCCCGCCAACCGTTGCGCATGGCTCATCGCACACAATCCCCAATACCCGCCCATACGTGTCTCCGCCGACAACGATTTCACCATCTGGGGCGTCGTCACACACAACCTACACCCGCTCATAAACTCTTAAAATACCTTTTAATGCCTTTTTAATGAGTCTTTAATGGACTTTAATGGAGAATAAAATGCCCCTTTAATGGAGAATAAATTAATGGCTGATTCGTGGCTAATTATATGTTCTATGGCTTTTAACGGAGCCGTATTGTAAATGTACCCTATGTTCGCCCTCTGCGACTGCAATAATTTCTTCGTCTCCTGCGAGAGGCTCTTCCACCCCGACCTCGAAGGAAAACCCGTCATCGTACTCTCCAACAACGACGGATGTGTCGTCGCACGCTCCAACGAAGCCAAAGCACTCGGCATCAAAATGGGCGTACCTTTCTATCAGATACGCGCCTTTGCCGCACAAAACGGCGTTACCGCTTTCTCCTCCAACTTCTCCCTCTACGCCGACCTCTCACGCCGCGTCATAAGCCTCCTCGCACAGCACACACCCACCCTCGAACAGTACTCCATCGACGAAGCATACCTACATATTGACCATATCCCCGACCTGCAACGCAAACCCTACCTCGAACAACTCGCACAACATATCCGCAAATGCGTCGGAATACCCGTCTCTTTCGGCATCGCACCCACCAAAACACTCGCCAAAGTCGCCACACGCTATGCCAAACGGTACCCCGCCTACCACGGTGTCTGCGCCATCGACTCCGAAGACAAACGCATCAAGGCACTCCGCAATTTCCCCGTCGCCGACGTGTGGGGATTCGGAGCCAAGGCACAAGCCAAACTTGCCGCCGCAGGTATCACCACCGCACTCGATTTCGCCGACCGACCCGCTGTCTTCGCGCAAAATCTGCTCAACAAATCCGGACTGCTCACGTGGCGCGAACTCAACGGCACGCCCAGCATCGTCAATGCCAAACGCGACCAAAAGCAGTCCATCTCCCAAACGCGCACTTTCCCGCACCCCGTCAGCGACATCCACACCGTCGAACGGCTGCTCCTGCAATATCTCTCTCATTGCGCCCTCCAACTCCGACGGCAGCACTCCCTCTGCTCCTCACTCACCTTCTTTGCACACACCTCACGCTTCAACGAACAGGATATGTTCGCCATCTCCCAGACCATCTCACTGCCCGTGCCTACTGCCATCACCGCCGAACTCGCCACACACATGCTACGCGCTTTCCGCACCGCGTGGCAGACATACCCCTATAAACGCGCAGGCGTTATCCTCTCCGACATCACACCCGATGCCACTCCACAAACGCTCCTTTTCGACGACCGCCAACGAGACCGCGACATCCGCCTACAGCAAACCATCGACCGCATCAACGCACATTTCCCCACCTCCCCACTCCAATCCGCCACCGCCACCTCGTGCGAAGCACAATCTACGCGAAGCCTCCAACGCGAAGCCACTAACGTTCGCGACAGCGAACCACTTACACGCAGTCATTTACGCGAAGCCACCAACGTGAGCGAAGCGAACAATCTACGTGAGCAAAGCGAACCCGACATCCCCCGCACTCCCTCTTACACCACATCCTTCGCCTCCCTCCTTACCCTCAAAGCCTGAATATCTCGGCAAAACAAAGGTGCGGACACTGCCCACACCTCATAAATCTCCTTTGCCCACGACCACCCTTCGTAAGGATTATTCTCCGCCACTCTACTCCCACACAATAAACGATATATTCTTGTAAATCTTCGGCTCCCACGTCCCGGACGGCACGCCCACACCGTCAATATCGATATACCAGCCTATCGCGCTGCTGCCAATCAGGTATATCGCATTCGTCACACCTATATCCACCAACGCCTGCGCAAAATCGTGAAGCGACTCAGCCGTCCCCGTCTCTGCCACCACCACGCGCCCTTCCAACTCGCACAACGCCCTGCGTACGGCTTTGGCTTTCAACTCATTCTCCACCAGCACCCCGTTATCCACCAGCGGATACTGCCGGAAGAAATCCCCGCCTCGTTCCGTAGCCTCCTCAAACAGCGGCGAGTTGTCTGCCACGCCCACCGTAACTTCCCTGTCAATGATAGCGCAATATCCTCGCTTGCTCAGCCCCCAACTCAACGGCTTGCCGTGCAGCACAAACGCGCCCACTATCTTCTTGTTATCTGCCCGAATATCAGCGGCTTGCCACATCAGTACGATGTTCGATGTATCGTGCAGACACTCATACCCCACCTCCAAATGCGGGGTGGCGTTCATCGGGCGCATCAGCCGCAGCGGAATATCATTCACCACCGTGTCATACAGCAGCGTCCCCCGCCTTGTGATGGTGTCACCGGTGGCTATCCAACCGCGCAACGGGTGCGTCTGAACAGGTTGCACAGGCTCCTCAAACACGCTCTCCGCCGGCTCATCTGCCTTCTGACAATGCACCACTATCAGCGCAACCACAGCCGCTGCCAACAGCACACCCGCGACCACGAGCCAACGCGACCGCGCAGGGTGATGCGGCTTGCCCTGGGCATTGCCCTGCGGCTTGTCGCCTATCACACGTATCTCTGTATCTTTGATTTCTTTCATTGCAATTCTCCTTTCTCAATCAGTTCCTTCAAGGCCTTGAGTGCCTCCTTGCTGGCGGTCAGCGAATGGCGGTTCTGCAGCGCATCCACCAATACCAGTTGCTGCTTCGGAATGTTGATATAATGCACGGAATTTATATTGATAATCAAACTCTTACCTATCCGCACAAACGTTCTCCCGAGGTCGGGCAACTGGTCGGCAATCATACGTTCCAACTGCCCCAACTGCGTAGTCACCACACGCAACTCGTTGCCCGTCTGCACAATCGTCGAGTAGTTCCCGTCCGATGTGATACACACCACGTGCCTCGCCGCGATGCGCACGAGGTCTGTGTTCGACGATATCACCAAATAGGAACTGTTCATACCGACCGCAAAGGTACACTTTTTCCCCCACATAAGCAATACCCTCGATTTCCCACCGGTGCAACCGCATAATCTTTGCATGGGAGACGACGCGTCCCGCGTCGTTATGCGCCAACGGCGCACTTAAATCATTCTTTAGAGGAATACTCCTCAATGTTCATGACATCGTCAAAAGTCGTTAATAGCATTTCTGCAAATGTTTTCCTTTATAGAAATGCTATTTTGTGCTGTTTGTTGCATAAGGACTCTATCGAGGTTCCATAATTTCCCAACAAATCCACATCGAATGAATCTCGAGTCAAGTGTATGATATTACTATGCTATTAGTATGTGAT
>DJSG01000074.1:9937-20532 GCA_002440265.1 Bacteroidales bacterium UBA6340 | reverse complement strand
TATGTGATTAAGCCGACAATATCGATACTATAGGCTGTTCTTGCCCTTTTTCTCCTTTGCAAACTTCGCAGAAAATCACTAATTTTGCAGGTTCAACGAGCGCACTTCGTCGTCCCGCAGAGGTCTTCCCCGCGCCCCGGCAAGCCCGCTCGCGCAAACGAACAAACCGATATGAACGAATTTTTAGAGACAGAAGAGCAGGTACTCAAGATGCTGAAAACGGTCTTTGACCCCGAGATACCTGTTAATATATACGACCTCGGACTCATCTATCGCATTGACCTCCCGGGCGACGGCGTCTGCAATATCGACATGACGCTCACGGCTCCCGGCTGCCCTGCCGCAGACTTCTTGGTAGAGGACATCAAGCAGAAGGTCGGCTCCGTGGACGGCATCAAGACGGTTAACGTGAACATCGTTTTTGAACCCGAATGGAACAAGGACATGATGTCCGAAGAAGCCAAACTCGAACTCGGCTTCATGTAACGCATAACAGCCTGACAAACAATGTTCTTAATGGTTTTTAATGGAGCCTGAAAGAACCCCGACGTGAAAATTAATGGTCAATTCGTGATAATTAATGTTTTTATATTATGTAACTGCGAAAAACCCCCTCTCTGAGGGGGTAGGGGGAGTCGTGGTTGGGGAGGTCTATGGTTTACTTTCTGTCTGACGCCCATCTCGGTTCCCTTGCCGTATCGAACCCCGACGAACACCAAGCCCGCTTGGTGGCATTGCTGCGCACTATGGCTAAGGATGCCACGAGTATCTACTTGTTGGGCGACATGTTCGACTTCTGGTACGAGTATTTCTGGCGCGACCCGGGCAAAGAGGCATACCGCCCTTTCCTCAACACGCTCAAGAGCCTGACAGACAGCGGCATAGAGGTACACTATTTCATTGGCAACCACGATATTTGGACTTTCGGGTGGCTGGCACGCGAAACGGGAGTCATCATCCACCGCACGCCCCTCACCACCATTGTCCATGGCAAATCTCTCTACCTCGCACACGGCGATGGCATCATACCCTCCGGCTACCTGCAGACGCTCCCCGCGCCCATCAGCAAGAAGGTACGCAACTTCATACGCCTGCGCGCCTTCTTCCATCACCCAGTCCCGCAGACGCTCTTCCGCCTCATTCCGCCGGCCCTCGGCAACCGCTTTGGCTACGAATGGGCACGCCGCAGCCGTATGAAAGAAGTGGCGCACCCTTGCCCCTACAAAGGCGAGAACGCCGAGGAACTTGTCCTCTTCGCCAAGGAGCAGGAGCAACTCCGCAACCACCACGATTATTACATCTTCGGACATCGGCATATCGAACTCGACCTCATGATTGCACGCCACTCCCGCGTCATCATTCTCGGCGACTGCTGGCAACAGTGGACCTATGCCCGAATGGACGAACAAGGAAATATCACATTATGCACACACGAGCAGAACAATTAGCAGCCTTTGACCGGCTGCTTACCGTCATGGACGAACTCCGCGAGAAATGCCCATGGGACCGCAAACAGACCTTCGAGAGTCTGCGGCAGAACACCATCGAAGAAGCCAACGAACTCGCCACCGCCATCATGCGGCACGACATGAATGAGATTAGCAAGGAACTCGGCGACGTGCTCCTTCACGTCATTTTCTATGCCAAGATAGCCAGCGAAACGGGCGATTTCGACATAGCCGACGTATGCAACCGGCTGTGCGACAAACTCATTTTCCGTCACCCGCACGTATATGGCGACGAGGCTGCACGCAACGCCGAGGAAGTCAGCCACCTATGGGAGCAGGTCAAACTGCGGGAGAAAGACGGCAACAAGACCGTCCTCAGCGGTATCCCCGACAGCCTTCCCGCACTCGTCAAGGCGTACCGCATACAGGACAAAGTGGCGAATGTAGGTTTCGATTGGGAGCGTCGCGAAGATGTCTGGGCAAAAGTCAAGGAAGAACTCGCCGAGTTCGAAGCGGAAGTAGCCAATATGGATGCCGAGAAAGCCACGGAGGAGTTTGGTGATGTGCTGTTCGCGCTTGTGAATGCCGCACGTCTCTACAAGATTCGCCCCGACAATGCCTTGGAGAAGACCAACCTCAAGTTCATGCATCGTTTCAACTACATCGAGCAGCAAGCCAAACTGCAGAACCGCCGCCTCGAGGACATGTCTCTTGATGAGATGGAATCCCTCTGGCAACAAGCCAAAGCCTTCGACAACTGATGCCCGCCGGTAGTTAGTGCTTACGACTGACGGAAAACGCGCAGAAACTCTTTGGGGATAGGTGTCTCGAAGTGCACCTTCTGCTCTGTGGCTGGGTGAATAAACTCCAGCACACGGGCATGCAGACACAATCGGTCAACAGGTGAATACTCATTACCGTGACCATACTTGCGGTCGCCAATGACAGGGTGCCCGATGCTCTGCATATGCACACGAATCTGATTGGTGCGTCCCGTCTCGAGGTTGAGTTCGATAAGGGAAATGGGTAGGAAATTGGCAGTGTTTTCAGTAGTGGTATTCTCGGGCAGTGTCGTCTCTTTCAGCACCTTGTAGTTGGTAACAGCCATCTGTCCCCCGTCGTCAACAGGCGATGAATAAACCACGGCATTACGCTTGTCCTCAGTCAACCACGTGGTTATCTTGCCCGATTTCTTGTCGAGAATACCCTCCACAAGGGCTACATACGTGCGTTTGGTCACCAACTGACGCCAGTAAGTGCGCATATACTCCTGCAATTCGGGTGTCTTGGCAAAGACCAGCAGACCACTCGTCTCGCGGTCAAGGCGATGGACGACATAGATACCGTTGTGCACATCCTGGTGCTTGACGTAGTTCTTGAGAATGGAAAAAGCCGTGGTCTCCGTGCTGCCGGGGTAAGTAGGCACCGTAAGCAAACCGACTTTCTTCTCCACAACTATCAGCCAGTCATCCTCATACACGATGCTCAACTTAGGGTGGTGCAACTCCCCGTTGCCGCGCCCCGAAGTGATAACCACGGTATCTCCCTTGTGCACAGGCACATCGTGGCGCGTCTGTACTGCCTTGTTTACCGTCACGCGGCGTTGGCCGAGCAACTGTTTGATGCTGGTGCGGGTTATACCGCCCATCTTCGCGAGCAGGAAAGGCAGCAGTTCCATATCTGCCTCCACACGGAGAATAGTATCTTGTCTCTTTTTCATTGTAAATATCAATTATTATGTGTGCTGCGGTATATTTTAATCCATGCCACGCCGGTACTACTATTAATAATGAGGAATACGGTGAATAGCACGAGTGAGAATATATTGCCAATCATAACGGCAATTGCCATACCCGACAGGCTGTACACCACCCACCAAATCCATGCGTCAATCCGCTGCCCCACAAGCAGACCATTTGCCAATACCGCCGAGGCAAACAGCAGTCCGCTCACCAACTTGAGGGCTACATTATCCCACCACCCGTTGCCCTGAAAACACTGAGTAGCAGCGATATAGTCCACTACCACAATGACAAGCGCCACAACTACCATAAAGAATTGCAAGGCACGTGGCAACCACCTTGGAGCAAGACTCTCCTCTACAAACTGCGGTTGCATAGTGTGCGTGCGCCATACGAAGAGTGAATAGATGCCAAACGGCACAAACACAGCCCCATAAAGCAACACCAAGTCCAAACTGCCTTGCAAACCGAACTGCACTGCCAACAGAATCGCCATCACAATGTCGCCATAGAATCCGATGTAGTTCTTCGGGTTGCGGATAGTGAGTACGTATGCCGTACCGATGACGCTGGCAGGTATGCCGACCACAAAAGCGGGGTCCGACCACTGCAAAAGCGTCCCCCGCAACGACGGACACAGCCATTCCACTACGTACAGCACCCCAAAGAGTGCCGTAAAGATACCCGCAGACACCAACAACTGCCTGCCAAACTCCTGTAACAATTGACGACGGATGCTCATCGTTTTCTCCATTTAGCCACCAGTCAACCTCCAACCGACCTATAACAATCCATCAACAATTTGCCTGCAGGAATGAAGTTGACATTATTCAGCAAAAGACGATTTACAAACAACAAAGGCGAGCCTTCTTGAGACTCGCCTCTGAATTATCACATGAAGATTATTTCTTCTTGCGGGCGCCGTAGCGAGACATAAACTTATCTACGCGACCGGCGGTATCCACGAGTTTCGACTTACCTGTGTAGAAAGGGTGACTCGTGTTCGAGATTTCCAACTTAATCAGGGGATAAGTCTGACCGTCGATTTCGATGGAGTCCTTCGTAGCGGCTGTGGAGCGGCTGAAGAACTGTGTGCCATCGGACATATCTTTGAAGACTACCACGCGGTAGTTCTCCGGATGAATTCCTTTTTTCATACTTCTGTTTCCTTTCTTCGCGGCTTACTCGGCAGCCACAATGTTCAACTTAATCTGAGCCTTCACCTCGCGGTGCAGTTTGGCGATTGCCAATGCCTCGCCCAACTCCTTCACGTTCTCAACGGTGATAATCTTCTTATCGATGTCGAAACCCTGAGCCTTCAATGCCTCTGCCACCTGTGCGGTAGTGATAGCACCGAATATCTTGCCGTCCTCGTTAGCCTTTGCGGGCAACGTGATAACGGTAGCAGCCAATTTCTCAGCCAATGCCTGAGCGTCAGCCAGTTGCTTGGCCAACTTGTGAGCCTGCTGCTTCAGGTTCTCTGCAAGTTGCTTTCGGTTGCTGTCGTTGGCAATTACTGCAAACTGGTTGGGAATGAGGTAGTTACGGCCATAACCGTCGCGCACCTTTACAATATCGTTCTTATAGCCCAAATTGGCTACGTCTTGAATCAAAATTACTTCCATGATGTTTCTCCTTTCAAACTATTGATTACTTCATCATATCGGTTACATAAGGCAGCAATGCCAAGTGGCGTGCTTTCTTCACGGCCTGAGCCACTTTGCGCTGATACTTCAGACTGGTACCCGTGATGCGGCGGGGCAGAATCTTGCCTTGCTCGTTGAGGAACTTCTTCAGGAACTCGGGGTCCTTGTAGTCAATGTATTTGATACCGCTCTTCTTGAAACGGCAATACTTTTTCTTCTTTGCCTCGTTGGTCTTCGGGGTCAAATAGCGGAATTCTTCGTTCTGTGCCATAATTAAGCCTCCTCGGTTGTTACAGGTTCTTCTTTCTTCAAACTAACGTTGCGACGTTTCTCAGCGTACTCAAATGCGTACTTGTCCAGACGCGTGGTGAGGAAACGAATTACTCGTTCGTCACGACGGAATTCCGTCTCGAGAGTAGCAATCACAGCCGGTTCTACATCAAATTGCAGCAAGGCGTAGAATCCCGTTGTTTTGCCTTGGATAGGGTAAGCCAACTTGCGCAAACCCCACTCCTCACGATTCAGAATGGCACCACCATTCTCCTTGAGAAGGTTCTCGAATTTGTCAACCGCTTCCTTCATCTGTGGTTCAGACAAAACGGGAGTCAACACGAAAGCGGCCTCGTAATGATTTAACATACTGTTTGTTGTTTAATTAGTTAATTTATTGCTTGGCGGAGCATTCTGCCCCGACCTGCCCTCACGCTCGGCAATGCGCCAAACCCGAAAAAGCGTGCAAAAGTAATACAATTATCTGATATACACAAATTTGTTGTGATTTTTGCAGAGTATCTGCATCAAAGCCACCAATGAAAGCCACCATGCTACGCTTATAGGAAACGCTGTGTCTGAAGGACGACGCGGCTCACATTGTCAGGAACAGGGGCTATCGTTGTGTCCCTCCTTTGGAGGGGTCGGGGAGGTCTCTATTCACGTATGTACGCGTGCGTGCGAAGATGGCTAAAGCATATATCCCTGCCAACAACAGAACAAACCCCAACGGCACATCCCCTATGGGAACGAACCCGGGAGTATCTGGCATTTCCTCGCCACCGCCTATCACTGGGGGGGGTGTCTTGCGCGGACCATAGGCCACCGACTCATCAAGTACGCTCAAATCACCTGCCGCAAAAGGTACGCTATAATCATTGGTAAATGCCGCAGGTGTAGTGGCAAACTGATAGTCTGTCAACCCGTTATCCATAGGAACCGATGCATAAGGGTCGTCATACAGACTTTGCCCGTACATCGGCAGTCCGATGAACAGCAGCAGTATAATGGTGTGTTGTATTTTCATCATTGTAATCGTTTGTTCAGTTTTATAACACAATCTTCTGACTGCCATACTGCGTAGTAACAATATAGTAGCCTGGCTTCAAATCCATTGTGGCTGCGGCGGTACCCTGCGGGAATGAGTGGAGTAGGGTGCCGTTGACACTGTATACACTCACCGCCTCACCATCGGTCTGTACGGTCAGCGTGTTGCCACTGATGGTACACAACATTTCCGAACCGTCTATTCGCGGTACACCGTCATTACTGGTAGGCACTGCTTCGCGGTAACGTATCGCAAAACGGCGTGACTGTCCGACAGGTGCTCCCGAGCCTTCCGTCACATAGCACTCAAACGGATACAACGTACGCGTTTCCGATGTGCCGTAGAAACTCGAGCCGTCTGTCTCCAACAGATACACACTGCCTACACTTTGAGGCATCAATGTGTTGTTTCCCCACATCTGCGAGTTGGCTCCCCATTGTATCGAAAACTCTGTTTCTATTGCAGGATTGTCTGCGCTTCGGAAAGTAATCGTCTTGTCGTCATACCAAGCATCCTTAAACCGAATCAGATACGGCGTATAGCCCTTCACCTTGTCGGTGGTCACAAACTCTGGATACCCTTTTTCGTCATACGTACCGGCCTGCTCCAACAACCAGAAATTACCGCCTTCCCCTTTTACCCATGGCGTAATCTCATAGTCCTGATTGTCATCTGTATTATACAACGTCACCGACTCTACCTCAAACGGCAGGTACAATGTCTCCCACTCCCCTGATTTGAAGATACGATGGTACGATATCTTATCTATGGTGCTTCCCCTGTACTCTGTCAGCAGATTGTCCGCAGCATTGGGGAAATTGTGATGATAGATGTCCAACTGACAGTTATCCGTTCTTGTCCAATCGCGGAGAATATATCTCCACTTCTCGTCATAAGCACTCTTCGAGCCGCATATATAATATAAGGTGCCTCCTGCTGTCAGTTGTGGGAACGGGTCGGATTCTATACCATTGGACACTTCGCGTTTGGCGGGCGTAGGATTCAGCAGATAGATGGTTGTCAGTTTTTTGCAAACGCCGAATGCGTAACTACCCATCGAATCCACGGTGGACGGTACGATGAGGCTGACCAATGCAGAGTCGTTGCAGAACGCCCTGTTTCCTATTGTCCGCAATCCTTCATTCAAGTGCAGCGAAGTCATTTCCGTACACGAGCGGAATGCATAAGTTCCGATACTGCGCATAGTGTTCGGCATAGTCAAAGCAGTGATGGTAATGTCCGTCTTTTCGTTGAACACATAATCCTTGACAGCCGTCACGGTATATTTATGGAGACCGACTGCCACTTCCGCAGGAATGGAAAGTACTCCGTTGATAGCACCGGCAACATACCCCGTAACACTCATCTCCGAATCCGAGGTAGCCGTATAGGTCAGCACACCGTCGCTTGTCGACCCGTTGCAACGGTCAAATACACGGGTGCGGGCATTATAAAAATCGGCTGTTCTATACACATCGCCCGTGCCGCAGGGAACGATAACTTTCAAACTTGCACTCGGACCGAATACAAAACTGCCCTCGAAAGTCGGAAGAGTAGTGCTTAACAATTCTACCCAAGCCAACTGTCCGCCGCCATCCGTGTGAAACGAGTAATCCCCTACAAAGGTTACCGTACTCGGGATAATGACACCCGTTAGAGCCGCATCTTGGCAGAACGCACGGTTGCCGATATATTTCAGGCCTTCATTCAGAGTAACGGATGTCAGTTGCGGGCAACTGCGGAAGGCGTTATTTTCTATGGTATCTACGGTTGAAGGCACCACTACTGATTTTACATTCAAATAACTGAAAGCATATTGTCTCACTTTCACCACATCCCACGACCGGTTGCCCAAGGCAACTTGCGCAGGTATGTCTATCGTTTCAGGGACGTTGTTCTTGTTTGCCAGTCCGTCCACACGCAACCCGCCGTCTGGCAGAGGTGTGTAGGCATACAGACCTCGGTTAAATGACAAACACGGGTCTATGACACGCCAACCATACTCCCTGATGGCTTGGTATGCCTCTTTTGACCCGCAAGGTACTATCACATCGCATTTGGCTGCCACTGGCACACCCGCCAACGGATAACTGTCAAATGATGGCGGCGTGGTGGGCAGGAACTCCACCCACTGCAGATTGGGAATATCGCCAATGGAGTAATTGCCCATAAATTGTACCGTACTCGGAATCGTGATGTGCGATAGCAGCGAGTCTTTGCAAAATGCACGGTTACCGATATACTCAAGTCCCTCATTCAGAGTCACTTCCTTCAGATAGCGGCACATACGGAAAGCCCTCTCTCCAATCGTCCGCATCGTCGCAGGAAAAACCACCGATGTTATCTGTATATCTTTGCTCCTGTCCTCAAACACGCTCTTCCCCACCTCTGTGACGCTATACTTCCTGCCGACAACGGACACCGAAGACGGTATCTCCAATGCCAAGGGAACTGTCCGGGGAACATATCCCGACACCTTCACTTCGTCGTCGGCAATGTTCGTGTAGCGCAATGTGCCGTCATAGAAAGAGGTCCCCAATGTCTGAGAATCAAATACAATATCCATGTACGGGTATATGGTGTCCGTCTTTTCCTCATCCAATCTCTTTTGCACATAGCAATAGGCGGAATAAGCATCGTATGTCCCGTCCGGAATAATAATGGGAACATAGTATTTGGTCTGCATAAAGACATCCCGCCCCCCGGTCTTTGCCGGCGTACCCTTTAAGAATTTTATGGCACTCAATTGCATACATTTGGCAAAAGCAAAATCTGCGATGGTATCCACCGTAGCGGGAATAACCAATGTTCCCACCAACGCTGAATCGTTGCACAACGCCCTGTCGCCCAACATCTTCAGTCCTTCATTCAATTTGATGGATGTCATCTTGTCACAAGCATAAAAGCCCTGCTCCAGAATGCTGTCCAGCGTATTGGGCAAAGTGACGGAGGTTAGACTCTTACAACCTCTGAATCCGAACTCTGCCACGGTGATAACCTCATACGTCTTGCCCTCATGGTCAAATCGTCCGGGGATAACCAAATCCCCCGAAGGAAGGTTACCCGCTATCTTCTGTACGCTTACGTATGTGACACCGTTCTCCGAACGTAACTCGGTATATTCCAGAGTATTACCATCATGCGTATATTCAAATGAATAAGCAGGGAATGTCATCAGCAACAAACCTATCAAAACCAGACCTTTACGTAATTCTTTCATAAGTCTTTCACGTTATGGTTATTTATTCTGTTGTTATTTATCCGCTTGTGTTTCTTTTGTTACAAACGGACGGCAAAGGTACAACTTTTTTGTGATATATGCAAATAAAAATCATCTTTTATGAGTATTTGTGCCTGTTTTGCATACGTTGCATACGCTCAAGAGGGGTTAAAGGGGATGATACTCGGGCTACGATGCCATGGTTGGGGGACGACGCGTCCCGCGTCGTTATGCGCCGCAGGTGCACTTCGTCATTATCTTCCATAAATGTTGCCAAAACAATAAACTCGGGCTATGATGCCATGATTGGGGGACGACGCGGCTCGTGTCGTTATCGGCTCTGCCGGGGTAGGTATGCTTCGTTTAATTATATGGCTAATTTGCGGCAATTAATGTTCCTTTCTGGAGGGGGCATACGCAGATATTGTCTATGCAATAAAGGTTCTGCTTCTTAAATTGTACATAATTCCAAATCGTACATCGTAAATTGCCAAATCGTAAATAAAACCGGTGGCACAATTTTTGTTGTGTATCATCGGTACTAAATACAGGTAAAATATGCGATTGATTAAGAACCCCTGGCAGGGCATTCCGGGCTACGACTGCTTCGGTTGCTGCCCTGACAACCCGATAGGGCTGCACATGCACTTCTACGAGGAGGGCGACGACGTGGTGTCCTTGTGGCACCCGAGCGAGAACTACCAGTCGTGGAAAAACACCCTGCACGGAGGTATTCAAGCCGTCCTGCTGGACGAGATATGCGGCTGGGTGGTCTTCCACAAGTTGCAACTCTCAGGCGTAACCGCCAAGATGGAGACCCGCTACCGCCACCCCGTCTCCACCCTGCAACCCTACATCGAGATGCGTGCGCGGCTGAAAGAGCAGCACCACAACATCGCCATCGTGGCGGGCGAGATTCGTAGCAGCGAGGGCGAACTGTTGGTGGAATGTACCTGCACCTATTTTACTTTCAACCCCGACAACAGCCCCTCGGAGGTCCCCTACATCCCCACCGAACTCATCGGCAACGAGGTCAGCAAGGAAGAGGTTGTACAATCTATAAAGTAGGAAAAATACATCCCCCCCGTCAAAAATGCCTGTCTCCTTCTTAGGTGAAGGATGTATATCATCATTGCATATTAACTATTAACCATTACTTATTACTACTAATATCATACTCTTAACCCGAGTCCATCTCGGGTTAAGAGTATGATATTAGTA
>DJSG01000074.1:0-9882 GCA_002440265.1 Bacteroidales bacterium UBA6340 | reverse complement strand
TGATATTAGTATGTGATTGCCGTGAGAATATCGAGAGAATGTCGGTGTGTTTGTGTATTAATCTCTTGCACATATCTTATACGTGTCTTGCGGAGTTGCAAAAAAAATACTACCTTTGTCGGCGATATTTCTACTATGTATACGGATATGACTGAAGTCCTGAAATATGTGATACCCTCGTTGGTGGTGCTCTTGGCGACATGGCTGGTGATGCACAGTCTCTTCAGAAACGAGGAGCAAAAGCGTCTCTGGGAACTGAAAAAACTGTCTCAGAAAGAGATTTCCCCCATCCGTATGCGTGCTTATGAACGGTTGGCGCTCTTGTTGGAGCGTACCACTCCCGACCACATGCTCGTAGATATGCCCCTCGCAGAGATGAGCGTCTTGCAGGTGCAGCAGAGGCTGATGGAAATCGTGCGCACGGAGTATGACCACAACCTCAGCCAACAGATATATGTCAGCGACGAGGTCTGGGACCTCATCATCGCTGCCAAAGAGCAGATGCTGGCATTTGTAAACAGTATGGCGCAGCAGATTCCCGCCGGTAGCACGGCTTTGGACTATGCCAAAGTGCTGATTACCGCCTATTCGGCGAACGGAGAGACCGCCAACGAGCGCGCCTTGCAAGCCTTGAAAGACGAGGCAAGGACGCTGATATAAACACGCAAAGCGCGGCAGGACACCTCGGCGGAATACCGAAAAATGACATCGGATTTGCATAACCCGCAAAAAGGTAGTATCTTTGCAGGCTTTTTCGAGTAAAAGGCATACCATTAATTACTAACCGGGGCAGGCAACTCGTGCAGTTGTAGCCCGCAAAAACAACAAACAAATGGCAACAAAAATTCGTTTGGCTCGTCATGGTCACAAGGACTATGCTTACTACCACATCGTAGTAGCCGACAGCCGCTCGCCTCGTGATGGCAAAATCATCGAGCGCATTGGTTCATTCAACCCCAACACCAACCCCGCTACGGTGGACTTGAAGTTCGACCGCGCATTGTATTGGGTTGGCGTAGGTGCACAACCCACCGACACGGTCCGCAACATCCTTTCCGACGAGGGCGTGATGCTCATGAAGCACCTCAACGGCGGTGTCGCTAAGGGCGCATTCAACGAGGAAGAGGCACAAAAGCGTTTCAACGCTTGGAAGGCTCAGAAGGATGCTAAGAACGGCAAAATCTCGCAGACTGAGGCTGACAAGAAAGCCGCTGCCGCAAAGGCTCTCCTCGCACAAGAGGTAGAGGCTAACAAGGCAAAGGCTGCCGAACTGGCAAAGAAACGCCAGGAGGCTGCCGAGGCACTCGCTGCCAAGGCGCAGGAGGCTGCTCAAGAGGCTGCCGCTGCCGAGGCTGAAGCAAAAGGCGAAGAGGCTCCTGCTGCTGAGTAAGAGACGCGACGACTCAAAAGAAAAAGTGACTGCCTGATAAGTTCAGACAGTCTCTTTTTTTTAGGAAGGGACGACGCGGCTTTGCTTGGGAGACGACGCGGCTCGCGTCGTCATTCGTCCAACGGGCGGAAGGTGGAGTTTTTTATTGAGCCCCTCCTCTGGAGGGGTTGGGGAGGTCCGCAAAAAAAAGACTGCTCACGGGCAGTCTTCTGTGTGGTACCTCTTGGAGTTGAACCAAGGACACATGGATTTTCAGTCCATTGCTCTACCACCTGAGCTAAGGTACCTTGTGCCTTCCATTCCCATACCCTCGGGGGGCCTTCTGGCGGAAAGCGGGTGCAAAAGTACTGCTTATTTCTGATATACACAAATATCTGTGCATTTTTTTGTGATTTTTATGGCAGCACCTGTGCGAATATCCGATAAATATACTACCTTTGTGCCCTGAACGAACAGACAACCATACCCGCACCATGCAATTGCAAGTCATAGCCCACGCACGCAACGGCTTCACACAGAAGTTCGGCATACCCCGCCAGAGCCGTGAAGACTCCTGCATAGAGACACGCATCGTCTTCACACCTTCTTATCGTGCGCGCGAGGCTCTCCGCGGCATCGAAGGATATAGCCACTTATGGCTCCTATGGGGATTCGACCAAGTCGGCACAGACAATGCGGGCACTCCCGCTTGGCACCCTACGGTCCGCCCGCCACGGCTCGGGGGCAACACCCGAATGGGAGTCTTTGCCACACGCTCACCCTTCCGCCCGAACCCCATCGGACTGACCTGTGTACGCCTGCTGCGCATAGAGGGCACGCCCCACGATGGCACTATCTTGCTTGTATCAGGTGCCGACCTGCTGGACAATACCCCTATCTACGACATCAAACCATACCTCGCTTTCTCGGACTGTCACCCCGATGCCCGCAACGGCTTTGCCGAAGCCGCCAAGGACTACCGCCTGCCTGTATCCGTTCCTGCCGACCTCTTGGAACAGGCAACACACGCTGGCTGCCCATGGCAAGCCATCGAAGAACTGCTTTCGCAAGACCCCCGTCCCGCCTACCAAGACGACCCAAACCGCATCTATCACCTCGACTATGCAGGGTGGGCTGTATCCTTTATTGTAATCAATGCAACCGTTTGCGTAAAAAATATCGGCAAAAAAATGCCATTTTGAGCATAGTTGTTTGTGTGTATTAGCATTTTTGCCTAATTTTGCGCCGTTTACATAAAACAACGGTTAAAGTCTAATGGCATGAAAAAGGTATTACTGTTTCTGTTCTCCATACTGCTTTATACAGGCGTCTATGCGGCTGATTGTCTGGACGGTCCTTATGGCTTGCTCGTCAACGAGACCAAAGTGGAGGCTCCTGCCTTTGGAGACCCCGACCATGACGGTCGCAAACAATACAAAGCAGGCTGTGTGCAACTGCAGGCAGGCGATGTTGTCAAACTCATCAACCTCAGTTGTGATGCCACATGGATGGTGGACCTCGACCCCTATGGGGAGTACAAGAACTTCACAGGCGGCAAGAGTACAGGCTTCATCACCTGCAACAAGGCGGGCTCCTATGATTTCTATATCAAACTCTCAATAGAGAAAGGTGATGTCCTCTACATCGGTCCGGGGGACAATTGCTCCGGCACTCCTGACAACCCCGACAACCCAACGCAGTACACCTCCTCCGTCCCCTCACAGTGCACCGATGTCATGCTCCAAGCCTTCTATTGGGACTCCTATAAAGACAGTGGTCACGGCGACACCCGTTGGAACACTCTGCTCGCACAATCAAGCGAGATAACCGCATACTTCGACCTCGTATGGCTCCCGCCTTCGGCAAAGTCATCGGGTGGGGTAGGCTATCACCCCACGCAGTACTGCAACCAGAACTCCGCTTGGGGCAGTCGCGCCGAGTTGGAGAAACTCATATCCTCGCTCCACGCAGGCGGCAGCAAGGTCATTGCTGACATCGTCATCAACCATGCCGACAACAAGTCCTCGTGGTGCGACTTCTACGAAGAGGACTTCGGCGAGTACGGCTCTTTTGCCCCCGATGCCTCGTGGATATGCAAGACCGACGAGGTCAATTCCGACAAGGATGCAGGCTCTTGCAAGGGCAAAGCCACAGGAGCAGCCGACGACGGCTATGGCGGTGAGGCAAACTATGGTGCCGCACGCGACTGGGACCACAACAACGCCCAAGTGCGCGAGATGTGCCGCGCCTACCTCCAATGGATGAAAGCCGAGATGCACTACGACGGCTGGCGCTATGACTACTGCAAGGGTTTCCACAACTCCCATATCAACGACTACAACAAGGCATCCGAAGGCTACTTCTCTGTCATGGAGTACTGGGACGGCAACGCAGCCACCCTCTGGTCGCGCATACAAGATGCGGGCTGCAACACCCTCACCTTCGACTTCGCCACCAAGTACGATGCCTTCAACAACTCCATGGCGGCTGGCAACTACTCCGGCTGCCGTGGCTCGGGACTCCTCGGCGCAGGGCACAGCAAGTACGCCGTAACCTTCGTGGACAGCCACGACACCTACCGGCGCGACGACAACGAGTTCGGCGGCAATGGCAACTCCATGAAGCCCGCCATGAAAGCCAAAGTGCTGCAAGCCAATGCCTTTATCCTCTCCATGCCGGGCGTGCCGTGCGTCTTCTACCCCCACTGGAAGGAGTACAAAGATGCCATCGCACCTATGGTTCTCGCACGTAAGGCAGTCGGTGTACACTCCGAGAGCAGCGTCTCCGACGAGGCAGACGCGAGCGGCTACCGCGCTACTGTAACAGGCAAGAACGGCACCCTCATCCTCGAACTCGGCAACCGCGTATCCTCCTCCCAATCGGGCTACACCAAAGCCGCATCGGGTACAGGCTATGCCATCTGGACCAAGACCACCAAAGCCGTAGCACCCAAACTAATCATCTCCCCGGGCAGCACCACCTTCAAGACCGACACGCTGCGTATCAGTATGAAAACCATCGGC
Source organism: Bacteroidales bacterium UBA6340 (assembly GCA_002440265.1). Lineage (GTDB taxonomy): Bacteria > Bacteroidota > Bacteroidia > Bacteroidales > Paludibacteraceae > Colicola. The sequence continues at coordinate 5,490 of DJSG01000074.1, read as the reverse complement.
GGCACCGAGACGGCAGAGATATACTACACCATCGATGCCACCGACCCCAAGACATCTGCTACCCGTATCGCCGCAGGCAATGAGGTCACGTTTACTATCAACAACACCACTACCCTCGCTGCGTATGCCAAGACGGCAAGCACCGAGACCGCCGTGCAGACCTGCGAGTACACCAAGAAAGAGCCGCAGACCACACCTATTATTGTCTCTTTCTACAAACCGGCAACATGGGCGAAGGTGTACCTCTATTCGTGGCTGACCACCAACGGCAAGACCACCGAATACACGGGCAAGTGGCCTGGTACAGAACTCACGCTCACCAACGCTGAGGGCTTCTACTACTACCAATTCGATGCCACTCTCAAAGAGGTGAACTTCATCTTCAATGCAGGGCAGGGCAAGGAGCAGACCTCCGACCTCCATACCGATGAAGATGTATGCTATATATGGTCAGGTGGAGCGGAGAAGTTGCAACCGGATTGCACAGCCCCCACTGCCGTAGAGGACGTGTCAATCGGCGATACCCCCTCCCTTGACCTCACCCTACCGATGTACAACATTCTTGGCATACAGGTCGATGCCACCTACCACGGCATCGTCATCCAGCAGGGGCACACCTACCTCCTGCCTTAATGCTTGGGAGACGACGCGTCCCGCGTCGTCATCGCCCGCAGGGCGAAATGGAGTACATCGGGAACACACGCAAGTCATTGCGCATTATGCATTATGCATTGTGAATTGTGCATTGTTCTATCATTTTGCTACTCGCACTTTCTCGTGTCAAACAGCAAGGGATAAGCAGAGGATAGCGAGAGGATAAGCAGTGGATACCAAATAGACAAATGATAATTAACCATTAAAAATAACAACATTATGAAAAAATCTATCTCATTACTCTTTGCCGCACTTATGTGCGCAACTGCATTATTCGCTGACAACACGCGAATTTATTGTAAGATGACCCAAAGTTGGTGGACTACGGATGGTGCTGCCGTGGGTGCTCATTATTGGAATACTTCCGAGAGCACTACGTGGCCCGGAGTACGTATGACGCAGGTCGTGGGAGAAGCAGGTTTGTGGTATATCGACATTGATATCGCCAAATACCCCAACATCATCTTCTCTCGTGTCAATGGTTCCGGTAATGTCAGCGATTGGGGAGCAAAAACTGAAAACCTGACTATACCGACAGACGGCAAGAACCTCTTCACCATTGAGACAACAACCGCTGTATGGGGAGACCCCGGCTGCACTGGCACTTGGTCAACCTACACAGCCCCTGTAGAGACCCCTACCTACTACATCACGGGTAACGACAAACTCATTGGCAAAGGAATGGCTTGGGATACCACTGCCATCGAACTCGGCAAAGCCACCGCTGAGGCTCCTGCCTCCTACACCTTCAGCAACCTTGCCGCAGGCGACACCATGCGTCTCAAAGTCACCAATGGTACGTGGAAACTCAGTTTCGGCTACACGGCATTGGATATGACCTGCTCGTCCGAGAACATTCAGACCGACAAAGACGGCAATATCGTTTTCGTACTCACAGCCAAAGGCGATGTCAAACTTACCTTCAACGGTACCAACATCTGCCTTACGGGCTCTTTTGCGTCTCCCACACCCGTACAAAACGTAACGGCTTACTATATCAACACCAACAATTGGACTACCGTCAATGCCTACGTCTTTGGTGATGGGTTGGTTTATAACCAATGGCCTGGCAAAGCCATGACCAAGACATCCCTGCAGAAGAGCGGCTTCGATGTATATTCCTACGAGTTCCCGAGCACTTATACCTCTATCATCTTCAACAACGGAACCGACCAAACTGCCGACCTGACTTTCGATGCTGCTAAGCCTTACTATCTCCCTACCGACGATAAATGGTATGCTTCGCTGGATGAAATCGGAGACATCGTTATCTGCACACCCGACTATGGAATCATGCTCGGCGAGGAATATACCGCTGCTACCATCAATCCGGAGAACGCAGCAGAATACATGGTGCTGAACCTGAACCTCAAAAAGGGAGACACCTTCACCATGTACAACAACTGTGCGCAACAGGCTTGGGTTATCGAGAACATCAAAGAGGGCAGTACCGACAAAATCACCATTGCAGACGGCAAGTACCTTGCAGGTGAGACGGGTAAGTACGACATCTATTTCACCCTTGCTCCGGACGCTATCTATATTGGTTATACCGCAACCACACCCACGGAGGTTGTCAATGCAGGCACACCCGCTGCCAATGCTCCTGTATATAACCTGCTCGGCATACAGGTGGACAGCAACTACCGTGGTATCGTGCTGCAAAACGGAAAGAAATTCATACAAAAATAATGGTATTAGTTCTATTTGAATATAGATATGTATGATTAGGGCAAAGGGCGCGCCGTGATGGCACGTCCTTTGTAGTAAAAACATTGTAGAGACGACGCGGCTGGATGACGTGAAGCGTAAGGCAGATGTGCGCAGCACATTGAGTGCCGTAGCGACAACGAAGCCCTGTGGGCTGAGTAGAACTCCTTATCGGCTCGCGTCGTCATCATACTGACAACTCAACCATATCAACCCATAAACTAACGACAAACTCATGCGAAAACTATTCCTCTCTCTCCTCTGTCTTGCAGCCACCATCTGCACTGCCACCGTTACCACAGTCCCTACCTTCATACAGAAGAACTACCGTGGTGAGGTAACCATCATCTTCAACCCCCGCGAGGGCAACAAGGGTATGCTCAATGCCAAGCAGTGCTATGCCCATACGGGCGTAACCTACAATGGTACCTCGTGGCAGAAGTGTGGCACATGGCGTGACGGACTCGAGAAATACCGCATGACCAAGAATGCTGACGGCAACTGGGAACTGCACATCACTCCCAATATCCATACCTACTATGGTGTGGCAGACAACATCGAGATTACGCAACTCTGCTTTGTCTTCAACGACGGACCTGACGGAAGCCTCGAAGGCAAGACCGCATCAGGGGGCGACTACTTTGTGGACCTATATGATTCGGGACTGGCACTCGTATGCAACACCCCCGCCACCGATGTGATGATAGAGGCAGGCGACTCCATAGCCTTCTCCTATACCACCTCCGAAGAGGCGGATTTCCTTCTCACGAGCAACGGGATAGAGCAAGGCAGAGGACACGGCACCACCTACGATACCACACTCACTTTCCCCGAAAAGGGCAACTACACCGTCACCATGACTGCCGCTACCGCTACCGACACCTCGCGCTGCACAAGCACCGTCACTGTCATGGCGCAGACGATATGCAAACCATTGCCCGAGGGTATCGAGTTGGGACAGAACTTCGACCCTGCCGATGATACACGCGTTACACTCTGCACCTTTGCCGCAGGCAACAAACGCCCCAACGACCCCTCTGAGTTAGTGCCCGCGAAGGCCGTCTATGTCGTGGGCGACTTCAACAACTGGACTACCTCCGAGGACTATCAGATGTACCGTGACTCCTGCCATTTCTGGCTGCCTGTCACCGTAACCCCCAGCGTGGAGCATCGCTACCAATATCTTGTAGTACGCGCTGACGGCAAGCAGGTCTATGTGAGCGACGGCTTTGCCCCCGTGCAGTATTGGAAAGACAATGCCTATCAGTCTTCCCTGCGCACGGCGCAGCAACCATACAAGTGGGACGATGCCACGCTCAACTTCCGTCGTCCCGACAAGAACAACCTGGTTATCTATGAGATGTGGGTCTATGACTACACCTCCAAGCGTAACTTTGCAGGCGTGATGGAACGCCTTGATTATATACAGCAGTTGGGCGTCAATGCCATTGAGTTTATGCCGGTTTGTGAGTTCGATGGCGATTACAACTGGGGCTACTCGCCCAACCACTACTTTGCCGTGGACACGCAGTACGGCACACCCGACGAGTTCCGTCAACTTATCGACTCTATCCATGCCCGCGGCATGGCGGTTATCATGGATATGGTCTTCAATCACGCTACGGGCAACAACCCGCAGAACAAACTATACCCCTACGGAGCCGAACTGGTCTATAACCCTTGGTTCAACGCAGTGGCACCGCACTCCAACAATGTCTATGAGGATTGGAACCACGACTTCCCCGAGACCCGCAAGATGTTCACACGCGCACTCAAATACTGGCTCATCGAATACAAGGTGGACGGATTCCGTATGGACCTCTCGCACGGCTTCTGTGGCAAGACCAACGATGCCTTTGACAACGTATGCTACTACTACGAGAATGCCATCCAAGCCACCTCACCCGACGCCTACTTTATCCTTGAGCACTGGGGCAGCAACATGGGCACCGAGCGACCCAAACTCATCCAAAAAGGTATGCTCTGCTGGCACAACATCAACAATGCCTATTCCCAAATGGCAATGGGCTACCAGACAAGCGACGGCATCGGCGAAGCCAACCGCAAAGGCTATGTCTCTTACTGTGAGAGCCACGACGAGGAACGCAACTACTACAAGGCAAAGACCTACGGCAAAGGCATAGTCAAAGAGGACAAGGACGCACGTCTCAGTCGGGTACCTATGACCCTTGCACTCAATATTCTGCTCAACGGACCCAAGATGATATGGCAGTTCAACGAATTGGGCTACGACTATTCCATCAACTCCACCCGTGGCTCTTCCGCAATCAGCAGCAACAACCGCACATCGATAAAAGAGCAACCCGAGAAGTTAGGGTGGTTCACCGACAGCCTTCGTATGGCGCAATACGACAAGGTGTCGAAGATTGTCAACCTGCGCACGCACGTCATGCCCCAACTCTTCGAGGGAACGCCCAAGCAGTCGCAACTCGGTAGCGGCAAGGCTGTCAAGTATATATGGTGGCAATCCGACACATTGGGGCTGTTCGTAGCGGGCAACTGCTCCGCCGACCAAGACCTCACGGTTACTGTTCCTGACCCGAATACCGACACCACCCGCACTGCCACCACACTGACATGGTACGACTATTTCACCGGTCGCCCTGTCTATGCAGGCACCTACCCCATGGCCGCTGGCAACCTGCTCCTGCTCATCGCACGCCCATACAGGGAGTCCGCCGCACATGACTCACCCATTGAAGTGTACCCCACCTACACCTCGGACTACATCTGCCTCTCCCAACCCGCAGACGTGTGCCTGTACGACTGGTCGGGAACCTTGGTTATGGAAGAACCTAACACCACCTATGTGCGCGTCTCTTCTCTCCGCCAGGGCTTCTATCTGCTGCAACTGCAAAACGACTACACGCCCCGTCGGACCGTGAAGATATACAAGCACGACTGATTTCACCAACCTGCGACATCAGTATGAGGCTGTCTAACTAGTATAGGCAGCCTCTTTTTCGATGTTGTTTTTCGTAACATTATACCGTATGGTCGGGGACGCGGACGCCCTGCGGGGTTCCCTGCAAGTCTGTGGACGTAGCGGGGGCTCTCCTCGTCCGCGGTCAAGTCGTCAGGCTTGGGCGCATAGTAAAAGTTCCG
>DJSG01000010.1:8219-11402 GCA_002440265.1 Bacteroidales bacterium UBA6340 | reverse complement strand
GTTCGGCTATGCTCTTCGTGGCAGCCAAGGTGAGCCAGTTGGCACTCCTGCCGCAAGGCAAGATAGAGGCGAAACAGCGTGCAAAGAACATGCTTGCCAAGATGGACGAACTCGGTTTCGGTAACTGCACCAACACGGGTGCTTGCGCTGCCGAGTGCCCAAAATCGGTAAGCCTTGCCAACATCGCCCGCCTCAACCGCGAGTTTATCTGCGCCAAGTTCAAAGACTAACAGGGATTAACTGAGTCATACTCATTAAAAAGGAGGCTGCCTAACAACTTCACATTGTCAGGCAGTCTCTTTTTCCCTAACTTTGCACAATGATTACATTTGTTATTGGATTATATATGATATGGAAGCAAACCGATTGACGAAAGCCCAAGTAAAATGGGTTCGGAGCCTGCAGAACAAGAAAGTAAGAGACGAGTTGGGGTTGTTTGTGGCAGAAGGCGAGAAGTGTGTCAATGATTTGAAAGGCACATTCCGGTTAGAGTTGCTGGTAACTCCTGAGAACGCGACGCAAACAGAGATAGAACAGATGTCGTCGCTACGCACACCACAAGGCGTAATCGGTGTGTTTCATAAAGACAACCATCCGGTCAGCGAAGAGGATGACGGCATAGAGAGCGGCGGATTAGTGGTGGCATTGGACGGAGTGCAAGACCCCGGCAACATGGGAACGATACTGCGCACATGCGATTGGTTCGGTGTGCGCCAGGTGTATTGCTCGCAGGATACAGTGGATTGTTTCAATCCTAAAGTGGTGCAGGCGACCATGGGAGCCTTGGCACGTGTGCGCGTGCAGTACGTGGATATGGAAGTATGGTTGGGGAGACAGAGGGCAGCAGGGCGGGATATCTACGGAATGCTACTGGACGGACGGGACATGTATGAGGCAGGGGCAATAGGCAGCAACGACAAGGCTGTCATTGTGATGGGGAACGAGGGCAACGGACTATCTGCAGCGGTTCGAAAGATAGTGACACAGCCATTGTATATACCTCCTTATCCGCGTGATGCAAAGACTTCGGAGAGCCTGAATGTGAGCGTTGCGACTGCTGTGGTGCTGGCGGAATTCCGACGTATGCGGCGTATCCAATCCGCAGATTGACGCCAAGCGGATACAGACTATGCGGCAGGAGACTATTTCTTTATCCACACATTGGTGATTTCTGAGATATAGAGTTGATGGATAGCCTCGTCCCGCGTATAGTAGGAGCGGAGAACTTCGTCCTTGTATGCGGGGTTGAGATGAGCGGTATCCATACGCTGCTCAAACATATTGCGACATTCGATGATGAGTCGTGCTTCGCGGAATGCCATCATACCCGACGGGGTAACAACAGGTGTAAGCCCTGCTTCTTTGACCTTGTCGCAGGCACGTCCCGAGCGTGTGCCGCAGATATTGAGTGCGTGTTTGTACTCCTCGTTGAAGAAAGAGAGGGTGTATGCCTGTTCGCGCTCGATGAATTCGTAGGTATAACGCGAGTCACGCACCATAATAAAGGCAGCCGGTTTGCCCCAGATATATCCAGTAGCCCCCCACCCTGCCGTCATGGTGTTGAAGGATTGCGGGTTGCCTGCGGTGACGAGCATCCATTGCTTGCCAATGGTGCCAATCATATTGTCCATAATGTCGGTGGGTGCGATATGCACATACTCGCTTTGCCACAGAGAGGAGTCTTGTGCGGGGATGGTTGCTGCCTGCGCAGAAGCGGTGCCGGTCTGCTTGTTTGTGCAGCCTGAGAAAGATAGATTTGCCATAATCAATATGGGCAAAATAGCCCGAATAAAGGTTTGTTTCATTGTTATTATTCGTCATTTACACCTATAAGCGAACAAAATCCGTGCCAAGTACGGTGCCGGCGTGAAGGTAAAAAGTGGTGGGCAAATGACAGAGTGACGGGTGATAAGTATTATATAATTTTAACAATCGTGCATTTTCTTCGCTTCAACAACTCGAGGTTCGCCCGACATTCTCTCGGTATTCTCTCGGCAACAGTGCGTATTTATAATTATTTACAATGCAAGGAGTAGCATTGTTTGGCTGTCCCTGACATCAGTTGTGCGCCCAGCCGAGAGCGAAGACACCTGCGCGGCAACCGCGAATAGGGGTGAGCATACGCATACAGGAGAGCATGGTGGCACCCGAAGTGATGACATCGTCCACGAGGAGGATGTGCTTGCCTTTCCACTCTTCGGGGTGAAGAACGGAGAAGATATTCTCTACGTTCCGCATGCGGTGGCTGAGTTGCGAGCGCGACTGGTGGGGGTTGTTGCGCAGGCGTACGAGATGCGTGGTGTCAATGGGTATGTGCGTGATGCTGTTGAGTCCGCGGCAGATGTGCTCGGCTTGGTTGAATCCGCGCTGACGCAGACGCTTGGGGTGCAATGGAACAGGGACTAACACATCGATGTCCTCCAACAAAGCAGACCCTATATAGTCGCGGGCAGCCTCCTGCCCCAAGGCGTAGAATATCTCGGGACGAGGGTGGAGACCGAACTTCCCTTGCTCGATGAGATGACGGAATGTGGCTCCGCGCTTGCGGTTGTAGTAGGCAAAAGCCGCTCCGCGCTCGTAGTGAATCACGTGTTTCCCGGACGCGATGAGGTCGGCAAAGAGCATGTCTATGCCGTTGTTGTCTATGGACGCATGCTCGGTGCGGGGCAAGGCGTCCATGCACTCGCGGCATATCACCTCTTCGGAAGGCAGCAGTTTCCGCTCACAGGCAGGGCAACAGGCGGGGAAGAGCACTTCCGCAACCGCCTCCGCACAGCGAGATACAAGCGGGACAGGCATCTGCTGTTACTTCTGCTTCAGCCATGCAAGAATGGCTTTGCGGTTTTCGACAAGGGCTGCCACCAAGAGCCCTAACAACCAGCCTATTATGATGGCAATGACGGTGCACTTGAAGTAGCCGTTCACCGCGCGGGGCTCTACTATGAAATGCGATTGCAGGACTACAGGGGCGGTGCAGAGAGCCATACGTTGGTCTGCAAGGTGGAGCATACCCATCTCGGTGTAGATGTCCTCCAAGAACAATCTTATCTCGCGGCGACCTATGACCATACCTGTCTCCCATGGGCTAAACTGTATCTGCTGCGCGACATTCTGTGCGAAATAGAAAGAGGAGGTCAGGCTGTCGAGTTTCTCAAGTTGGTCGTGGTGGAAGCGTGTCTCGCG
>DJSG01000010.1:0-8148 GCA_002440265.1 Bacteroidales bacterium UBA6340 | reverse complement strand
ATGCCCTCCTCGATAGCAGGCACATTGTCCGGGTTCTTGGTGCGGAACTGCAGTGCAAGCATGTAGGGCATGTGGACGAGGTTGGTGTCCATGCGGGTGACCTTGTCCTTGTAGTCAATGTAATCCACGAGGCTATCTCCCAGGCAGTCAATGACATCGAAGGTCTTGAAGTGCGATGTCGAATGGGCAATATCCGGGCTGACGCCCAACATGGCAGGCAGGTTCTGCTTTTCGGACAAGCGGTGGGACTTGTCGAGTGCCATGTATTCGTTGCGGACAATGTCATTAGTGACGCCATTGAGGGTGGCAATGGCGTTGACCTTGTACATGCGGTTGGCGGGACGGGCATAGTAGAGTCCGAGGGCTACGCAGGCAGCCACTACGATAAGCACTATCCACCACTGGCGGAAAGTGAGGCGTAGCATGCGCGCGATGAGTTGCCAAAGCCACATAAAGCACCTGCCAATCCACTGAAAGAATGCGCGGCAGAGGTCAAAGAGGTTCATTTCTCGCTGTTGTTGTTCCATGTCTGTTGGTTGTGAGTAATCTGTTGATATTAAGGGTTTTTATCTGCGTCCTCGCATCCATCCGCCACGGAATATGTTTCCGTGTGATGTTTCCGTACGGGGTTGTTGGGGTGCACCATGAGCAACCGGAGTCTCAGACGGTGCAGCATTATTGTCATCGCCGTCCAAGTGAATAGTGATGTCGTTGCCATCTTGCCCTGCGGGGCGGGGTTCCGGTGCGGGTGTCTTCTTTTGAGGCTGAGGTTGCTCCTCCTCTTTGGTTTGCTCGGGTTGCGGCTCTTCTTTCTTGTAATAGTCGTCTATATCGTCCAGCCCCGGAATGTCCGACACCTCGTAGCCTGTGGCGATGATGGTGACGCGGACATTCTCGCCGAGCGTGTCGTCCACCGAGATACCCCATTGCACTTCCACATCTTCGCCTACCTCCTGTATGAATTGGTATATCTGGTCGTTCTCCTCCATAATGACGGCATGTTCTTGCGAGCAGTATATCTGCAGGAGTACCCGACTGGCACCCTTGACGTCGCTATTGACAAGCGGCGAGTGCAGTGCCTCGTGGATAGCCTGTGTGATACGGTTTTCGCCACTCGCGGTACCGACACTCATAATGGCAACATTGCCGTTCTTGAGGGTGTTGTACACGTCGGCGAAGTCGGTGTTGATATACCCGGGTACGGTGATAATCTCCGCCACTGCCCGTGCGGCATTAGCCACCACGTCATCGGATTTGGAGAAGGCATTGAGCATGTTGAGGTCGGGATATATCTGACGCAGTTTCTCGTTGTTAATCACGAGGATAGCGTCCACCTGTTCTGCCAGTTGGGCTACACCAATCATCGCCTTGCGTATCTTCTTCTTGCCCTCGAAAGCAAAGGGAATAGTCACGATGCCGACGGTGAGGATGTCCATCTCTTTTGCGACCTCTGCCACGATAGCAGAAGCACCGGTGCCTGTGCCACCGCCCATACCGGCGGTAAGGAAGAGCATCTTGGTGCCATCGTTGAGTGCCTCATGTATGCGGTCGCGGTTCTCCTCAGCGTATTGTTGTGCAACTTCAGGTTTACCTCCTGCACCGAGTCCGGGACCCAATTGCAGTTTGGCGGGGACACTGCTGCGCCCGAGTGCCTGCTTGTCAGTATTGCAAACGAGGAAAGTGACGTCTTTGATGCCTTGCGAATAGAGGTAGTTGACAGCATTGCAGCCGCCACCACCGACACCCATCACCTTGATGATGGCATCCTGCGCGAGGTCGAGGTCAATTGTGTTGATTACATCGTACATATAATTCGTATTTACGTTGTTGCTAAATTAGTAGTTGTCATTCTGACCGGAGAATATCTCTAATATGCCGGCTTTGAGTTTGTCCATGGAACCTTTCTTCGGCGTATGGAGAGGTGCCTCGGGGTGATTGGCACGGTAGTTGGCACCGAGCAGCAAGGTTCCCACAAGCGATGAATAGACGGGTGCGCACATATCGTCGGGGGTGTCGGGTGTGAGGAACATCGCATGCGAACCGTACATGACAGGGATAGAGGTCTTGGTCTGGATGTACTGCTCGACCCCCTGCAACATAGATGCACCGCCTGTGATATAGAGCACGCCTATACGGTCTTCGTAATCACGAAGTACCTGCAAGACAGGGTCCAAGATTCTGTCCAAGCCCGCAGCGATGACGGCAGCCACTTCGCGGGTGTCCATAACGATTTCCCCACCACTTGCGGGTGCGGGTATGCGCATACGGTAGTTGGTCTCGACCATGTCGGGCGAGGCAAAACCGTAACTGCATTTGAGTTTCTCGGCATAAGGCAGACTCATGCCTTGTGCCTCAATGTCGCGCGATATGTCGTATCCGCCTTGTGGCACCACCTTGTTGCAAAGGTATTGGTTGCCCTTGTATATGGTGAGGGTAGTGGTCTGCGCACCCATGTCGAGAATGGCGCACCCGCGTGGCAGGTCTTCGTCTGCGGCTAAAGCACATAATAGCGCGTCGGGGCGGACATAGATATGTTCAGGGTACTTGGTGGAGCGGTCGAAACTATCCAAAACTTTCTGCTCCAGTTCACGCAATCCGACAAAGGCTGTGAAGTGGGTCTCTACGAGTGCGGCACGCTGTTCGGGAGCGGGTATGTCGTCCTGCTCCTTGCCATCGAGAACGAAATAGGTGGGTATGAGGTCAAGTACCGCCACTTTGGGGTTGTTCGCCTCTATTTTCTGCTTGCACTCCGCCTCCATCTCGTCAAGGAGTTCCTGTGAGACTTCGCGTTTGCGCACCTGGTCACGCTTGGAATATACGTCCACAATCTGCATGGTCCGCCCTCCGACACACACAAACGCCGACGGGAGTGTCTCTACCTTAATGCGATTGGCAAGCAACTTGAGCGTTTCGCTAATGGTAAAGCCCGCGTTGCTGCTGTTATTGACAATGCCCCGCTCCACACAAGGGAACTTGCCCGAAGCCTCCACGCCCAAGATGCGTAGCATACCATTGTCGGTATATTCCGCCGCCATTGCACGTACGGAGTCACTGCCGAGGTCGATGGCCACGAGAGGTGTGGGCTGTAGTGATTGTTGCTTTTTCTTTGCCATGCGCCTGATACTGATTATTTACGTCCCACTACCTGCCCCGCGAAACGGAGGTCGTATTCGCTGTAGTCGGGGTAGCCTATTAGGTCGAAGCCGTGGGTATAGAGTTCCTGTAACTTGTTCATCTTCTGCGGATAGCCATCCAATTCGCCAAGCAGTATGCGTGCCGGCATACCGCGTTGGGTGAGTATGATATGACGCGGGCTACTGACCTGCACACGCTGTATGCGGGTGCTCCAATAGTCATCGTGAGCCAGCCACTGTGCCATATCGAAGTATTCTTCGGTGGCGGCACGCCTGCTGACAGCCCCTTCGAGTGTCAGCACATTGACTTTGACCGAGGCACGCAGGGGCATTATCTTGCGGTCGCTGTCCACATAGTAGCAACCGTCGTTAGCCACCACATAGATGACAGGAATACGCTGCGTAACCTTTACATGCACAATGTTCCGTGGCGACTTGTAGCACTCGGCAGTGCGAATGAGGTCGTGGTGGAGCAGGCATTGCTCTATGGCGGCACAATCAATCTCGTCCATAGGTTTGCCCTGAAACTCAAAGCCCGCACGGGTGAGGTAGGTCTGCAGGTCGTCGGCAGTAATGAATTGGCGTGCGGTGCTGTCCTGCACCTCTATATATACGTGCGCGCAAGGAGCATTGGCGGGTTGGCGCGAGGTCCATACACCTGCCACCAAGCCATAGACAATACCTACGGCGGCAAGCACGGAGAATACTATGTTGCGGGCTTTATGACTCATGCTTGCAGGGCTTTGGTTATATCGGGTACCAAGCGGTCTATGTCACCCGCACCGAGTGTGATGACGGCGCAAGGCTGATGCTGTGCGGCACATTCGCGGGTGCGTGCGGTGAGGTAAGGCACCAGTTGCTCTTTGCTTACGAGGGCTTTGGCGCAAGTTATCTTGCTGTATAGCAGTTCGCTTGTTACACCCTTGATGGGTTCCTCGCGTGCGGGGTAGATAGGCAGCAGCACCACCTCGTCCAACAGGCTCAATACTTTTGCAAAGTCATCGGCAAAGTCCCGCGTGCGGGTATAGAGGTGCGGTTGGAAGACACCTATCAGATGTCGCTCAGGGTATAGCCGACGTACGGACTCAATGCTTGCTCTCAACTCGGTGGGATGATGGGCATAGTCGTCAATGTACGCCACCTGCGGGGTGTTGATGTGGACGTTGAAGCGTCTGTACACACCATGGTAAGTGGATAGTCCCGTGCGCAGTTCGTCGTCGGTGGCACCTGCCAAGTGCGCGACAGCCATAGCGGCAACGCTGTTCTCTATGTTCACCCACACAGGCACACCTAACTGCATGTCGGTCAGTGTGTTGTCGGGTGTGTGATAGTCGAAGATTATCTGCCCGTCCGTAACACGGATATGGTCGGCATAGAAGTCTGCCTGTTCGTCCACCGCGTAGGTATATACGTGTTTCGCACCTGCTGCCCCGAGTGCGGGAATGGCATTCAGCACACTTTTCTTCACCACCAACGCCTCTTGTATCAACGCGGCATAATGCACGAAACTATCCATATAGGCAAGCGGGGTGCCATAGATGTCGAGGTGGTCGGGGTCCACACTGGTGATGACGGACATATAGGGCGACAAATGATGGAATGAGCGGTCGTATTCGTCCGCCTCCACCACTACGAAATCGCTGCTATTGTCCAAAAGCAGGTTGCTGTGGTAGTTGTTGGAGATACCGCCAAGAAAGGCATTGGCACCGACATGCGAACTATGCAGGATATGCGCCAATATGGTGGAAGTGGTGGTCTTGCCGTGGGTACCTGCCACGCAGAGAGCACGCATAGTGCGGGTGACCAGTCCGAGTGTCTCGGCACGTTTCTGTATGGTAAAACCATGCTCGCGGAAGTATTGGTAGATAGGTTCATCAGCAGGCACCGCAGGAGTACGGACCACTATGGTGTCGTCGGGCGACAACTGCTCCACTCCGTGGATGTCATCGCTATACTGAACATCTATTCCCTCTTGTTCCAGTTCTCTTGTCAGCGGGGAAGGCGTGCGGTCGTACCCCATCACATGCTTGCCCTGCGCCGCAAAATACCGTGCAAGAGCACTCATGCCAATGCCTCCGATGCCAAGGAAATAGAAGGTGTGTATAAGTTGGCTATCTGTCATAGTTGCTCTTTATCGTCAATCATCTGCAATCATATCCGCCGTATGCTCAAGGCATCAAGGCACACAGCGGACATCAAGCCTGCAAAGTTACACATTCTTTCCGAGATGTGCAACCCTTTAAGCAAAAAGATTACGGGGACGACAGGTCTTGCGTCACCGTCTTGCGTCACCAAATGGAACTAAATGGACACTATAATATCCATTTGCATAATCCAAAGATATATACTATCTTTGCACGTCCAATTAAAAACCTCTGTGATTCACACATAGCGGTTGGTTCCAGAGGTCTGTACAAAAAACTATATTATGAACACCAACAAACAATCTCTGCGTATCATCTACATGGGCACCCCCGACTTTGCCGTGGAGAGTCTCCGCGCATTGGTGGAGGGCGGCTACAACGTGGTGGCAGTCATCACGATGCCCGACAAACCCGCTGGGCGGGGGCACCAAATGCAATACTCTGCCGTCAAGCAATATGCCCTGTCAGTAGGGCTGCCCGTGCTGCAACCCGAGCGGTTGAAAGACCCTGTCTTCTTGGAAGAACTGCGCAGTTACCACGCTGACATACAGATAGTTGTTGCCTTCCGTATGCTACCCGAAGTGGTATGGTCCATGCCCCGATTGGGCACCTTCAACCTCCATGCCGCACTCTTACCTCAATACCGTGGGGCAGCCCCCATCAACTGGGCGGTGATGAATGGCGACCACGAGACAGGAGCCACCACATTCATGCTGCGGCACGACATAGATACAGGCGATATGCTCCTGCAGGAACGTCTGCCCATTGGTGACAACGAAGATGTAGGTTCCGTGCACGACCGCCTGATGGTGATGGGAGCACAACTTGTCCTTCGTACTATGGATTTAATCCTTGACTGCGAAGCCCATGGCAAGCCCCTGCCTCTCACTCCCCAACCCGACCTGCCCGACTTGCGACCTGCACCTAAGATATATAAGGACACCTGCCGCATTGACTTCAGCCGGACAGCAGAGCATATACGCAATCATGTGCGCGGACTCAGTCCCTATCCCGCAGCATGGATAGGTGCTCCGCTACCCGCACACCCCCTGGCAACGATGTTGGAGGGAGCCAAAGTATATAAGGTGGCACCCACATCCCTTGCCGAACAGAAGGGGCATATCATCTTCCCTTGTGCCGACGGCTATATTGATATTCTGGAACTCCAACTCCCTGGCAAGAAGCGCATGACCGCCCAAGCCCTCCTCAACGGACTACGACCATGACCATAGCACTCTTTGGCAACACCATGCGCTCCGAGACGCAGAGCGAGGTGGCACATATTATTGAGTTTCTGCAACTCAGGGGCATAGACATAGCCCTCTCACAGGAACTGCGTCAGGAGCCCGATATGCGCCGGTTCCCATTGGTGGACGACTACACCCTGCACACGGGCGAACCCATTGACTTTGCCCTGTCTGTGGGAGGAGACGGCACTTTCCTCACTACGGCAGTCACTATCGGACACCTTAATATACCTATACTTGGTATCAACTGCGGGCACCTCGGATTTCTGGCAGAGGTACAGACAGCCAATGTGGATGCTATCCTCGACCAACTCATTCACAATCAATATACTATCGAGCAACGCAGCATGTTGGAAGTTACCTGCAGTGCTGGGGGATATATCGCTTCGCCCTATGCCCTCAACGAGGTGGCGGTGCTCAAACAAGGACTGAGCAGCATGATTTCCATAGAGACCTGCCTCAACGGAGAGCACCTGCATACCTACAAAGCCGATGGACTGCTGATGGCTACTCCCACAGGCTCCACGGCTTATAATCTGAGCGTAGGAGGACCCCTTATGGACCCGCACACCCATGCTATCATCCTGTCGCCTGTAGCCACACACAGCCTGAATGTGCGTCCTTTGGTGGTGCCCGACGACTGCAAGATTGACCTGCATATCAACAGCCGCAATGCCAATTATATGGTCAGCATTGACGGACGGAGCCAGGTGTTCAGCGACGCGGTCAGCCTGCATGTGGAGCGTTCCCAGCGCACTATCAAATTGGTGCAAGTGGGAGAGTGCGGCTTCATGCAATCGCTCAAAGACAAACTGAACTGGGGGAAATAAATTTGATGTACGATTTGACAATGTACGATTTTATTATTTATGTACCATTTTGCCCTGCGGGCTGATGTACTATTTGCATTGTTGATATGCTGCGCAAATCTCCAAATTCTCAAATCTCCAAATCAATCGTACATCGTAAATTCGTAAATCGTACATAACATGGTTGATTACATTTCACTCATAGACAAGTACTACGCTCCTTATCCCGACCTTCGTTATGTGTTGGTCACCCACTCCATGCAGGTGCGGGACCGTGCCTTAAAAATACTGGATGCACACCCCGAATGGGTGGAACAGGGGCTTGTGGACAGGCGTTTTGTTGAGGAGGCTGCCATGCTCCATGACATCGGTATCATCTTCTGCAATGCCCCCAAAATCTATTGTACAGGCTCGCACCAGTATATAGAACATGGTTATCTTGGTGCTGAACTGCTGCGCAAAGAGGGCTTGCCGCGTCATGCCGATGTGGCTGAGAGGCATACAGGCAGTGGCATCACCATCGACCAAGTCATACGCGAGAACCTCCCCATACCTGTCAAAGACTACTGCCCCCGCACTTTGGAGGAGAAACTAATCTGCTACTCCGACCGCTTCTACTCCAAGTCGCACCTCGGCGAGGAAGTCCCCCTCAGCAAGATACGCCGCAGCCTGTGGAAATACGGGCATGATGCTGTTCTTCGCTTTGAGGATATGCAACGTATGTTCGAGCCCCCCACCCCTTAAATTCCCTAGATCCCCTAGATCCTCCTAGATCCCCTAGACCCCCTAAATCCCCTAGATCCCCTAGATCCCC
>DJSG01000046.1 GCA_002440265.1 Bacteroidales bacterium UBA6340 | reverse complement strand
AAGCACGGCGGCAACGATGACAACGACAACTCGGGTATCCTATCCTATGTCCGTGTCGAGTTCGCAGGCTATCCTTTCCAGACCGACAAGGAAATCAACGGTATCACACTCGGCTCCATTGGTAGCAAGACCCAAATCGACCACATTCAGGTTAGTTACAGCAACGACGACTCCTACGAGTGGTTCGGCGGCAACGTAAATTGCAAATACCTCGTCGCTTACCACGGTTGGGACGACGATTTCGATACCGACAACGGCTTCTCGGGCAACGTACAGTTCGGTCTCTCTATCCGCAACTCGCGCCTTGCCGATGTCAGCCAGTCCAACGGCTTTGAGTCCGACAACTGCGCCGACGGAGCAGCCGTATCGCCTTACACCTCGGCGGTCTTCTCCAACATCACCTTTGTCGGTCCTAAACTCGACAAGGACTTTCAAAACAACGCCAAATATATCACAGGCGGTGATATGTTCCCCAACAACGGTTCCTCGCTCGGACGTTTCCAGTCGGGTATGCAAATCCGCCGCAACTCCCACCTCAACTGCTACAACTCCCTCGTCATCGGCTGGCCTATCGGTGTGATGATTGACAACGAGAAAGGCAACTGCTGGCAGGCTGCCAAAGACGGACTCATCAACGTGCAGAATGTTTGGCTCGCCGACTGCGACATCGTCGGTTCCGATATGAACAAGCAGTACAAAGACTCCCTTGCGCTGGACTACAAGGCGAAGACCTTCGACCCCGCCGCAGCCCACTCTTTCTCCACCACATGGTTCCTCGCACAGAAAGGCAACCAAACCAAAGACCTCTCCGCACTCGCAATGTCTGCCAATGCTTATATCCCCACAGCCTCCAGCCCTGTCCTGACCGCAGCAGACTTCACCTCCTCCGCCCTTAAGGATATGGAGAAAGTCTCCTACCTCGGTGCTTGTGATGCCGATGCCGCATGGCTCTCCGGCTGGACCAACTTCGATCCCCAAAACACCGACTACTAATCCGCCCCTTATATGGCTTATTAGTCTTATAGGACTCATTCTTCCTATTCGCCCTATTGGTCCCATTGGTCCGATAGGGCTTATTTTATTACTATTTGCCCGAGTAAGAATTTTTGTGTATCTTTGCACCCTATTAGTCCAATTAGTCCTATCCGCCCTAGAACAACTAGAACAACTAGAACAACTAGTACGTCTAGAATGTCTATTCCCGCCAATAAGTACCTCTATATTGTCTCTTATCAGGGCAATACCATTGCCCGCCCCTAATCCCTAATCCCCACTTGCATATTTCATTAAAAAGCAGTATCTTTGTCGCCATAATTACATCATTACCGCGCTTATGCCCGCTAATCCTTTCATCGCCGCTTATATCAAAGAGTTGGACCGTCTCTACCTGACCGGTCTCACCACCGAGCACTCGTTCCGCCCCGCCTTGCAGAAACTCCTCGAGAACCTCTGCCAATGCACGGTGGTTAACGAGCAGAGCCATATCGACTGCGGTGCGCCCGACCTCACACTGCTGCGCAACAACCTGCCCATCGCCTTCGTGGAGGCAAAGAACCTCGAGGACGGAGACCTCGACGGGCGGCGGAAGAACAAAGAGCAGTTCGACCGCTACAAAGCGTCGCTTGATACCATCATCTTCACCGACTATCTTGACTTCAAACTCTACCAACACGGCGAGTGGGTGATGTCGGTGCATCTGGCGGAGATACAGGGCAAGCATATCTGTCTCTGCGACGAGGCACGACTCCTCGAAATGATGGACACCATACGCCAACAGACGCCGCAGCATATCACCTCGGCGGGCAAACTGGCACAACTCATGGCGGCGAAAGCACGCCTGCTGCGCGACATCATCGAGAACGCTATCCGCAACGACCAACAGCAGAACAAGACCCCCTACGAGTCCGAACTGCTGGGCTATATGCAGTCGTTCCAAGATGTGCTGCTCCACGACATCACACCCAAGACCTTCGCCGACATCTATGCGCAGACCATCGCCTATGGTATGTTCGCCGCACGCTTGCACGATACTACGCCCGAGAATTTCACCCGTATGGAAGCGGCAAACCTCATACCCAAGACCAATCCCTTCCTGCGCAAGGTCTTCCACGAGATAGCGGGCTACGACCTCGACGAGCGTATAGCGTGGATAGTGGACGACCTCGTGGCGGTCTTTGCCGCTACCGACATTGAGAATATTATGCAGGGCTTCGGCAAAAGCACGCAGATGACCGACCCGCTCATGCACTTCTACGAGGACTTCCTCTACCAATACGACCCTGCCGCCAAGAAAGCATGCGGCGTCTATTACACCCCGCAACCGGTGGTCAGCTATATCGTCCGTGCCGTGGATGACATCCTGCGCACCGACTTCGGGCTGCCAATGGGGCTGGCTGACACGAGCAAGGTGACGGTGGAGCAGGAACGCCTGCAGGACAGCCGCCACCGCACGGACAAGGTGCAGAAGCACCGTGTGCAGGTGCTCGACCCCGCTGTCGGCACGGGCACTTTCCTCGCAGAGGTGGTGCGACAAATCAAACGCAACCTCGCAGGACAGATGGGCGGATGGAATGCCTACGTGCCCGAACACCTGCTGCCGCGCCTCTATGGCTTCGAACTGATGATGGCACCCTACACCATTGCCCACCTCAAACTCGATATGGAGATAGGCGTATCGGCACAGGAGCGGCTGAAAGTCTTCCTCACCAACTCTTTGGAGGAGTACAACCCCAACGCGGGTACTCTCTTCGGCAACGCCCTCAGCCAGGAAGCCAACGCCGCCAGTGCCATCAAGAAAGAAGCCCCCATCATGGTCATGCTCGGCAACCCGCCGTACTCTGTCTCGTCCAACAACAAAGGTGAATGGATAAGCCACCTCTTGGAGGACTACAAAAAGAACCTCAACGAGCGTAACATTCAGCCGTTGTCAGACGACTACATCAAGTTTATCCGCCTTGGTCAGTATTACGTAGAGCGCAACAACGAGGGTGTATTGGCATACATCAGCAATAATAGTTTCATTGACGGACTTATACACCGCCAAATGCGCCACGAGTTAATGCGCTGCTTTGACAAGATATACATTATTGATTTGCACGGCAATGCACGTAAGAAAGAGACTGACCCCGATGGCAGCAAAGACGAGAATGTATTCGATATTATGCAGGGTGTCAGCATCAACATCTTTGTCAAAACAGGCAACCACGACAAGCAATTAGCGGAGGTATTCCATTATGATTTATATGGTAGCCGCAATAGCAAATATGATTTCCTCACCAATAACAGCCTTACCTCTATTGCTTGGAAAAAACTCGAACCGCGAGAACCACAGTATTTCTTTGTACCAAAAGACTTTGGGTTAGAAGAACAATACAAGAAAGGTTTTGGAGTAAATGAAATCCTTAAACATAATCTTAGTGGAGTTCAAACGGGAAGGGATGATTTGTTTATAGATTATCACAAAGAGAGTATAGAAAACCGCATATCATATCTTCTGACGACCGCACAATTAGACCAGAGTTTTGTTGAAAAATATAATGTTATAGACTCGAGTAGTTATCCTTTAATCAGGAGAATAGGCGAAAGCGTCTTTAGTATTGAGAAAATTTGCGAGTACAGTTATCGCCCATTTGATAATAGATACATTTATTACGATGAACATTTAGTTAAAAGAGCATTCTATAATGTTCATAGGAATATGAATTTATCAAACATTGCCATTTCTGTATCTCGACAGTGTATTGACAATTGGAGATTTGTTTTTATTACTGATAAAGTATCTGATATGAATCTGATAGCATCCGCTGGTAAATTAGGTGGAGGTTATGTCTTTCCCCTTTACCTTTACCCCGAAGATGGGTCTATGGATACAGAGCGGCGTCCGAACTTGGATGAGAAGATTTGGGCGGAGATAAGCCGCTGTGCAGGCAGAGACACCACACCCGAAGAGGTGTTCGACTATATCTATGGCGTACTCCATTCGCCCCGCTACCGCGAGCAGTACAAGGAGTTCCTCAAAGTGGACTTCCCGCGTATCCCATACCCCGAAAGCGGCGAGCAGTTTACACATTTCATGTCATTCGGGCATCTGTTGCGTGAGTTGCACCTGATGCACACCCTGCCCGATATGCCCGACATCGCCACCTTCCCCATAGAGGGCGACTGCGTGGTGGAGCAACCGCATTACACCGACGGGCGCGTCTATATCAATGCCACCCAGTACTTTGACAACGTCCCCGACACGGCATGGCAGTTCTATATCGGTGGCTACCAGCCCGCGCAAAAGTGGTTGAAAGACCGCAAGACCCGCACGCTCTCTTTCGACGACCTCGCCCACTACACCCACATCATCCGTGTGCTCTTGGAAACCGACCGCCTCATGCGTGAAATAGACAAAGACGAATAACAGGGAGATAATATGAAATGTATGAGTGACTCCATTCTCCTATCCACCTTGCAGGAATACCACCGTTTAGACATTCCCACGCAAATAGACTACAAGAAATTCTACTTGTATTCTATCATCACGCACTCTACAGCGATTGAGGGCTCGACCGTTACGGAGATAGAGAACCAACTGCTTTTTGACGAGGGCATTACCGCCCCGGGACGCACTTTGCAAGAGCAGATGATGAACCTTGACCTGAAAGCGGCTTACGAAGAGGGCATCCGTATGGCACAGCAGCACACACCCTATTCGGTGGATATGCTCTGCTACCTTTCATCAATTGTATTAAAGAATACAGGTAGCACTTACAATACACCATTGGGCACTTTCTCCGCTGCCAAAGGCGAACTGCGCAAACTGAATGTTACCGCAGGTTTCGGCGGACGCTCATACCTCGCTTTTCAGAAAGTGCTACAAGCATTACAAGATTTCTGTCTGTGGCTTAATAATGCACGTGCCATTACGCCCAAGGACAGTATATTGGCTTGGTATCGCTTGAGTTTCGAGGCACATTATCGCCTGGTTACTATTCACCCGTGGGCGGACGGCAACGGAAGAATGTCCCGTTTGGTGATGAATATGCTCCAGTTTGAGCAAAACCTTGTTCCTGTAAAAGTACTCAAAGAGCAGAAAGCAGCGTATATCGAGGCATTAAACAAAACTCGGGACAATGAAGACATCAACATCTTTTGCGACACGATGTTGCAATTGCACAACAGCAACCTGCAAACCGAGATAGCCGAATTTAAGGCTTCTATGCTACAAGATACCATACTTCCTGCTTCTGCATATGTCACCCAAAACAACACTCGTGTCACTCAAAATGTCACCCAAAACAGCCTCTATGTCCCATCAACAGAGAATACTCCGCTAACTCCACGTCAGTTGCAAATCTTACAGATGATGCAAACAGACACATCTATTTCCGCGAGTACTATGGCAGCACAATTAGGCATCACCGTCCGTACCATTCGACGGGATATAGAGGCTTTGCGCCACTACTACAACATCCTGTGGCTTGGCTCTTCCAAACAAGGTCATTGGCAGATTCTGCCACAGCATATTGAACAATAGAGCAGAAAAAGAATATCACTGACTTATGACAACCACCTTGCAAATACGAAATAGTACCGCCGAGTTCCTTATCTTTCAGTTGGAAGACAAGGCGAATGGTATAGAGGTCTTCTACAAAGACGAGACCCTGTGGGCTTCGCAGAAAGCCATTGCAGCACTCTTTGATGTAGAAAGACCTGCCATTACAAAGCATCTCAATAATATCTTTGAGAGCGGGGAATTGGATAAGAACCAAGTATGTTCCATTTTGGAACATACTGCCGAGGACGGCAAGACCTACAACACGCAGTTCTATAGTCTGGACGCAATCATCAGTGTCGGCTACCGTGTCAATTCCCGCCGTGCAACACAGTTCCGGCAATGGGCTACGGCGGTACTGCGCACTTTCGCTGTGCGCGGTTATGTATTGGACAAAAAGCGGATGGAGAATGGTGCGTTCTTGGGAGAGGACTATTTTGAGCACCTTTTAGCCGAGATACGCGAGATACGTCTCAGCGAGCGCCGGTTGTATCAGAAACTGACTGACATCTACGCCACGAGTATGGACTACAACAAGGACGCTCCTACTACACGCGAGTTCTTCAAGATGATTCAGAACAAGATGCACTATGCCGTGCATCAGCATACCGCCGCAGAGTTGATTATGGAGCGTGCCGATGCCAAGAAAGAACACATGGGGCTGACTACATGGGAGAATGCACCTGACGGGAAAATCGTCAAAACAGATGTGTCCATAGCCAAAAACTACCTCAAGCAGAATGAGTTGGACGATATGGGGCATATCGTCTCTGCCGTATTGGACTTTGCAGAGGCACGAGCCAAACGACATATTCCGATGACGATGGAAGATTGGGCAAAGCGTATAGATATGTATCTCAATAGTGACGAGCGTCCTGTGCTACAAAATCCGGGCAGTGTCAGTCACGAACAGGCAGTACAACACGCAGAAACCGAGTTTGAAAAGTATCGTATCGTGCAAGACCGACTCTACCAATCCGATTTTGACCGTTTATTGCAGTTGCCGTTAGAGCAATAACACTCATTCAATTCTTCTTCACAAACTATTCCTGTTTAATATGAACACCTTATTCCCAGAAGAAAACCTCATAGCCGGCAAATTGCCCAACGAATGGTTCGCACCTATAGCATCACTCACAGAAATAGAGAAACAGATGCTCGGGTTTGTGGGTTTCAGTCGGGAGGTTGAAACCTATGATACAATGACAAGTCTGTGCCGGATAAACGACTGGACAATCACTCGCACCAAAAAGATAAAGGAGAAACTGCTGAATGAGGGCTACCTCACTACCTACTCTTACCATATTGTTGTTGCGCCCAAGTGCCTGTTTCCTGCTATACTATATACCATTGACCGCCACCCTGATTGGATAAAACGCTGGAATGAGTTGCCCTATAAGCAACAACTATCCAAGAGCAATCTCTACTGGGTCTTGTGCCAACGTTATTATGCCGGCGAACATAATCTGCAGGATATTAGTAAGTCATTAAGTCTTGCACGCTCTTGGACCGAATATACTTTTCAGGCACTACAAGACTGGATAGGAACGGACTTTTTTGCCACGGCACTATCGAGTATGTCTATAAACATCCTGACCGAATTTGCTCTTTCGTGCTTTAATTCCAAGCAGCAATTCAATCAGCCGCTCACACCCGAGTTTTGCGCACAATGGCACGGACAGATAGATACCTACCACAAACTAAACCCACGGTATCCTGTATTGCACATACATGATATGGTGGATTGTTTCTACTTTATGGCAACCGGTCATTTTGTGCGCTTCAAGCAAAACGAAACATCTGCCACCGAGTGGTCTGTTCTCCCCGATGCCATCCTTGCACTCTATGCAGGAGACTATGTCCGCAGTCTGAAACTATTCACCGAAGCACAGAAACTGCACAACCGGATATCAGACCTCAAGAACGTATTCCCCAATGCGCTGCTGTCGTTCTATATGCTGCTCTGTTTTGCCAAGAACAGAGAAGCAAAACGCGCACAGCAATTCTTACGGAAGAAAGAAACAGAAGATTTCCTGATATTCCGCCCGGCTCGGTTAATAGCAACATTTATCATCAATGGCGAGGATGCCAAGGCTCTGAAACAGGAAATGGAATACATCAGGCAGAAAGGCACCGTGCAACTGCAATGGCTCACTGCACTCATACTCCATCATTTCGGTATGGATTGCTCTTTGCCCGAAGCCACCTGCCAATGGGCATTATTGCGCTACGAATTGAGTGCTACGGGCATACCTTGTGAAGACCACGATGCTTTGCTGCATACCCTTGGAGGCGCACCCATATTCACCACCTTGCGCCGCAAAAGTCAATGGGAAATAGTCTTGGAGCAATTATCCGACCTGACCCAATCGAAAGCCGCCAATGATGCCTCCCCTGCACCGGAACGCGTACAACGCTTGGTGTATGTGCTGTATAGTACGGATGACGATGACGTAGAGTTGATGCAACAGAAATGGCTGCGTTCCGACCGTTGGGGTACGCCATCTCATGCATCCGTCCGCAGTTTCCTCAACCACTCCATCGCCTATGCCGACGAAAAAGACCAAGCCATCGCACGCGCTTGCGCTTATATGAACA
>DJSG01000011.1 GCA_002440265.1 Bacteroidales bacterium UBA6340 | reverse complement strand
CACTGCGTTGACTAAGTGGTTGCGTTGCGTTTGCAGAGTGGCTGCACTGCGTTGACTAAGTGGCTGTGTTGCGTTTGCAGAGCGAGTTGCGTTCCGTCTCATACAATTGGTAGGACAAACTGTGCAAGTTGCTGATTGACAGATGGATTTGTCCATCCAAGATATAGCGTATTGTAAGGGTGTCGGCACGAAGCGTGCCGACATTCTTCGTAAAGAATTGGGGGTACATTCGGCTCTCGATATGCTGCGTGTGTTCCCCTACAAGTACATCGACCGCAGCCGTTTCTACTATATTCACGAGATAGACGACGAGGATACTTACGTCCAAATCATAGGCGAAATCACGGAGTGGCACACCATCGGTGCGGGCAGTGCGCAGCGGTTGAGCGCGACTTTCACCGACGGGCACCACAGTATCGAACTCGTATGGTTCAAGGGCGTCAAGTATATCAAGTTGGAAAAAGGCGTGCGCTACCTGCTGTTCGGCAAGCCTTCCCGCTTCAATCACCAATACAACTTCGTCCATCCCGAACTCACTCCGTGGAGCAAGGTGCAGCCCGAGATGACCCAGGGGCTGGAACCGTACTACAACACCACCGAACCCATGAAGCGGGCGGGCGTCAATTCCAAGGTTATCCGTGTGATTATCAGCCAACTGATGCCTGCCTTGCGCGAGAGCGGCGTACCCGATACCATCGGTATGGACGTGCTGCAGCGGTACCATCTGATGGGGCTGACCGAGGCACTCGCCAACATCCATTTCCCCAAGGACAACGCCACTCTGCAGCAAGCGCGGGAGCGGCTCAAGTTCGAGGAACTCTTCTACATCCAGTTGCAGATACTGCGCCAGATGAAGCGGCGCGAGCAGAACGCGGGCTTCCCCATGCCTATCGTGGGCCGCTACTTCAACGCCTTCTACCATACCTGTCTCCCGTTCCCCCTTACCAACGCCCAGAAGCGGGTGGTGCGCGAGATACAGACCGACCTCAAGTCGGGCAGACAGATGAACCGCCTGTTGCAAGGCGATGTCGGCAGCGGCAAGACCCTTGTGGCTCTGCTATGCGCCCTGCTTGCCATAGACAACGGTTACCAAGCCTGTATCATGGCACCCACGGAGATACTTGCCAACCAGCACTATGACACCCTGCGCCAGTTCCTTGCCCCTATCCTCGACACGGGCGACGGACTCTTCGGCGGCACCACGGACCGCCCCATACGCGGACTGCGCATTGCCCTGCTCACCGGCTCGACCACCAGGAAGCAGCGCGAACCCCTCCACCAGGCACTCCGCGCGGGCGAAATCAATATACTCATCGGTACCCACGCCCTCATCGAAGACGAGGTGCAGTTTGCCAACCTCGGTCTCTGTATCATCGACGAACAACACCGCTTCGGCGTCGCGCAGCGCGCCAAACTATGGAGCAAGAATGTCCGTCCGCCGCATATCCTGGTCATGACCGCCACACCTATCCCGCGCACCCTTGCCATGACGGTGTACGGGGACTTGCGCGTGAGTGTCATCGACGAACTGCCGCCCGGGCGCAAGCCGGTGCAGACCCTCCACTACTCCATACAGCGGCGGGCATCTATCAATCAGTTCATTACCAGCCAGATAGAAGCAGGCAGACAGGTATATGAGGTCTTCCCGCTCATCAAGGAGAACGAGAAGATGGACTTGCAAGACTTGCAGAACGGCTACAACCGCCTATGCGAGACGTTCCCGAACTACCGCATATCCATGGTGCACGGGCAGATGAAGGCGCGGGATAAGGACGAGCAGATGAGGCGTTTCATCAGCGGTGAGACGCAGATATTGGTGGCAACGACGGTGATTGAGGTGGGTGTGAACGTGCCGAATGCCAGCGTGATGATTATCGAGAACGCGGAACGGTTCGGTTTGAGCCAACTGCACCAGTTGCGCGGGCGTGTGGGGCGCGGGGCGGAACAGAGTTATTGTATCCTGCTCACCAATGTGGAACTGAGTCGTGACACGCGCAAGCGCATGGATATCATGGTGGCTACGAACGACGGCTTCCGCATAGCCGAAGCGGATATGCAACTCCGCGGTCCGGGCGACATGGAGGGTACGCAGCAGTCGGGCTTGCCGTTTGACCTTCATATCGCGAGCCTCTCGACGGACGGTCAGATACTGGAACTTGCCCGCCAAGCCGCGATGGCTATCCTCGACGCCGACCCGCTGTTGGAAGATGTGCGTAACAGGATATACAAACGGCAGTTGGACCACCTGCGCCTGACCGTGGTGAACTGGGGGGAGATAAGTTAATTAAGAATGATGAATTATGAATGAGGAATTGCAACATTCGTATGCCAATAAGGCAGGTGTGTGCAAAATATGTGATGCATAATTCTTTATTTTTATTATCAATCGGGACATTCTCTCGGAGTTCTCTCGGTGTTCTCTCGGGAAACGGAGGAAATAAAAATTAAGAATGAAGAATGAAGAATGAAGAATTGCAACCGTTGCTAAATAAGAATGAAGAATGAAGAATGAAGAATTGCAACATTCGTCTGCCAATATGGCGGATGTATGCTAAACTAACAATTCGTAATTCTTTCCATTTCTTGCAGTGGAAGGGTGTAAAAAGTTTCCATTTCTTGCAGTAGAACGGTGTGAAAAGTTTCCATTTCTTGCAGTGGAACAATACGAAAAGTTTCCATTTCTTGCAGTGGAATAATACGAAAAGTTTCCATTTCTTGCAGTGGAATGTTTGCACATATCAGTTTTTGGTACTACTTTTGTAGCGTCATACACACGTTACATATCGTGCAAAAGTGTAGGAAATGAAGAAGATAATTGCGATAGTGCTGTGCAGTTGGGTGTGGATGGGAGCGGTTGCGCAAGGTGGTGTGGACTCGGTGGCGTTGCAGGTGAGCCATGGGGATACGTTCTATATGGCGCGTATGCACGATGTGTATGTGTATCCGAAGATGGTGTTCAAGAACAAGCGTCAGGAGCGTTTCTACTGGCGGACGGTGCGTGACGTGAAGAAGACACTGCCTTATGCGAAGATGCTGACGAAAGAGATGGAGTATGCGGACCGTCAGTTGGCGTTGCTTCCCGACCGGAAAGCGCAACGGAAATGGTGGAAAGCCTACGAGAGACAGTTGTTCAAGCGGTATGAGAAGGACTTTCGCGGTATGACAGCGTCGCAGGGACAGATGCTGATGAAGTTGATGGACAGGGAGAGCGAGCGGACGAGTTACGAGATAATCAAGATGTACCGCGGGACATTCAGCGCGAACTTCTGGCAGTTTGTGGCGAAACTGTTCAAGAACGACCTGAAAGAGGGATACGACGCCAGCGACAAAGACAAGATTGTGGAACGGGTGATAACGTTGGTGGAGGCGGGGCAGTTGTAAACAATGCGCAATGCACAATGCGCAATGCACAATGCGTAATGCACAATGCGTAATGCGCAATGCGTAATGCACAATGCGTAATGCGTAATGCGCAATGCGCAATGACAATGCGTAATGCGTAATGCACAATGCGTAATGCGTAATGCCGTTTGTTGATTGTCAGCAAGAAATGCGGTGCTTGCGGAATTTCTCCACTTCGATGATTAGCATGATGGCGGCAGTGATGGCCGAGAGCGTGTCGCTGAGCGGCAGACTCCACCAGACACCCATGATAGGGGACGTGCCCAGATTCTCAAAGAGTTGCGGGAGGAAGAGCAGAAGCGGTATGAGGTATATCACCTGGCGCGTGAGACTGAGGAAGATAGACTTGCCGGACATACCGACAGAGGTGAAGAAGTTACCCGTGACCATCTGAAAGCCCACCAGCCACATCACCGCAACGACAATACGCATCGGGACAATGGACTGCGCGATGAGTTCGGTGTCGTGCGTGAACATACGTACCATCCACTCGGGTACTATCTCGCCCAACAGGAAGACCGCGCCCATGACACAGGTGGCGCATATCGCGGTGAGTTTGAATGCCCGCAGCATGCGGTCGTACTGCTTGGCACCGTAGTTGTAGCCGACTATGGGTTGCATACCCTGGTTCAAGCCCATGACTATCATGGCGAACACAAAGGTGAAGCGGTTGATAACACCGTAGGTTGCGATAGCCATGTCGCCGCCATAGTGCTTGAGTTGGTTGTTGATGATGATGACCACAAAGCACGAGGCGAGGTTCATGAGGAACGGTGCCATGCCAATGGACAGAGCCCTGAAGGTGATGTCCTTTTCGAGTCGCCATATACCGCGGTGGAAATGTATTATCTCTTTGGGATTCAGGAAGATAGTGAACTGCCACACTACGGCAATGGTCTGCGAGAGCATGGTAGCCAATGCGGCACCGCGCACGCCCATATCCAGTCCGAATATGAATATGGGGTCCAGGACCACGTTGGCAAACACCGCGACAATCGTGGACGCCATCGCCGAGCGGGGGTGCCCCATGGCGCGGAGCATGTTGTTGAGTCCGTAGTAGATATGCGTCAGGATATTGCCGAAGAGGATAATCTCCATATAATCGCGCGCGTAGGTGACGGTGACCTCGCTGGCACCAAAGGCATAGAGAATGGGGTCGAGCCATACCAGTCCCACCACGGCTACCAGGAAGCCGAGCAGCACATTGAGCACTATCACGTTGCCAAGCACCTTGCCTGCCGAACGGTAGTCTTTTTCCCCCAACTTGATGGCTACGAGCGAACTGGCACCCACGCCGACGAGACTGCCGAAGGCGGCGCATATATCCATGAAGGGTTTGGCAATGGTCAAGCCCGACAACGCCATGGCACCGCACCCGTGCCCGATGAAGATGCTATCGACAATGTTGTACAACGAACTTGCCGTCATCGCGATGATGCCCGGCAATGCGTACTTGACAAGGAGGTTTCGGATAGGTTCTGTGCCTAACTCTGTGATATTATTTTGCGACATATATCTTCAAATACCTGTGCTGCGGGGTGCCCCTTTTGCATGGCAATGGGAGTGCCTTCGTCCCCCGCCTCACGGATAGACTGTACCAACGGGATTTGACCCAGCAGGGGTACCTGCAAATTCTGTGCCAAATCCTTACCTCCGTCCTTACCGAAGATGTAGTATTTGTTGTCGGGTAACTCAGCGGGCGTGAACCATGCCATATTCTCGATGATACCCAGTACGGGGACATTGATTTTCCCGTTGCGGAACATATCCACGCCTTTGCGGGCGTCCACCAATGCCACGGGCTGGGGTGTGGTGACGACTATCGCGCCGGTGAGGTGGAGTGTTTGGACGAGTGTGAGGTGAATGTCGCCGGTTCCCGGGGGGAGGTCGATGAGAAAGTAGTCGAGTTCGCCCCAGTCGGCGTCTTGTATGAGTTGTTTGATGGCGTTGCTTGCCATACCTCCGCGCCATACCACCGCCTGTTCGGGGTCAACGAAGAAGCCGATAGAGAGCATCTTAACGCCGTACTGCTCAATGGGTTGGATAAGGTCGCGCCCGTTCACGGTGACGGATACGGGACGGCAGTCCTCGGTGTGGAACATCTTTGGGATAGAGGGGCCGTGGATGTCCGCGTCCAACAGCCCGACACGGTAGCCCATATTCGCCAGGGTGATGGCAAGGTTGGCGGCTACGGTGGACTTGCCCACGCCGCCTTTGCCCGAATGGACGGCGATGATGTGCTTGGCCTGTATGGCGGGCTTGGCTTCCTGTGGCACAAGGTTTTGCTTGCGGAACTTGGTGTTGATATGCACGGCAGCGTTGGCATCGGCGTAGGTCTTGACCGCCACCTCGGCAGCCTTGAGCACCGACTTGAGGAAGGGGTCGTTGTCCTTGTCGAAGATAAGCGAGAAACTGACCTCCAGTCCCGAGATGCGTATGTCATCTTCGAGCATACCTGCCTCTATCAGGTTCTTGCCCGTGCCCGGATAGCGCACGTGGGCAAGGGCATCTATTATCTGTTGCGGATACATGAAGATATTTACGATTTTATTATTTACGATTTACGAATTTATGTACGATTGGATTTTATTTACGATTTAGGGGCGCAAAGGTACACATTTTCGGTGGAATATACAAGAGGCTGCTGATGACATGTTGATGACCGATTGATGACATATTGACGACTTATTGACGACGCGGGCCGCGTCGTCCCCCAAGGTTCTCTCGGAGTTCTCTCGGTATTCTCTCGGAGTTCTCTCGGAGTTCTCTCGGTATTCTCTCGGGAAATGTACAGTGCAGTTGGCAAAGTGAAAATATTATTGCAATAGCATTTGCGGGTGTCGGTGGAAAGCACTACCTTTGCGGGCTTTTTGGGTGATGTATGAAAAATAGTAAGGTTATCGGCTATCTGTGCGGTATTCTCGCCGCGGGTTTTTACGGTCTGAACCCGCTGTTTGCCTTGCCGTTGTACGGGCAGGGTATGGATGCGGTGTCGGTGCTGTTTTTCCGCTACGTGCTGAGCGTGCCGATGCTGGCAGTGCCGATGGTAGTGCAAGGTATCGATTTCCGTTTGAGCAAGAGCGAGGCGGTGCAGTTGGCGATACTGGGTCTGCTGATGATGTTCTCGTCGCTGCTGCTGTACGAGTCGTACAGGTTTATGGATGCCGGAATTGCGAGCACGATACTGTTTTTGTACCCTATTATTACGGCGTTGCTGATGTCGTTTGTGTTTCATGAGCGCGTGTCGTGGTTGGTGTGGGGCTGCCTGCTGCTGGCGACGGCGGGCGTGTTTGTGCTGTGCGACATGAGCGGTGTGAGCCATGTGAGCGTTATAGGCATCGTGCTGGTGGTGCTGTCCACGCTGATGTATGCGGCTTATCTGGTGTTTATCAACAAGGGTCATATCACGAAGATGCCTCCGGTGAAGGCGACTTTTTACGCGCTTCTGACGGGTGCATTGGGGTTGGGTGTGGCGTTGCTGATACAGGGAGAAGTGGTGTTGCCGACGGGTTGGTACTGGGGTTGCAGTGTGGGTTCGGGGTTGTTCTCGACGGCGTTGTCGCTGACTTTTACTGCGATGGCGATACAGCGTATCGGTTCGACGCAGACCGCCATCATGGGTGCTATGGAGCCTTTGACGGCGGTGGCGATAGGTGTGACGGTGTTCGGCGAGCAGTTGACGGTGCGTTCGGTGGTGGGAATCGTGATGATAGTGGCAGCAGTGACGCTGGCGGTAGCGAAGACAAAGTGATGTAAATAGGATACAATTTTCGTTTTTGTTTGTTTAAGTCGTGGAATTTGTGTAACTTTGCAGGTTGAATGATAGTCAAGAGGCTATAAAAAGGGAGCGATATAATTACACAATGGGCGAGAACGGACTCATATTCAGATGTTTTGCGAGCGGTAGCAGCGGTAACTGTTACTATCTGGGTACGCATACGTGGGGCATATTGATAGATGCGGGCATTTCGGCGCGTACCATACAAAAGGACCTGCGGGAGATGGGTTTGGACTTTCAGAACATCATGGGTGTGCTGATAACGCATGACCATGCGGACCATATCCGTGCTGTGGGTACGCTGGGGGAGAAGGTACATCTGCCGATATACTCGACGGCCTTGATACATGAGGGCATCAACCGCAACTACGGTGTCCAGTTGAAGTTGCGGACGTCGCAGCGGTATTTCGAGAAAGGCGTGCCTTGGGAGTTGAACGGCATGACTATCAACACTTTCGGTGTGTCGCATGACTCGACGGAGTGTGTGGGTTATGTGATAGATTACGGTGGTCAGCGGTTTATGATAGCGACGGATTGCGGCGAGCCGAATGATGAGATGGAGGCGTATATGCGGACGGCGAACCACATTGTGATAGAGGCGAACCATGACGAGCAGATGCTGCTGAACGGTCCGTATCCGACGTATCTGAAGCAGCGGATACTGTCGCCGAAGGGTCATCAGAGCAATGCGATGTGCGGTCAGTTGATAGCGGACAACTATCATGCGGGTATGCGGAACGTGTTTCTGTGCCATCTGAGTCACGAGAACAACGACCCGAAAGTGGCGTTGGAGACGGTGAGCGAGATACTGTTGGAGAACGGGATTGTGGCGGGTGAGGATGTGTTTGTGACGGCGTTGGAGCGATTGTGTCCGAGTCCGGTGTATCCGCTGAACGATGAGATAATCACCCTGCACGGTTTGCAGGGCAGTACAAACCATGAATAAAACGAGAGTCATTATGAGCCAATTAGTAATTATTCCGACTTATAACGAGAAAGAGAATATCGAAGCCATCATCACAGCGGTGATGGGTTTGCCGATATTGTTTCACGTGTTGGTGATAGATGACGGTTCGCCGGACGGCACCGCCGCGATAGTGAAGCGTCTGATGCAGGAGAAATACAGCGGGCGTCTGTTTATCGTGGAGCGAGAGGGCAAGTTGGGTTTGGGGACTGCCTATATAGCAGGTTTCAAGTGGGCAATTGCTCACGGGTACGACTATATCTTCGAGATGGACGCCGACTTCTCGCACAACCCTCAGGACTTGCTGAAGTTGCATGACGCATGTGCGAACAAGGGTGCTGATGTGGCGATAGGAAGCCGCTATGTGAGCGGGGTGAACGTGGTGAACTGGCCGATGGGGAGGGTGCTGATGTCGTATTTTGCGAGCAAGTACGTGCAGTTTGTGCTGGGGATACCGGTGCATGACACGACGGCGGGTTTCGTGGGGTACCGCAGGGAAGTGCTGGAGACCATAGAGTTGGACAAGATACGGTTCAAGGGTTATGCTTTTCAGATAGAGATGAAGTTCACGGCCTACAAGTGCGGTTTCAAGATAGTGGAGGTTCCGATAGTGTTTGTGAACAGGGTTCTGGGTACGAGTAAGATGTCGGGCGGTATTTTTTCGGAGGCGTTGTTAGGTGTGATACGCTTGAAGATAAGTTCGTGGACCCGTAAATATCCGAAGAAGCAGTGAGGAGTTTGTTGAAAGGAATGCTGTTGGCAGGCGCGGTGTGCCTGTGGGCATGCGGCGGTTCGGAGTCGGGTTCGGACGAGAATGTGCAGGACGATGTAGCCTACGAGGTTCGCTATGCGTATGATATACCCGTGGATTCGTTTCGTATAGACACGGGTTATGTGCGTGCGGGTGAGACGTTAGGAGGGATACTGAACCGTGTGGGAGCGTCGCGCAGGCAGGTGACGGGCGTGAGCCAGTTGCCGCGAAGCGAGTTTGATGTGCGGACGATACGGGAGGGGAAGACGTACTATGTTTTCTATCAAGCGGATACAGCGGGCGTGGAGCGTCCGTGCTACTTCGTGTATGTGCCGTCGATACGTGATGCGGCCGTGCTTCATCTGACGGATTCGATACATGTGGAGCACCATGTGAAGCCGACGATACACCGCGTCCGCAGTGCGGAAGCGGTGATAGAATCGAGTCTGTGGAATGCGATGGCAGTGAATGATTTGCCGGTGGAGTTGGCGTTGGAGTTGAGCGATATATATGCTTGGACGATAGACTTCTTCGGATTGCAGAAGGGTGACTCGATACGTGTGTACTATGAGGAGTTGTATGTGGACACGACGCGTATCGGTGTCGGGAGGATATATGCGGCGGATTTCTACCATGGTCGGCGTTGGCAGGAGGCTTTTTGGTTTGAGGATGGCGGTATTCACAACTATTTTGATGCGGACGGCAACAGTCTGAGGAAGGCTTTTCTGAAGGCTCCGCTGAACTACAAGCGTATCTCGTCGCGCTTCACGTACGCGCGGAAACATCCTATATACAAGATTGTCCGTCCGCATACGGGTGTGGATTATGCGGCGCCTGCGGGTACGCCCGTAGTGAGTATCGGTGACGGAGTGGTGACGATGCGCCAGTACAAAGGCGGCGGCGGCAACACGGTGAAGATAAAACACAACTCGACGTACACGACGGCGTACTTGCACTTGTCGAAGTTTGCCGGCGGTTTGCAGGTGGGTCAGCACGTGAAGCAGGGTCAGGTGATTGGTTATGTGGGGAGTACGGGTAGTTCGACGGGTCCGCATTTGGACTTCCGCGTATGGAAGAACGGTACGCCGATAGACCCGCTGAAGATGGTATCTCCGCCTGCGGAGCCGATACCTGCGCAGTACAAGGACACGTTTGAGCAGGTGGTGCAGCGTTACAGGGAGGCGTTGGAGGGCGTCAGTACTGTTGCGCCAGTTGGCGAAGGCAATTGATACAGAGGCAGTCGGTGTAGTGCTTCGCCATGTAATCGCGGGCACCGGCAGTGAGTTTGACGGCGGCACATTGGCAGTGCCATTTGTCTTCGGCGCGGCAAGTGAACGCCGCTCCACAACGGGGACAAGTTTTTTGCATGAGTTTTACAGAGATAAGAAACCGGTGCAAAGGTAGTGGATTTTGGCGGGATATGCAAGAGGAAGACCTCCCCAACCCCTCCAAAACAGAGAAGGGAGACCTCCCCAACCCCT
>DJSG01000005.1 GCA_002440265.1 Bacteroidales bacterium UBA6340 | reverse complement strand
ACGAGCGGCAGCAGGGCATTTGTGCTATTTGCGGGAAGCATTTCGAGATAGAGGAGATGGAAGCCGACCATATCACGCCGTGGGCGAAAGGCGGACGGACGGTGGCAGCGAACTGCCAAATGCTGTGCAGGGAGTGCAACAGAAGGAAGAGCGCGAAGTGAGAAATATGGGTCTGCTTGCCTTATTGGATGATGATGCGGTGGGTGCGGGTGCCGATACGGACGATGTAGATACCCTGCGGGAGAGGGAGACAGATATCGCCGGTAGCATAGGTGGCGAAAACGACACGGCCTGTCATATCGAATATGGATACTATGGCGGGTTGCGTGATGCCCGATATGAAGAGTCGTCGGTTGTGCGTATAGAGTGCCACAGAGGCAGCCGATGTGGAAGGGGATGAGGTGATGTCCTTGTTAATGAGGACGGAAAGAGTCTTATCCACCAGTTGCCCGTTGGAGTTGAAACGCACAGTGACGGAAGCCGATTGTGTGGTATTGGCGTGTGCGGTAATGAACAGTGTGTCGCGGCGGACGACGGCAGAGAGTGCAGAGGAGTCAGAGACGGCGAGGACACGCTTGGTGATGGAGGCGGGGAAGTTGTCCCGGTCGGTAGCCATGTTTTTGAGCGGCAGTTCGATGGT
This sequence comes from Bacteroidales bacterium UBA6340, assembly GCA_002440265.1. Classification (GTDB taxonomy): domain Bacteria; phylum Bacteroidota; class Bacteroidia; order Bacteroidales; family Paludibacteraceae; genus Colicola. The sequence goes on along the minus strand of DJSG01000005.1, from coordinate 7,024 downwards.
CTGTCCGACGTTGACGGTGGCGGGTGTGAAGTCCTTCACCTCGGGGGCAAACATATCGGGGAAGATGAAGAGGGAAGGATACCAATAGTGCTCGATAGGCTTGAAGACATGTACGAGTTCGCCTTGTGTGGAGAGTTGCAGGAATATCCAATTCGGTCCGGACACCTCTTTGTGGAAGCACCCGACATAGAGGTTGCCGTTGTGTGGTGAGACACGTACAATACCACTGTTGTAGATATAGAAGTCTTTGAGGTCGTCTTCGGCGGCGACATCGAATATCTCGGAGACGGCGTTGTCGTCGATGTCGTAGCGGTAGATATGTGTTCGACCGTTGTACCAATCGGAGATGTTTGGGTTGAAACTGAAGAAGAGCGCGTTCTCGGTCGTGGAGGCGCAGAGTGACCCTGCCGTCCAGGCATACCAAGTTTGCTCAACGACGAGTTTTGGGATGCCTGACATCCGGGCTATGTTAAAGGCTGTTTGCTCGAGCGTGACAGGATTGATGCAAAGGAGTTCGTTGCCCTGCCATAGCGCGCCTGATTGGCCGTAGGGATAGTTTTGTGCGTTGCGGTTTGTATTGCGGGCAGCCCATATGCGCCCGTCTTTGGACTGCACCATGGTGGAGAAGCAGCCGGCGATGGTAGTGATGATTTCGTCGGTCTCGGGGTTGATGATGTGGATACCCTTGTCTTGCTGAATGGCAAAGACATAGTCGTAGGCGCGCAGCATGGTGCCTATTTGGTTGTAGTATGTTGCGGAGACAGATGTCTTGTTATTGCTGTTTCGGAGGAGCGGGTTCTCGGTGCCTGTGATGCGTTTTCCTATCTTGCCGGTTGTGAGATTGAGGACGAAGATACCATTGTCGGTGCCGATATAGCCTTTGGTCTCATCAACGCCGACAAAAGCGCGCCCGTCAGCAGCAGACACACCGTTCGCTTCGAATATAGTCGGGATAGAGTAGATGACCTTCATGGTCTTGGCATCGGTAACGACTACACGTCCGCCTTTCCACTGACTGTTGTTGCCGGGGCTATTCTCCTGTTTGCAAATAAAATAGAAACGGTCGCCATAGATGGTTCCGAAGGAAGAGGTGCCACCGAGGGAGAGGCAAGTGGCTTTGTTCTCCTCCCGTATGATGCGATAGGAGAACTGCCCTTGGGAACTGAGGTGGTTGATGGTGGAGTTTTCGTGTCCGTACCAGTCTTCGTTGAGGATGAATATGCCTGATGTGTAGGGGGCTTGGGCGTGTGCCATTGAAATACAGCAGATGGCTGCGAGTAGGATAAATCTTTTCATAATGCTTCGCGTTGCTTTGCCGTTGATTACATAGTTTTTGTTGTTTACCGTTGGGTTGCTTTGTCGTGGCTACCATATAGGGTCTTGGACGTGGAGGTCTTCTGCGCGAGACAGTTCGGTGGATGTCTCGCCTATCCATCCGCATGTCTGATTCTCAGCCGTATAGACTCGGATGAAATCAATGCATGACAGGTGGACGGGTGTGCCGTTGGCGTCCACCGCCCAGTCGATGTCGAATGAGATGCGGTTGACAGAGTCGTTGGGGTGGTTGTCCACATAGCCCCAGTCGAAGGCATACAGCACGTAGTTGCCGTCCCCGTATTCGTCTATGGCATTGGACGGCAGTAGAGTGCCTGTGAAGGAGATGCTGTCCTCCAGCCAGCGAGGGAAGTAGTCCTGCTTGTGGTAGATGTTCTTCTCGATGAAGCCTTGCCGGTGGTCGTTGTCCCGCCATAGGATATAGGTGCTGTCGGTGATGATAGGTGAGCCTTTCTTGGGGGTGGCGACGTGGTCGGAGTCCGGACGGTAGTAGGTGATTTGGTAGTGATGACGCGTGTCGGGGTGGCGGTAGGCACTGCCTGCCAGTTCGTACCACTCGTCGTCGGGTTGCCCGTTTTGGTTGCGGTCGAGCGAGACCATGACGATGCCCGGTTCGCAACTGCCGCCCTTGCCCTTCTCGGGGTGCGGATTGGCATCGGCATAGAAAGCGTTGCCGAGGATTTTGAAGTCGTACTGCCCGTGGACATTCACCACACTGTGGTCGAAACCGAAGGTTACGTACCCGCCGAAACCTCCGAGGGAAATCATGACATCGTTCTTGCCGGCGATGCACTCCTGTGCCTTCTTTGCCATGTCGGCTGCAGTGTTGCCCTCTTCGTACTTGGGCATCTCGTTGACGAACTGCCCGGGCGCGGGGCGGTACTCATAGACGGTGGAGATGTAGCGGCTGTATGCCACCTGCTCCTCCCAGACGACGATGCGTATCTGCTGCTCGACGGGGTTGTGCTTGTCGATGATGTCGAGGCGGAGGGAGTAGTCGCCCGTGTCGGCTTGGCAGAAGATGAAGTCGCGCTCGGTGCTGACAAGGGAGTCGGTGCCGTCCGTGGCAGGCATGGTCCACTCGTAGCGGTCGCCGGTGAACTCGGGGTGGAGGATAAGCGGGCGCATACGCTCGATGGCATAGACCTCGTCGATGCCGAGGTTGACCATGGGGATGTCGGGTTGGCAGGATATCAAGAGACTCCCCCACACCCCCTCAAAGAGGGGGATTGCATAGCGGAGTATGAACTTATATATTTTCTTTAGCACCATTGTCTTTTTATTGAGCCCCTCCTTTGAGGGGGTTGGGGGAGGTCGTGGGTCTTGGGTTACTTATACACAAACACCATATGGGCGGGTATGTCTCCCGTGCGGACGCTCCATTTGCGTTTGCCGTGGGTGTCGTAGCAATGCAGCATGCCGCTGGAGACGTAGTTCTTGGCGTCCGTCACGAAGATGTCGCGGTTGTAGGGGTTGACGGCTATGCCGTGGGGGATTTTGATGTTGGACTCTGTGCCGTCGGTGATGAAATGGTCGGTTAGCAGTTCGTGCGTCTGCACGTTGATGATGCCATACGAGACGGCGTTCTCCTCCGTCTGGTTGTTCCACGAGACGCTGTAGAAATAGAGCGAGTCGCCAAGGATAGTCATCTCGGAACATGGGATATCGAGCGTGTCGCCCACTATCATATCCGAGGAGAATTGCTCTTTCTTCTGCAGCACAAACAGGCGTGAGGGGATGGTCTCGTAGTCACCGCGCGAGGATACCCATAGTTGGTCGTAGGCGTCTTTGCGTATGCGGTGGAGATTGATGCCGACGGGTATCTTCTCCACCTGCTTCATGCCGTACATCTCTACCACGGAAACGGTGTAGTCGTAGTTCGGCACACGGTAGCCGCCCGAGTTCGCTACGTAGATATATTCACCCATAATCTCCAGTTCGTCAGGCTGATAGCCCACCGTAACCTTGTTGGTGATTTGCAGCGTGGCGGTGTCAATCTCGAAGACGGCACCAAGTTGTGCGTCTGGGTCAATGGCGACAGGTCCCACATACGAGGACACGTACGCTTTGCCGCGGTTGAAGCGGATATAGCGGCAGTTGGGGATGTCGATTTGCCCGATGCGTTTGCAGGTCTTGGCATCCATCACCTCGACTTTGTGACTGCAGTTGATGACCGCATAGAGTTTGCTGCCGTATATCTGTATGTCGTTGCCTACGTCGCCCAACTCTTTGATTACATTCGGGTTGCGCTCGGAGTAGATATTGCGGACATAGTAGCCGTTCACGAGGTCGAGGTAGTCGATACAGGCTTTGTTGCTGCCCATATTGCCTTCGTTGAGCAGGTACATGCCTATGGGTTCGTTGTCCACGAATGTGCTGATGTCGCGGGGTTCCATATCGGGTAGCAGTTCGTACTCGGAGGGGACAACAATTTCATCCTCTCTACACCCCCAGAAGGTTATCCCAATTAGGCAAAGTATCAATATGTTACGTACATTCTGTTTCACTTCTCTCAGTACTCTATCACAATACTCCCCCGGTAGTTGCGCTTGGGCATCGGGTAGTTGAGTATCACATCATAGTCTTGCGACAGCAGGTTGTTTATCTCGAAGGTCGCCTTGAGCAGGATTTTCCGTATGCGCCATGCGCCCGACAGCGACATATCGTGCGTGTACCACGGCTGCGTGTGGTTGTAGATGATGTTCTCCTGCTGGTTGTACCGCTCGCCCACGTATATAAAGGAGTAGTTGAGCGAATAGTTGCGCCACGTCAGCATACCGATTGCCGACCCGCTGTGCCACGGGATATACGGTATCTGGTCGCCGTAGTAGGTGTCGGCGGGGTCGGTCACGTCAATGGCTTTCTGATAAGTGTATTGCACTTTGGCGGTCAATGCCCAGTCACGGGGGAACTGCAAGGTCATCTGCATATTTGCGTCCACGCCGTGTATCTTCACCAACCCGAGGTTGAGCATCGTCCAACGGAACTGCTGCCCCTTCGGGTAGGCGATAATCTTGTCCTTCACGCGGTTGTAGTAGGCGTCCACCGACACATTGAAGTGATGAAAGACGCGCTTCGGCTTCAGGTAGTCGTACACAATGCCCACGTTGTGCTGCACCGCCAGTTCGGGCTTGAGGTAGGCGTTACCCATGTCGGTGTAGTAGAGGTCGTTGAAGGTCGGATAGCGGTACGCCTGCTTGTAGAAGGCATTGAGTTTCAAGTCGATGCGCTTGAACGGCTTGTACGACAAGAACACCCCGGGCGTAACCTTGTATTTATTCGGTGCCTCGTCGCGCTCACGGGCTTCCTCGTTCACAAACGTCCCCAGCACACTTGCCTGCACACGCAGGTAGTCGTACACGTTTATCGCCGTCGCAGCCGCCAGCCAATGGGTGAAGCGCGACACGTTCATATACTCCGACAGCCCGTTCCACTGCAGGTCGTACGACAGCGACATATCCCACCAGTTGAATATCGCCACCTTGTTCGCCCACGAGAGGTACGCCTCCTGCTGCTTGTAGATGTTGTCCACGTGTATCAGTTTGTCGTCGTTGTTCACATAGCGTGTGTAGTCGAAGGCGTATTTCGCGTTCACCTTCACCGACCAGCGGTTGAAGAACTCGTCCTGCCACGACGACTGCACGAACATATCCCTGTCCCACAGCCGCTCGCCGCGCCGCCACACGTTGTTCACAATCGCCCCGGGTACACCGCGCTCGGAGTTGTAGTAGTACGCGTGCATCTTCCAGAAACCAGTCGTCGAATAGTAGTAGTTCAGCCCCGACTCCACCCGCACGGCATTCACATCGCCGTTCTGACGGATGGCGGTGGTGTCGTACGCCAACTCGCCCGAGGGCGTCACACGGCGGTAGCGGAACTTGTATTTGCCATTGGAGTGCACCACCTCTGCATTCATGCTAAGGCTCAGTTGGTCAGTCAGTTTCGCGTCGAACAGCAGCGACGGGTTCACCAACGCAAACGACCCCGCTTTCATGCTGGCGCGTATGTGTATGTTCTTGCCGTCTTCGAACTTCGGACGGCGTGAATTGAGGTATATACTGCCTGCGCTGCCGAACTCGCGAGCGCTCTGGAAGATATCGCTTTTCTGCCCGTTGTACAGCGAAATCTCATCGATGTTCTCCAGCGAGAACTTACCCAAGTCCACCTGCCCGTTCTGTGCGTTACCCAACTGGATACCATTGTAATACACGCCCATGTGGTTGGTACCCATACTGCGGATATTCACCGTCTTGATACCCCCCACGCCACCGTAGTCCTTAATCTGCACGCCAGAAAAGAAACGTATCGCGTCCGCCACCGAAAGACTGTTGAGTTTCTCCAACTCCTTGCCCTCCAACCGCTGCGGCTTGATGATATCTTTCTCCTTGTAGCGTGCGGACACCGTAACTTCGTCCAGGTCGTACTGCCGCGCAATGCTATCCGCCTCGGCATCAGTCAGTTGCTGCGCGCAAACAGAACCTGCTACCATAAGCAGCAGAATGAAAATACCGTATCTGTTCCTATCCACCATTTTATCTTTTACACGCACAGCCATTATCTTATCTGTATGCACACGAACAAAACTTTATATGCACAAACAAAGCCGCTCGATATATACGCGCACACATCAAACGGCTATTCTCTTACCCCTTTCCTCTATTATTGAGCCCCCTCTTTGAGGGGGTAGGGGGAGCCTCCCATCCTTTTTGGGGTTGGGGGAGTCTAGGTCAGGAAGTCTGTCTATGCTCTTACCTCGAAAGCCTGTTTGACATACGCATTGGCTGTATTCTGACTCGTTTCTTCTGCCGCGCCTTCCCATCGGAGTTGACCTCCAACAGTGACTTATTACGGCAGAACGGGCTGTTACGCCCAGCGAAACTCACAGCAGCGGGACTGTTCGGGACTTACACCCGATTCCATACCAATGCGGCTGCAAAGATACTGCTTTTTTTGTGATTGCGCAAGCCTGTTTTCATTCTGACAGGGCAACCGCAAAACAATAGCATCATCAATCACAGGCTTATGGGACTCTCCTCTCACTTCGCACTCTTCCGTCTGTTGCACTCTCGGCACAGCATCTGGCAGTTCTCCGCCACCGTCCGACCACCTTCCACCCACGGCGTGATATGGTCGGCTTCCATCTGCTCTATCCCGAAATGCTTCCCGCACAGCGGACACACACCGCCCTGCCGCTCATAGACCTCCCGCTTGGTGTTGTCGTCGAAGGCGCGGATACCCAAGTGCCGTATGTCGTAGTCGAACACGTACTCGAAGATACCCGACTTCTTCTGCACGTCCGAGTCCCGCATCAGCCGTGCCACCTCGTCGCCTATCGCCGTAGCGGTCAGCGCGGTGTCCTTGTAGCGGTTGTACAGCAGCCCCCACTCCACCGCTTTCATCTCTTTCTTGTACAGTTTCGTGAAATGCACCTGCACCCAATGTATCACATTCTGGAAGTACTGCCATAGTTCGTCGGCATCGCTGTCGTTCTGGTGCCGCGCCATATACTGCTCAATCGTCAGCCCCTGCGCGTCGCCTATCCAGCGCAAGGCGGTCTCGAAATAGTCCTGCCGTATCGGCGAACCCGTCATATAGTCCGAACCTATCTTGTACGCCACGCAGCCCGACTTCGAGAAACGCCGTTTGGCTTGCGTCGTCCACTGCCCGGTGTAGATGGCGTTGCGTATCT
>DJSG01000045.1:2283-34506 GCA_002440265.1 Bacteroidales bacterium UBA6340 | reverse complement strand
ACGGAACTTTTACTATGCGCCGTAGATTATTGATCTTGTGCTAACGTTTTACTTGTATGAGCGTGGGCTTCGCGTTGTCTGTTCTAACTTGTTGGGCAATGCGACAGCCTCTGAACGTGGAACGACAATAGTCGATTTCCACGCTTTTTTTGTGTATATACGTAACCTTGAAACTAAGAAACAACAAATACAAACTAATTAAAACAATAAACATTATGAAGAGATTAACATCTTTCTTGGTGGCACTATTCCTCGCCACCACAATCAGTATTTGGGGACAAGTAAATAGTGATATTTCCAAAGACACCCCAATGGTTGGTTATTACTCCAACAACTCTATGGACAGAAACAAAACAGAACAAAATTTGTACATTGACTACCTTGCCTTAACGGATGAGAATTGCTATATCAACACAGAGCGTCCAAATTATGTAACAGGTGATTATAAGTACAAAAAAGAGTTGGTAAATAATGGTCCCGAAAGTATGTACAGCCGTCACACTATCCACACTTCCAAAACAGAGACAGACCCACGCACACGAGGAAAACTGAAGACTGTCCCCGATGACGAAAGAGCATCAGTACGTTTGGGAAATTGGAACAATGGTGGCGAAAGTGAGCGAGTAGAATATACGTTTGTGGTTGATGCAAATAGACCTATTCTTCTTCTCAAATACGCTGTTGTATTAGAAAGTCCTGGACATGACAAAGATAAAAAGCCCACAGATTCAAATTTGCAAGATCCCCGTTTTACACTAAAGATATTAGGTATTAACAAAGCCGATGAGAGATGTATATCTGCTAACTTTAATGCCAGTTGGACTAACGAAAGGTGGACACATGACACATTGGATGCTGCCACATCGGGTAGTAGAGCCATGAATGTAGTATGGAAAGATTGGACCACCATCGGTGTGAACCTCTCTGAGTATATCGGGCAAAACCTCACTGTACAATTAACCACCTATGATTGCGGTGCTGGCGGGCACTTCGGCTATGCATATTTCACTTTGGGGTGTGATAAGGCAGATATAATAGGAAATAATTGCGGCAGAGGTAATCCTATTACTGAACTCTATGCACCATCAGGCTTTTATTACAAATGGTATCGTGCCGATGATCCTTGGCAGACGACGCTTTCTACAGAACAGACCTTTTTCGTTGACCCCATGGATACATGTGAATATGCTGTTGATAATATCTACAAGGAAAAACCTGAATGCTCGTTTACTGTCTATACTTCGCCTATGCCGAACTATCCGATACCCGATTTCACTTATCAATATCAGCCAAAGGATTGTAAAAATGAAGTTGTATTTATAAATAATAGTCGCATAGCAATAGTCAATCAAGTGACAGGAAAAACAACTTACTCTAAATGCAAAAATTGGGTATGGGAGATTCAAGGCAAAGACTATATCAATCAGCAATCTCTTGTTGTCACCTTTCCGCAAGAGGGAGGGCGGTTTCCAGTAGCACTCCGTGCTATTTCAGATAACGGAGGATGCGATAGTATTGTATTTGTATATATTGATATTCCCCAAATAGGAGATACTGAATTGGTGATAGACACTACGATTCAGGATGGTTATTACGTTGAGTTTGGTAAGTACTATGCAGCATTGCCAGGGCTATACCACGACTCGCTCACGAGTATTGCGGGGTGTGATAGTATCATCACTTTAAATCTGCATGTCGTAAAAACCTCGGGCAAGTGCGGTGACAATCTCTATTGGAGTTATGCAGGCGATACATTGAGCATTACGGGAACAGGTGATATGTATGACTATCAGGCAGATAGTGCCAATGCTGCGCCGTGGGTGCTGTTTAGGGATAGTATCTCTATGGTGGTGTTCCCAGAAGGCATTACCTATATCGGTACGCACGCTTTCCGACAATTGCCACTGCTGACGGATGTCACTATCCCCAATGCCGTGGAGGAGATAGGCGAGAGTGCCTTTGCAGGTTGTGCAGGTTTGGGCAAGGTGGTGATAGGCAGTGGCAATAGCAGTCGCTTGACCACTATGGGCGATAGCGTGTTTATTGACAGCCGCAAACTATACGAGATACATATTGCCGCCACCGAACCGCCTATTGCAGACCACACCACGTTCCTCAACTACAATGTGCACCTCTATGTGCCGTGCGAGAGCAAGGACAAGTACGACTTGGATATGGTCTTTGGCGACTTCAAGTACATCGAGTGCCTTGATACCGACACCCCTGTGGAAGACTTTGCTGTCACGCCCGCACAGACCTCGGCTCAGTTCGTATGGGGTGCACCGAGCAATGCCGCTACTTACACTTTGGACTTGCAACAGGAAGACACACCGTTCTTCACGCTGGTTTTCAATGCTACGGGGCAGTTGCACAGTATATCCCTTGCGCCTATCGGCAGTCAGGTACGCCTTACTGCTGCAGAGAAAGCAGGCAACGGCTTCACGTTCAATGCCACAGGGCTCACAGCCCGCACCCTATACAACTACGACCTCACTATCCGCGATGCCGCCGAGGTTGCCCTGCAGAACTATTCGGGGTACTTCTACACCACCTCGGACATACCCACAGGCACAGAGGATATTTCGGCTGATGATACTACTCCCCGCAAAGTCTTCCGCGACGGGCAAGTCTATATCCTCCGCAATGGCAAGACCTACACTCTAACGGGTGAGGAGGTTGAATAGGAGAGCATCAAATACCTAAGCACTATTTATTGTAGAGACGTGGTTTCACCGCGTCTCTCTTTTTTGTTTTAGGTGGCTACCCCAAAAGCACAATGGTCAAATGGCAATAAATATCCCCTAAATCGTAAATTCACAAATCATATGTTAATTGATGGATAATTCGTGGATAATTAGATGTTCCTCTATGTTTTTAATGGTAATTCAACGGAGGAAAGGGAATGTTGTGCGCATGTTGCGCACAACAGGTGTTGTTTGTTGTCCATGTTTTGGTTGTTCTTTTGGATGATACTGTGGGCGATAGGAGTTTTGTGAAATTGAAATACAACTTTTGTTAAAACAGCCGTTTTGGGAAAAGTGTATAAAAACCACTGAAAAAATGAAGATTTTTGGGCATTGAGTGTCAATGGGTTGCAAGCCGAAAATACAAAATGCACCATTTTGGCGAAAAAACGAAAATAAATTTGGATTTCGGGCGATTTTGTATTATCTTTGTACTCGGTTTACGAGTTTATGGTTGAAGTGTTTTTGGTTGAAGTGTTTTTGAGATGACGATACGATTTGTGACATTGGGGTGCAAACTGAACTTTGCGGAGAGCAGTGCGATAGGCAAGACCTTGTTGGAACGCGGGCACGTGCGCGCAAGAGCCAATGAGGAGGCGGACGTGTGTGTGGTGAACACCTGTTCCGTAACCGATGTGGCTGACCACAAAGGCAGGCAGGCGATACACAAGATACGCAGGGAGAACCCCAATGCCGTGCTGATAGTTACGGGCTGCTACGCACAACTAAAGCCACAGGAAATCAAAGAGATAGAGGGAGTGGACTACGTGCTGGGGCAGGACGCGAAGTTTAAGATTCCCGAGTTGGTGGAGCAGATAGAGAAGACCTCCCCAACCCCTCCAGGACCACCCCACTACGCCCACGGGCTTGCGGGGACCCCGCGACAGGAGGGGCTAAAAGAGCAACTAACGACGCGAGAGATGTACCCCGTTTCGGATATGACGACGCGAGCCGCGTCGTCCCCCAAGCAGAGCGTTGTCCCTCCAGAGTTTACAACGGACATACGGGCGGTGGACAACTTTCACGGGGCATATTCCAGAGATGACAGGACGAGGTGCTTCCTGAAAGTGCAAGACGGGTGCAACTACTTCTGCACGTATTGCACCATTCCTCTGGCACGCGGCAAATCGCGCAATCCGAGCATCGCGGAGGTGGTGACAGCGGCACAACAGGCGATAGACGATGGGGCGAAAGAGATAGTGCTGACGGGGGTGAACATAGGCGATTTCGGGCGGAGTACGGGGGAGCGGTTCATTGATTTGCTGCGTAGTCTGGACGCATTGCAGGCGCATGAAGAGGGTGTGGGGTACAGGGTGCGCATATCATCGTGCGAACCCAACCTGCTGAGCGATGAGGTGATAGACTTTGTGGCGCAATCAAGGCATTTTGCTCCGCACTTTCATATTCCGCTGCAATCGGGGAGCAATGAGGTGCTACGAATTATGCACAGGAGATACACGCGGGAGTTGTTCGAGGAGCGCGTGACGCATATACGGCAGGTGATGCCCAATGCCTTTATCGGCGTGGATTGTATGGTGGGCGTGAGAGGGGAGACCGCCGAATACTTCGCTGATTACGTGGCGTTTATAGAGCGGTTGCCGGTGAGCCAGTTGCATGTCTTCACCTATTCGGAGCGCGCCAATACACGTATGCTGGAGATGGATTTGGAGGTGGTTCCCATGGCGGAGAGACACAGACGGAGCAAGGTGCTGCACGCCATTTCGGAACAGAAATTAGCGGATTTCTATGCCCAGCACAAGGGCGAAAAGGCAGTTGTGCTGTGGGAATCGAAGCGCGAAGGCGACAAGATGTCGGGATTTACGGAGAACTATATACGGGTAACGACCCCCTACGACAAGAAAAAAGTGAACACTTTTGAGGAAATTGTGCTATAAAATGCAGGTTGTACTTGCATATTTCACTTATTTGTAGTACCTTTGCGGCGTGATTAGTCAGGAAACCGCAAGGATATACTCCAATCACAATTCCCTTTTTAGAATAAAATCATTAACTTTTTATGCAATACGATATGCAACGACTCGGGCGTATGACGCTCGAACAACTGATTGAGATTGCGGAAACGTTCGGACTGAAAATCAACAAGAACGCAACAGCCCAATCAGTAATCTATGAAATTCTGGATGCCCAAGCCGACAGACGAGGTGCCGAAGTACAAGCCAAAGCCGACGCACGGCAAGCACAAGGCGAAGAGCCAAAGCGAAACAAGCGCAACAGGATACAGCAGACACCTACGAAAGTAAACACTGCCAACCTCAAAGGCAACCGAGTAGCAGCCACAGTAGGCAGCAAACAAGAGACGCTTGACCAGATAAAAGAAGAGCAAGCCAAGCAACCTCAACCGAAATCAACTATTGTCAATACCACGACCACCTTATTTGATACACCTGCCACAGCAAGTACTCCTGCCGCTACTGCCGCAGTGCCTGCTACAGGTAACAAGCGCGGGCGCAAACCGCAAAACAAGAACAGCGAACCTCTGCAAATGGAGATTAGCGAAACCAATAGTATAGTTCCTGCCCAGCCTGCAACCACTACCGCAGCAACAACAGAACCGCAAGCGGAGACTCCTGCAGCACCCCCCGCCAAGAAACGCGGACGTCCAAGGAAGAATCCGCAAGTGCAACCGGAAGCACCTGCAGAAGCATCTGCACCATTGGCTGCACCACAAGCGCAACCTGCACCTGTGCAAGAGCAACCCGCAGCAGAGCAACCTGCACCCGCTCAGGCTGTTGCCGCTGAATCCGTCAAGCAGGAGCCATATAATCCTTACACTCCCAACCGCAAAAACGAGACGAAAGAGGAGCGTCAAGCCCGCATCAATGCGCGTATTGCACAGATAACCAAACAAATGGCAAAGCGTGAGGAGCAGATAGCCAACGGTGAGGAACTAACACCCATTCAGACCGCACCACAATACACTCCTCCTACAGGACCTGAAGACGAGGCACTCAACAATGGTGCGGAGGCATTTGGCGATACTATTGTGGCAATGGGAACGCTGGAGTGCTGCCCCGATGGCTACGGGTTCCTGCGCAGTGCGGATTATAACTATATCTCATCGCCCGATGACATATATGTTTCGGCACAGCAGATTAAGCAATACAGTCTGAAGACGGGTGATACGGTAGAGTGCACCATTCGTCCGCCGCGTGATACGGACAAGTACTTCCCAATGAAAGAGGTGATACGCATCAACGGTATCTCGCCCGCGCAAGCACGTGAGCGTATTGCGTTTGAGAACCTGACACCTCTCTTCCCTGATGAGAAGTTCAAACTATGCAAAGGCGACAAGAGCGACCCGCTGTCGGTGCGTATCATCGATTTGTTTGCCCCGATTGGCAAGGGTCAGCGCGGACTGATTGTGGCACAGCCGAAGACAGGTAAGACGGTGCTGCTCAAGGAGATAGCCAATGCCATTGCAGCCAACCACCCCGAAGTATATATGATAATCCTGCTCATCGACGAGCGTCCTGAGGAGGTGACGGATATGGCACGCAGCGTGAAGGCAGAGGTGATTGCTTCGACGTTCGACGAGCCCGCCGAGAACCATGTGAAGGTGGCGAATATCGTGCACGAAAAAGCCAAACGACTGGTGGAATGCGGGCATGACGTAGTGATTCTGCTGGATAGTATTACCCGTTTGGCACGCGCCTACAACACAGTGGCTCCGGCGAGCGGCAAGGTGCTGTCGGGCGGTGTGGAAGCACAGGCACTGCACAAGCCCAAGCGTTTCTTCGGTGCGGCACGTAACATCGAGAACGGTGGTAGCCTGACCATCATCGCTACGGCACTGACCGAAACAGGCAGCAAGATGGACGATGTGATATTCGAGGAGTTCAAGGGTACGGGCAACATGGAGTTGCAATTAGACCGCAAACTGAGCAACAAACGTATCTTCCCTGCTGTGGATATACCGGCATCGAGCACCCGCCGTGATGACCTGCTGCTGCCGCCTGATGTATTGTCACGTATGTGGATGATACGCAAGCAACTCAGCGATATGAACAGTGTGGAGGCTATGGAGAAACTGAAGCAGTATATGGAGCGCACCCGCGACAATGATGAGTTCCTGCTTATGGTGAATGGGGCGAGATAGTTAATAAGTAATAGTTAGTAATTAATATGCGGATAGCGATAATCAACGGACCTAACCTAAATCTGTTGGGACGGCGCGAACCGACAATCTACGGCACCCGCTCGATGGAGCAGGTGCTGTTGGACTTGCAACGCGCGTACCCCTATATATATATGGAGTACCGCCAGTCGAACCACGAGGGCGACCTGATAGATTGGGTGCAGGAGTTCGGGGGGCTGAAGACATCGCTACACGCAGAGCCTGTGGACGGTATTATTCTCAATGCGGGCGGTTATACGCATACAAGTGTGGCATTGCGCGATGCGGTGGCTTGTGCCATGGTACCTGTGGTGGAGGTGCATATCTCCGACATCAGCCTGCGTGAGGAGTTCCGCCACGTCAGCCTGCTGAGCGATGTGTGCACACACACCGTGATGGGGCACGGCACGGATGGTTACCGCGAGGCATTGGAGTGGATTATCAACAGCAAAGGATGAGGCGTACATTCCATATTGCAGTACTGTTGCTGCTGACTATGGTGGCAGTGGCGCAGAACAGGGTAACGGGACGGGTGTTGGACGCATCAGCACGCCAACCGCTTGACTTTGTGAATGTGTCGGCTACACCCAAAAGCGGCAGCACTCCTGTGGACGGAAACACAACAGACGAGAACGGGGAATTTCTGCTGCTTAACCTCGGAAACGGGGCATACACTATCCGTATTTCGTTTGTAGGCTACACCGATGTGGTGCGCGAGGTAACATTGCAGGGAAAAGAGGTGAACCTCGGCAAGATATACCTGCAAGAGGACGCGCAGACGCTGAGTGAAGTAGAGGTGGTCGGGCAAGGCTCGACTATGCGGTTTGAGTTGGACAAGAAGGTGTTCTCGGTGGACCAGAACATTGCTTCGGCAGGCGGTTCGGTGACCGATGTACTGGAGAATATCCCGTCTGTGGACGTGGACCAAGAGGGTAATATCTCGCTGCGCAACTCGGAAGATGTGGAGATTTGGATTAACGGCAAGCCTGCTGGGCTGACTGCCGATACGCGCGCACAAGTGCTGCAACAACTGCCCGCGGAAAGCATCAAAGAGATAGAACTCATCACCAACCCGTCGGCAAAATTCTCTCCTGAAGGTACGGCGGGTATCATCAATCTTGTGATGAAGAAAGACCGCAAGCCCGGATACTATGGCAGTGTGAATCTGGATGTCAGTTATGCCCTTGCCAAGCCGTGGACGACACCGCCAGGGGGTAAGTTGGGTTTCAATATCAACATGTCGAAGGGTATAGTGGATGCCTATTTCAATGCGGGTTACCACTACCGGAGTTCCAACGGCAGCACCTATTCCGACCGCTACAACTACTATGCCGCAGACACGACACGTATGCTGACAGAAGGCGAGTCGCACCATTCGGGCGGGGGTATGTTTCTGCGCGGAGGTGTGGATATTCGCGTGACAGACCGCTCTACCATCGGTGTGTCGGGGTTCGGTATCGTGGAGGCAAAGAATGACCCGACAAAGGGATTCTTCTCCAACCGCACCAATAATCCTACACACTACACCTTGTATGACGTGACGCACTTTGTTGCACCGCAAGACGCAAGTAATCAAGAGGATACATTGCGTTGCTATGAGCGCAACCAAACGGGTACAGCCAATCACCCGGGCTACAATGCCATGCTGTCATGGAACTTCGACATCAGCAAGGCGCACAAGTTGCAAGCCTCGGCGCAGTACTTCGACTTCGGATTCAACAACGACAATTTCTATATCCAAACGGAGAACGGCACCAGTACCACGCAGGAGCAGTTGTCGGACAACAACGACCGCTTTGTGCAACTGAAGGCAGACTATGAGTGGCACCCCACCAAAGACTCGCGCCTTGAAGCGGGTTGGCAGACCGACCTTGCATGGCGGCAGACACAAGCCAGTGCCTACAACGGCAGTGCGCGAGAAGATACGCTGTGGAGTTACTACAATAATTTCCACAACAACGAGCAGACTCATGCCCTGTATATCACCTACGGCAACAGGTTTTGGGACAAGTTGTCGCTGCAAGTGGGACTGCGCGGTGAGTACTTTATGCGCCATATCGAGACGCAATACTACTATGAGGGGAGGGCGTTGCAGACCTCGGCACAGGACACAGCGTATTTCCAGTTGTTTCCGTCGGCATATATCAGTTACGACTTCGGCAACGGACATGAGTTGCAACTCAACTACACACGCCGTGTGGACCGCCCGCGGGGGCACATGATAAACCCGCGTATGGACTTCTCCGACTCGACCAACATTCAGTTCGGCAATCCCGCATTGCTGCCCTCCTACTCTTCTTCGTTGGAACTCAACTACCTGAAGGCATGGGAACGGCACACTCTGTCGGCAGGCGTCTTCTGGCGTGCGCGCGACGGGGTGATACAGAATGTGAAGTTCATAGACGGGGAGACGATGAAGAATACCTTTATCAACCTCTCCTCGCGGCAGGAAGTAGGTGTGGAAGTGGTGGCGAAGAACCGCCTGTGGGGCGAACTGCTGCAACTGACCACCTCTGCCAATTTCTACTATAACTATCTGAAAGCCAACTCCTACCACTCCACCCTATACGGCACGCCTGTGGATATCGAGTTGCACTCGCGGCAGATATTCGCATGGTCGGCACGCATCAATGCCTCGTTTATGTTCACCAAGACCTTCTCGGGGCAGTTGTCTGCGCGCTACCGCAGTCCGCGTGTGACGGCACAGGGCGAGTCATCACACAGTTACTCCATTGATATTGGACTACGCAAGACGTTCTTGGACAAGAAGTTGGCACTCGCTCTCAACGTGCGCGACATATTAGACTCCCGTGCACGGCGCAACACCTCCTACAGCGACACTTTTTGGCAGTACCAAGAGAACCGCTGGCATTCACGTACCGTCTCACTCAGTTTCACCTATAGTTTCGGCAATATGAAGAAGAAAGGTCCGATGGATGGTGAGCGTATGAACGATAGCAGCAATATGGATAGCAATTATTCCGATACAGGCAATGAAGAATAGACTCAAACATATCACTTTATGCGCAGTGCTGTTGTGCGTAGGCAGTTCGCTTTATGCACAGAAGAGCAGTTCGGCAGCGGCGCAGAATAATCCTTATAAGGACGACAAGTTGGTGCACTTCGGGTTCTTTCTCGGTGTGGATATGCCAAGTTATCTGGCTGATACTGTGGCTAATCCGGAATACTATGCGCGGTGCTATAATATCGGTGTAGGATTTAATGTCGGGTTTATCACAGACCTGCGTTTGTCAAGACATTTGAACCTGCGTTTTACTCCCGGATTGCATTTCGGGTACACCACTATTAACTATGTCAAGAAAGGAAACACAAAAGAAAGTGTAGAGCCTGCACATAATCTGACTATCCCCATTACGATACCGTTATATCTGAAATGGTCGGCAGAGAGGGAAGGTAATTATCGCCCGTATGTTACGATTGGCGGTGGGTTCAGTCTCGATTTCAACTCCTTTGCGGACAGGACTAACCGCAAGATACTCACCAAGCCATACGATGGCTATGTAGGTATAGGCTTTGGTTGCGATTTCTACTGTCCATGGTTTAATTTCACACCCGAGATACGCTACGAGATAGGTTTTGCCAATGCCATTGCCCATGAAGGAGATGTAGTGGGTGGTGTAGCATGGGACCCTAAGCCTTACGAATACTACACCCAAAGTATAGACCGTCTTACCAACCAACGTATTTCGATTATTTTCAACTTTGAGTGATGCGTCATATATTCCCTATATTGCTGTTGGTACTCGGATTGGTGTCGTGCAAGCAGGACATCGTGTCCGAAGACCCGAGTATGCGGCTTGCGTTCTCACACGACAGTCTCCTGTTTGATACCGTGTTCACCGGAATGGGGTCGTCCACACGGCGTATGATGATATACAACCCCAACGCCAATGCCATCTGTATCAGCCGCGTTACGATGCAGAACGGACAGTATTTCTGTGTAAACATTGATGGTGAGAATAGGATAGACAGGTTGCGTGACATAACCATTCGCGGAAGAGACAGTATCTTTATGTTCGTAAAAATAAACATTGACGAACAGACAAGAAACACGCCCGTATTGGTGGAAGATACAATTTTCTTTCTCGTAAATGAGCATTTGCAGCATGTTGCTTTGCAGGCTTACGGGCAAAATGTAGCCATCATTCAAGATAAATCTTCGGGGTTGGTGGTATATGAGAACTACACCCTCACCAACAAGAAGCCGTATCTGATTTACGATACATTGGTTATCAACGGCGACCTCACTATCGAGCCGGGTGCCACGCTGTATATGCACAACAATGCCCTGCTGCATGTGTATGGCAGCCTGACCGCCAACGGGACTCTTGCGCAACCGATTACTATACGCGGAGACAGGACAGACAGACTGTTTGACTCGGTGCCTTACCGCGTGGCATCGGGGCAATGGAACGGTATCTATCTGCTGCACAGCAAGGACCGCCCTTCCCCAACCTACACGCTCAACCACGTGGACATCACTTCGGGTACCATCGGGCTATATGTATGGTCAGAGTCCACCGATGCACGTCCGAGCCTCACGTTTGCCAACGGGCGGATACATAATCAATCGATGTACGGGTTGATAGTGCAGAACACGGACGCCTACGTGGTCAATTCGGAAATCAGCAACTGCGCATCATTCTGCGTCTATCTGGCAGGAGGTGAGCACCGGTTTGTGCATAATACGATTGCTTCGTATTTCGGCTATCCCTATTCGAACATCAATATCCATAACGGTGTGTATCGCGACAGCACAGCAGCCGTGTTCATCAACAATATCAACAAGGATATGGCTCCCACGGCAGCCTCGTTTCACAGTTGCGTGATAGCGGGAGGGCAGCGCAATAATCTGCGTGTGGCAACTCCATTGCCCCATTTCTATGAGGGTACTTTCAGCGGAAACTATATAAAGGGCGATTCTCTGCCTACGGCTTATGCGGAGCATAATGTGTACGGCACAGACACAGATACCGTATTCCGCAATATCTATTACCGCATCGGTGAGTACCGATACTATGACTTCCGCCTTGATTCCGTGTCGCCCGCCCGCGGGATTGGAGACACCTTGCTGATTGATAATCCGAACACAGATACACTGCTTCTCCACGACCGATTGGGAAAGCCCCGCAAACCTCGTCCTGATGCAGGGTGCTATGAGTGGTAAACCTCCCCACTCCCTCCAGAGGAGGGGCCATACATGAGATGCACAATCCCCTAAACAGTATAATATCTTGCCTTGATTCTCTCGGGATTCTCTCGGCAATCACATACTAATCACATACACTTAACACGAGTTAAGTGTAGTAATATGGTTGCTATGACTACGGGAGGGCGGCGTATGTGCGCTGCAGGAAGAGTATGCATGCTGCCATGTGGGAACCGTAGTCAGCAAAGTCAGATACGATATGAGGTGGTAGGCCGGGGGTGCTTGGGGTAGTAGGAGTAGTAGAAGTAGTAGAAGCACTAGAAACACTAGAAGTACTAGAAGTACTAGAAGTACTAGAAGTAGTAGAAGTACTAGAAGTACTAGAAGTACTAGAAGTACTAGGAGTACTAGAAGTACTAGAAGTACTAGAAGTACTAGGAGTACTAGAAGTACTAGGAATACTAGAAGTACTAGGAGTACTAGGAGTACTAGAAGTACTAGGAGTACTAGAAGTACCAGAAGTACTAGAAGTACTAGAAGTACTAGAAGCACTAGAAGCACTGGAAGTACTTGGGGTGTTTGGTGTTGAGGTGTTTGAGATGCTTGGGGTGTTTGAGATACTTGGGGTGTTTGCAACAGTGTCCGATGCGGATAATGACCAAGTCAGGTGCTCGCTGTTGAGGAAGGGGACAATATCATCTGTAGTGCTGTGAAAGAGGAAGGTGGGGCATGAGGGTGCGTAGCCCAATATGGCACTCTGCTGCATAGCGGCATAAAAACGGGCGGTTTCGGGTTGCGCCTTGTCGCGTCCTTCGGGCGTCATGACTTCACTGAGACGGTGCGTTGCCATGAGGGTGTTGATTTCGTTCACCGTGTATTGTTTGGACTCTACCCATTGTTCGTAGTGGCTGAGCAGGGGTTCGCGGAAGAAATCCGCTTTGCGCAAATGGAGGTTGTATGCCGCACTCATGCCCATAATGAGCATGGGTATGGCACATGGTATGCCCACACTGTCCGCCTCGGCACAGGCATCATAGGTGGCTGCCACGTCATAGGGTCCGGCACCTGCATATACCGCTTTCAGTTGCCAATCGGGCAGTTGGTGCTCCATGTATTTTGCCGTGCCGAGTGCTACGGCTCCGCCCTCTGAATAGCCGTAACTGATGACCTCTTTAGGGAAGGTATATCCA
This sequence comes from Bacteroidales bacterium UBA6340, assembly GCA_002440265.1. Lineage (GTDB taxonomy): Bacteria > Bacteroidota > Bacteroidia > Bacteroidales > Paludibacteraceae > Colicola. Next base: position 21,267 of record DJSG01000045.1, on the reverse strand, counting down.
TAGTAGTCAAGCAGTTGCTGCACAGATTGCAGTAGGTCCGTCTGTGCCTGCGCGGCACTCTGCCAATACAGATACGGGTGGACATAACGGGCAGTGGTGCCATATCCCAGATAGTCCGCCATCACGACGGCATAGCACTTGGTGGCAAAGATACTCTCGAAGGGGGTAGATGCGCTCGGTGCCTCGCGGTTGCTGCCGATGGTGTAGTGCGAAGCCAGTATCACGCCCCACAACTGCCTGTTTCGCGGCAATATCACACTGCCTGACATACATAGCGTATCTCCATCGGGCTGTATGCTTGTGTAGGAGCATGGCAACTGCAACACTTTGTGCTTCAGCATATTGCCAAGCATATCCTGCAAGTCGGCAATGCACTTGTCCGAATAGTAGTTCCGTTCCAAGCGGCGTTGCAGCACACGCCAGAAAGCCTTGCTTTCCAACATATTCTGCAAGAAACGCATCTCGCACTTGGTGGGTTTCGCCACGGGCAGTGCGGCAGTATCCAACGGGGATAGGGATATGTATGCCTCGGCATGCAGCGTACAAAAACACGCGACGCACAGACAGATTGTTATAATCCCTACCCTACCCATGTGCGGCTTGCCTGTTTTAATGCTTTTTGGCGGAAGTCTTTGCGGGGTGTTCCTCGTCGTCGTACACGAGACGGATGTTGTCCACCCAGAGTTTGTTGCCCTCGTGGGCGCGGAAAGCCCCCGAACAGCCGGAGGCAATCATCAGGACGATATGCGTGGGCTTGTCGAGACTGTAGCCGACCTCCTGTATCTGCACCATCTTACCCTTGGAGTTGCGGGTCATCATCATGGTATAGCCGATGGCTTCGTAGGGCTTGAAGTTCGGGTCGGTGGTGATGTTGCCATAGCGCACGGGTATCTCGTGGTTGTTGACCCATTCGGGGATAGTCTCGCAGACCCGCTCGCAGGCTGTGCCCACGCGGCGTGCGTATATCTCGCCCGTCTCGGGGTCCTCCCAGCGGTGCTGCAGGTAGATGTATATCTCGCCGCAGTCATGTTCGCCGTCCACCCGCACCGGTTTGTCGCGTGCAGTGCTGGTGATATAGCAAGAGTCAGATATAACAGCCTTGTAATCAAGCATTAATGCCACCGGTTGTTTGGTGAAAGGTATGCCTACATCAATCACGGTATGCGGGCGGTATTTGCCGATGAGCCCCACGGGTTCGTATTTCTTGCCCAAGAAGATAGCACCTGTCACCACGGCATATATGTCGCCTATCTTGACGTGTGTCATCTTGTTTTCCAAGCGGCAGCAGTAGCCATTGCCACGCCTTTCGGGGATTACGGCACCGCCTGCACCCGCCTCTACAATCACTTTTGCGTAGGTTTCGGAGCATGCCCACGGATTGCCTGCTACTGGTTCGTAGGCTTTATTCTCACGGATGGTGTCGTTGGGTCCTACGGCATGGAGCACCTTGGTGGCACCACCGAGGAGCCCAGACTCTTTGATGTGGCGTACTGTCCATGTGTCCATATTGCCGTAGGGCAAGTACTCCACCCGTCTCTCGGCGAACAAGGTTGAGGCGCACAGTATCCACGCCCAGAATAAGACTATTTTCTTCATATACAAATTGTTGTCTGTCGTATTACTTACTCATTGTCAGTCTGTTGTGCAGGGTATGCCCAGCGAAGGAAATCGGTGACGAACACCCGCCAGTTGGCAAAGGTATGCCCGCCTTTCAACTCCAGATAGACGTGCTCCACTCCACTCTTCTCCAATCCGCGCACATAGGAGCGGGCATCGGAAAGGAACATCCAGTCGTTGGTTCCGCCGCCTACCCAATACTTGGGGTGTATAGTGGTATCTGCTTGTGCGTGAGGCAGTTGCTTCTTTGTGACAACGGGCGAGAACATACCCACATACGTATATTCGCCTGTGCCGCGATTGACGATATTGGCAGCCTGACGGGCTCCGCAAGAGAGACCCGCGATGGCGTTGCCCTTGCGCTGTACGGCGTAGTGTGTGTGGATATAGTCCTCTATCTCGTAGAAATGCCTCTCGAAACCGCCCCGCAACACTTCGCCGTAGTTGAAGACGTTGGTGGACTGCACGTGGTCCGGGTGCTTGGGTTCGGACAGCAGACAGCGCGGCATAACTGCCACAACAGGCTGAATATCACCGCGTTCGATGAGGTTGTCCAATATATTGCCTACCCGCCCCTGTTCGAGCCAGTTGCGCTGGTCGCCGTTGATGCCATGTAGCAGGTAGAGCAACGGATAGGTGAGCATATCGCAGTAGTTATGAGGCAGATACACCATCATGTGATAGGTGTTTCCGCTCTCGCCCGTGAAGCAGATACTCTCCACCTGCCCTTGCCGGCGAGCCGCCTTGTAGAGGTTGGTCTGCGGGTTGCCATCTATGAGCAGGACGCTACGTCGCTGGTTGCGCACCCAGATAGAATCGGGGTTCATGGGGTCGGTGTGCCGCTTGCCATCGACGATGATGGTATAGGTGTAGAGTTCGGGCGGGAGTTGCCATCGTGTGGTGCATTGCCACTCACCGCGCCGCACCTCGTGCATGCGCCGCCGCTTCTGCCTGCCGGCAAAACTGCGGTCTTCATGGGAGAGCATGCAATTGCCTTTGAGCACCACTTTGCGCGCCGTGGAATCGATGTAGGTGAAAGTGATGGTGCTGTCTTCGTTCCACGAATAGGAGACATGCGAACTCACCTCCAAAGCCCATGTCTGCGTAGGCAACAGGCACACGCAAAGGAGCGAAAACAAATATGTCCGTCTTCGCGCCTTATTGGCCATGGTGCTGCTGTACCGCCTTGATTACAAGGGAAACGACATCGTCTGCGGCGTGTGGATTGGTGTTATCCCTTTGCGCTTGAAGCATACGCTCGCGCATCTCAGCGTCATCGCACAAGCGGAAAGCCAAATCCGCCTGTTCGCCCACAGAGGGAGCAGTACAAGACATCCCGTGCGAGACAAAAAAATCCACATTGTGGTTCTCCAGTCCGGGGATAGGTTCGGTATGGACAATGGGTATATTCTTGATGCACGCCTCTGTGCTGGAGATGCCGCCGGGCTTGGTGAGGAGTACATCCGCTGCGTCCATGAGTAGCGAAATCTCGTTGGTGAAACCTATTGGGGTGACGCGCTTCTCATGGGCAAAATGTTTCTTTATTTGCTTGAAAGCCTGTTTGTTGCGTCCGCATACGCATATTATCCGGTCGCGCTCGCCACAGCGGGCTATGAGTTCGTGTACCAGACCTTCGAAGTTACCGTGCCCCATACTGCCACCCATCATCATAAACCAACGTCCGTCGGTGTGCTTTGGCGTGAGGTTAAACTCATTATTGACACGTTTCCGCGCCTCGGTTTGTGGTACACGGGTTGTGAATTTGGATTCTATCACGGGTATGCCAAGTGGGAAAAGTTTGTCGGCTGGCATCTCATTGTCGATGTATTCGTGTGTCAGATCCTTGTGCGGAATGATGTATCCGTCCAACTCCGTTTCGGAGATAAAGGGTATGCATGTGTAGTCCGTAGCCACGTAGAAGGCGGGAATCATAAAGCCGTCGTTGCGACGGAGATAGGTGAGCGTCTCGGACGGATAGAGGTGCGGGCAGAGGACGGCATCGTAGTGATTATAGACGATGAGGTTATACAAGTGCTTGGAATACACCGAGTTAACTACATAAATAGGCGATTTTGTGCCTTTGCCTTGCAGCAGTTTATCCACCAGTCCGCCCAATGTATAGACTTGCCTGAAGAGGTTGCTCTTCGAGGAAAAGAGATAGGCTTTGGCGGCGATGTGCGAGATGCGGTGCCCCGCAAGTGCCAGCGTATCAATAATATCGCTATCAATGCCTCGTGCTGCGAGGGCGGCTTGGAGTGCCTTGGAGCAGTAGTTGTGCCCCTCACCCGTATTGCTTGAACAAATCAGTACCTTCATTTCGTGCGTATGAATTGATTATTACTCATGCGTATTGCTATCAAAACAGGGTTGGCAAAGGTACAAAATAATCTCCGAACATACAAGTATTGCCCGCCTTTTCAAAACAGCAGGCAATAAATACGTAAAAAACGGGCACTTTTCAATGCGCAATGCACAATGCGTAATGCGCAATGATGCATTAAAACACAAAGGAAATGCAATCAGTGTGCATTATTGGTAATACTTTACCAACAAAAACACGGAATCTGTTGTATCTTTGCAGCGTGATTCAAGGTGTTGAATCCGGTAGGCTGCAGACGTAAGCAGCCAATGTTCTTTGACGTATGAATACTGCCCGTGAGGGTGGTGGAGGGAACGATGGATTCCCTCGGCGGGGGCAAAGGTGCCCTCGCGAAAAACGAGACAAGAGACTGTCTGACAAGTGCAGACAATCTCTTGGGGAGTGGGTGGAAACAGGACTAAGGCTATCGATTCTGTGTCCGGTAGTGCGGGGATATAATCAGAGGCGTACTTCCAGTTTGGCGCGGAGCCAGTGGGTGGGCCGGAGGATACCGCCGTAGTCGTAGTAGGTCCGATTGGTCATATTGGTGCACTCCAATGATGCCTTCCACTTGGGTGCATCGTAGAAGATACTGCCATCCAACAGAAATACAGGTTGATAGGTCTGCACTACCCCATCACGGTCGGCATAGGAGCCGTTTCGCTGCTGCCAAGTGAGTTGCCACGACGCTCCCAACCCGCGATAGATGGTGTGCTCGATGGTGAATGAGAGGCGGTGTCGGAGGTAGTCAAGGGCATACTTGCTGAGGTAGTCGGTCTCCTGCTTGGTGGTACCGCAATAGGCATAACTCAGACGTGCCTGACGGAGGAAATGCCCCAACGGTTGGCGTGCCGTGATTCCGACCGAGGCATTGCAGCCCCACGTCTGCAAATGAGCGTAATTACGTGACAACCACTGCGTTTCGTCGGGACATTTGACCCAATCGATGACATCTGTGGCATAACGGTAGTAGCCCTTGAGGTTCGCGTCGAGACGGATATTCGCCCACTGCTTTTGGTACTGCGCCCCGAGTTCGGTCTTGTAGGCATGTTCGGCACGCAGGCTGTCGTTGCCGAGTTGGGTTGCCGAATGATAATAGAGGTCTGTGAACGTAGGCAGGCGCAAAGCGCGGGCTGTGTTGAGATAGAGCGAGAGCCCATGCACAGGGCGCCAGGAGAGGTCGAGGCTGTAGGACCAGTCGGCACGGAAGGCTGTGTTGTAGGTTCCGCCCACCAGTGCCGAGAGGGAAATATGGTTCCAATGGGCAGTCTGCTGGAGGTAGTAGTTGACAGTCATCCGATTGTGCTCGCCAAGGGTGTTGGACGTGATGTAGGCATCGCGCAAGGTGAGTCCCGCGGAGGTGGTGCCCCACGACTCCATGAACGAGACCTTGGCATCGGCATCGGCAGTGTGCGTCCAATGGCGGTTGTGCCCCGTGTACCAAGCAGGTGTCTCGGTGCCCTCGCGGAACAACTCAAAGCGGTCATAATGAGCACGATACAGAGCCGAGGCATCCATGGTCCAACGGTCTGCCAACCGCCCATGGTATGCCGCGGAGGCAAAAGCCATACGGGTGGCATCGAACTGGTCGGGATAGGAGAGGGCGTAGAAAGCGTTGGCACCCGCATCCTTGTACTGCGCACCCGCCTGCACCTCGAAGTCGCCTGCTGTGAGGTGAGCGAAAGCATTGGCAATGCGGTAGTCTGTGTTGGAAGCGAAACCTGTTGATTGATTGTAACTTACGTTGGTTTCCCAATGCAGGTTTTCATGGGCATCGCGGTAAGCAAGGCGTGGGTTGAAGAGCCCGTATTCGCCAGCCGCGAGTGAGGCTTCGACCTCATAGGTGGTGTCGCGTGCCTGCCGTGTGACGATGTTGATGACCCCTGCATACGCTCCCAAGCCCTGCGGCGTGGCGTTGTACACCTCGATGCGCTCGATGTCCTGCGGTTCGACAGGGAGGTTCATGGAGTAGTGCCCCGTCTGCGGGTCCGTGACATTGACACCGTTTAGGAAGATGAGGGTCTGGTCCGCCGTGCACCCGTTGAGGGCAATGTCGGCTTGCACCCCAGTGGCACCACGCTGCCGCACATCGACTCCGGGCAACCGCTGCAGCACCTCCGCCAGCGTACTGACGGGCAACTGACGAATGTCGTCGCGAGAAAAAACAGTGACTTGTCGCACCGCAGAAGACGCGAGGCGCGACGTTGTGGCAACTACGTCCAGTTGTTCCAAGGCAACTTGGTTTGCCACATCAGTTTCGTTGGGAGGTATTGCCTCCCCGGCACTTGCCGATACGCCGTAGAAAAGTGCTGCACACACAGCCACAGCCTTGCCCGACTTGAGCATCTCCAAATCGCAGATGCGGCACCCCACCCGACCAATGGTCACATGGCGGTGCATCGAGGCAAAAGCCGCATACGCTTTGCGCGAGAAACGGCGGAAACGAAACGAACGAGAAATACTATATAACTTGTTCATAACTAATCGAAACAAGTCCTAATATGGCTCCAAAAAAAGAGGGACTACTCAACAATTTACTGTCAAGCAGTCCCGCGTTGTACTCCCAATAGCAATTATTTTGAAATTGCGCCACTTGGGCAGACATCTGCGCATGTGCCGCATTCGGTGCACAAGTCAGGATTGATGTAATAATGCTCGCCTTCGGAGATGGCTCCCATCGGGCACTCGTCCTTGCAAGTGCCACAAGCGATACAATCATCAGAAATTACGTAAGCCATATTATTTGTTGATTTGGTTTGTTATTATCAATTTCGCTGCAAAGGTACGACAATTAAACCGAAATACCAAATAATGGGTATTGAAAAAAAACAAAAAAAGCCCTACTCTATTTTTTTCGTTGTTGCAATGCGGCAAGCAGTTTGGCGTTTGGTCCTGTCAACTGATTGTCTGCCAGTCCTTTCTGCCGTGCATAGGTAGTCCAATCCTTGGCACCTTTCTCCTTGAGCGGCAGCCCTAATTGCAGGTAGTGGCAATAGGCAATGCCAAGTGCATCGGTGGCATCCAACTTGCGCGGCATATCCTCTTGGGGTATGTGCAGGAAGCGTTGGAGCATAGCAGCCACCTGCTGTTTGTCCGCGTGTCCGTTGCCTGTAATAGCCATCTTGACCTTCATGGGCGAGTACTCGTTGATAGGCAAATCCTTGGACAGCGCAGCAGCAATAGCCACCCCTTGTGCATGGACGATTTTGATCATGGTCTGGGGGTTTTTGTCCACGAACTGCGTTTCGATAGCCAACTCGGTGGGGTGATATTCCTCTATCAACTCCTGCAAGAAGAAGAACTCACGTTGCAGGCGGGCATATTGGTCGTCCAACTTATGCACATCATATACTCCGAAAGAGACCAACTCGGCATGCTTACCCGATGTGCGCAACAGGGCATACCCCATATAGAGCGTACCCGGGTCAATGCCCAATATCAAGTGCTCTTTTACCAATTTGTCAAGCATTGCATTGCGCTGTCTATCAGTATGTCTTTGGGGTGGTTGCGCGAGTCGAGCACCACTACCCGCTTCTGCAGTGTGTACGTCTCGCCTTCCTGAATGGGCAACGTAGCCGAGTAGCCGACAATGTGCTGCTTCTCAATCTTGATGGGGCGGTGCGGCACAGCGACACCGTTCTTGAATATCATATAGTTCATGGCACAGCAGAGTTGGAGGTCCACATGTCTCATCTGCAGCCACATCCAGCTCATATCCTGCCGTACGAAGTTCATGAGCGGATACCACTCCACCGCCTCTTCGCCACCTCCCAACAATGCGAGCAAGGAGATAGGACCGTTGTAGTCAACCGATTGCACCTTGTAGGTGATTTGCATCGCCTCTTTCTTGGCAGGCAGCAACTCGCGCAGAGCATGGATATTCAGTTTGTAGCCTTTGGGCGACAAGGTCGTGAACTCGCGTTCCAACAGAGGTTCGTTCTTGTGCAAACGCCGGAAGAAACTCTCCACCGTCCAGTCAGCCAAATCCAATCGTTCGTCGTGCAGGCGTACCGAGATGGATGAGATGTTAGGTATAGGCTTTTCGACACCTTTTATATAGGTACACAGGCGTTGCGGGGCGGCATAGTGCTCCTCGAAATGTGCCGTTTGACACAGATAATCGTTAGAGAACGAGAGTTGCTGTTCGACTTCGGGTTCGTGCAGAGGGTCCCAACCGTGCTGCTCAATAGTCCAAGTATTGTATTCCAACATAGTTATTTGGTTGTTTCGCGTACTACAAGATCGGTGGGTACCATTTCTGTTTGTGATATGCGTTCATCACCTGCCAAGCGTTTGAGCAGGCGCATCATGGAACGCCTTCCTATCTCCACACCATGTTGCTGCACAGTGGTGAGCATGGGTGAGGTGGTGCGGCATAAGGGGTCGTCGGAGAAACCGCAGATAGCCAAGTCGCCGGGTATCTTCACGCCCAATATCTGCGCAGCATAGAGTACACCCGAAGCACAGTTGTCATTCACGCAAAAGATAGCATCCGGCTTGTGCTCGCGTTGCATAACGATGGGGGTATCGATGATGGCCTGTGCCCGTGTGTCACACGTGATGATGCCCGTTTCATCACATGGCAATCCATAGTGCATCAGTGCATCCCGCCAGCCCTGATAACGTCTGCGCGCGACTTCCAACTGCATTGGAGAGGAGAAATAAGCAATGCGTTTGCAGCCCGTTTGAATCAGGTATTCCACAGCGGTGTATGCCCCCATGTAGTCGTCCGAGAGCACCTGGTCGCACTTCAACGAGGGGCATGGCCGGTCGTAGAGCACAAGGGGTATGCCGCTGTTGATGACGTCCTGTAAATGCTGCAGGTTGGCAGTCTGCTTGCTCACGCCCACCAACATCCCTGCCACACGACTGCCGATAAGGGCTTGAATGCCTTGCACCTCTTTCTCCACGTTCTCGCCGGTCTGACAAATAAGGATTTTGTACCCTGCTTCATTGGCAGTTTGCTCAATGCCATCCAACACCGAAGCAAAGAAATGATGGTTGACCTCGGGCAGCACCACGCCAATGACATTGTTGCGGCATGTACGAAGGTTGCTTGCCATCATATTGGGCTTGTAGTTGAGGCGGCGGGCACATTCGCGCACGTCATGCTTGGTCTTGTCGCTGATATCGGGGTGGTTTTGCAAAGCACGGCTGACCGTGGATACCGATATGCCCAAATCGCGCGCTATGTCTTTGATGGTTGTTGCTTTCATCTGCTTGCCCTGTGTATCACTTGTCATTATTATCCGCGGGCTTGCTCTTCTCTGCTTTCTCGCGACTGCGGATAGCCCCTCGGAATATCACAATCACCGCACCTGCCACCAATACATAGTCCGAGTATGGTTGCAACTTCATATAACTCATCACGCACCCTGCCAACAGAACCACCAATCCCACAACCAACAGAATGTTACTCCATTTCATATCCGTCATTCATTTATCCTATATACATCTTCGTTATTTGCATGCATGCCGTATCTTTCCCTGGCGAATTGCTCGAGGCTGTCCGTATCTTGCAGCACTTCCATCATGTGCAAGGCATGCTCGGTATCGGCACGCGTGGTGCGCAACTGTTCCTCTGTCTGACGAATCTGTTTGCCTCGCTGCAGACGTTTTATCAGACTTTGGTCACTTGCAAACACATATATCACCGCGAACACAAGTATGACTATCAGATACTTGTTAGTCAGCAACTTGCGTGCTTTGATTTTCAGATTTTCCTTGTCTGTCATCATATTGCGTTCTATTGCGGAGGCTACAATTCGCTTTCTTTCATGCGTTCTGCGTTCTCTGCCACTTGGAGGGCATCGATGACACCTTGTATATCGCCGTCCATAAAGGCTTGGAGGTTATAGACCGTGTAGCCTATACGGTGGTCGGTGATACGCCCTTGGGGATAGTTGTAGGTGCGAATCTTGGCAGAGCGGTCGCCCGTGGAGACCATTGTCTTGCGCCTTGCGGCTATGTCGTCGATGTACTTCTGATGCTCCTTGTCGTAAATCTGCGTGCGCAGGCGTGAGAGAGCGCGTTCTTTGTTCTTTGGCTGGTCACGGGTTTCGGTACACTCAATGAGTATCTCCTGTACCTCGCCGGTGTTGGGGTTCTTCCAGTTGTAGCGCAAGCGCACCCCCGACTCCACCTTGTTCACATTCTGTCCGCCGGCACCGCCCGAGCGGAAAGTCTCCCATTTGATTTCTCCCTCGTTGATATGCACTTCAAACTCGTCCGCCTCGGGCAATACTGCCACTGTAGCAGCAGAAGTGTGGACACGCCCTTGCGTCTCTGTGGCAGGTACCCGCTGCACACGATGCACACCGCTTTCGTACTTGAGCGTGCCATACACGTTCTGCCCTGTTACATTGAATATTATCTCTTTGTACCCCCCCACAGCACCTTCGGAGAACGACGAAACGGTATATTTGAAGCCATGCAGTTCAAAATACTTGGTGTACATACGGAAGAGGTCGCCGGCAAACAACGCTGCTTCGTCCCCGCCTGTACCGCCGCGAATTTCCATCACCACGTTCTTGCTGTCCTCGGGGTCTTGGGGAAGGAGCATCAGTTTCACCTCCTCTTCGAGGGCGGGTATCTGCGGTTCGAGTTGGTCTATCTCCGCCCGTGCCATTTCCTTGAGTTCGGGGTCGGACTCGTTGAAATAGAGTTGCTTGGCTTCGTTGAGGTCGGAGAGGGCTTTCTTGTACTTGCCTGCCGAAGACAGGACACGCTCCAAGTCGTGGTACTCGCGATTGAGACGCACATAGCGTGCCTGGTCGGCTATCACTGCGGGGTCTGTAATCAGCAAGCCCACCTCGTGGAACTTCACCTCTAATCCTTCTATCTTGTCTAATATATCCATGTTTGTTATTCTACCACACTCCCTAACAGGTTATACTTCACGCCATTACGGATAATTACCACCTGAGAACCTTCGACTTGCTTATGGGGCTGCACAGATACCATTTGCACTTCATTGGTGGCTGTCGCACCCGACACTTCTTGTACCAAACGTACAGAGAACGCTGCACAAGGCATTTCAACGTATTGAGGGTATATCTGTTCTGGGTCAAAATAGAGTGCATAACAATAGGTGTTATCCGCCTTGGTAGAGAACCAATAATAACCGGCATACTGTGTATCATACATATCCGCATCATATCGGTAGCCTGCTGCTGGGAGGAACACAGCACCATTAGCCTGCATAGAGGCCCATTGAGCAGAGGTATAAACATTATGCACGTAGTTGTCTCTGTTCTCGTTGGCAAATATCTTGTTTTTCTCGTTCCAGACCAATCCCTTATTCAGGCTGGGCACAAAGGTACAGCCATCAGGCAAACGCCATATATCCGGCAATATAATCAAGCCATGTATATCATTGACAGTGGCTGTAGCAAACAGTTCGTTGGCATTTGTACGCCCATAAAGCAGATACCCCAATTCGTCTTTGGTCAGCGTACGCCACAACTTAGCCGCATTGCCACCATTGCTTATGGGGTTATTGCCCCACTCTGTAAATACGCTATAATTGTCTTCCTCGCTTACTTTTGTTGGATTGGAACCTGTTCCCCAACCGAAAACATCAATGTAGCCTGTATAATCAATACTCGTATTTTGGTTGCCCAAACCGATGGTGTCCGTTTGTTCATTGGCAAACCGCCACGTATTGCTGCTTGCCTGATATTGCAAATTACCCTGTGCAAAATATACTTGTTTTCCGTTTGCTACGGAAAATCTGCCATTGATAGCACCTGCAGGCACACTTTGCGCCGTTATGCTTGCCGCCACAACTGCAATGGCAGCACTAAAAAACAATCTCTTTTTCATACTAATATATTTTGGAAAACATTATTTTTTTTCTGCTTGTGCGTCTATCTCTCGCCAATACGCATCCGTAGGATTGCCTCCTTCGGCTGCCATCTTCAGGTTCTGCATAAAACGCTCCACGCGCCAGTCGATGGTCTCGCTATACACTTTGCGGGAGATGAAGATGCGGAAGAACCACCCGAACTTGATATGCACATCAATCGACATAGTGGCGGTGCTGTCGCCCGTAGGCAGCACGTGAAAGTTACCCCACGCCTGTTTGAGGATAGCCCCAGAATAGTAAATATCCACCCGTATGTCACGTCTGTCGCCTGCCATTGTGTCCGTCACAAGGCTCTCTATCACCGCGTCCTTGAACTGTGGTTTGCCATTGACGAGAATATCGAACAGCAGTCGGCTGTAGTGCGTCTCGGGGTTGTATTCGGACTCTTTCCATATCAGGTAGATGGCGTTTTTGCTGTCGTCTGTTTGCTCACCTGTACCCGCAAACGCCCACGGCGAAAGCAGTTGGGGGTCTGTTTGCAGTTGGTGTATCAGCGTATCAATCACCGCATTGCACGCCTCTTGCGAGGCATTCACCTCCACGGGGCACTCGGTGTGAAACGTACTCTGTGAGTACGTGGTCAGCATAGTCAGCAGGACAAACAGTAACTTCATATACCTGTGGTATAAGTAATAGTTAATAGTTAATGTGCATTGAGCACTTTCTCCATATTCTGCTCACGGTGAATGAGTTGCACCTCCACGCCGAACTTCTTGTTGATATGCTCCGCCATCTTTTCCGCCGCATACACCGAGCGGTGTTGCCCGCCCGTGCAACCGAAAGAGACCATCAGGTTCTGAAAACCACGGTCCATATAACGTTTGACGCTAAAGTCCACCAACTGATACGCCTGCTCCAGGAAGGGCGTTATCTCGCCATCCTCCTCCAAGAACTGAATCACATTCTCGTCCATGCCCGTGAAGAAATTGAAACGCTCATACTTGCCCGGATTGTTGATGGCACGGCAGTCGAAAACAAAACCTCCGCCATTGCCACTGCTATCCGCAGGAATACCTTTTTTGTACGAGAAACTATACACACGCACCACCAGCGGTTTGCGCACACCCACCTCTTTGAACTGTTTCATCTCCGTCATATTCTGCAGTACCTCAATCAGATACGGGTAGTCGTCGCTCGCATACTTGAGCAACGCGCGTAGGTTCTCAATGGCAAAAGGTATGGATTGCAGGAAGTGCGGTTTTTTCTCGAAATACCCGCGGAAACCGTATGCACCCAACACCTGCATCGTGCGGAAAAGCACGAAATGCTTCAATGTTTCGTAGAACTCATCCTTGTCAACGGGCATATACTTCTGCAACTCGTCAAGGTACACCTCTATCAGTTCCTCACGCAAATCGGGGTGGAAATTCGCCTTGGCTTGCCACAAGAACGAAGCCACGTCATAGTACACCGGTCCGCGTCGTCCGCCTTGAAAATCAATAAAATACGGCACCTCTGTACCATCGGTTTCGCGTATCATCACATTGCGCGACTGAAAATCGCGGTACATAAAGGCGTTCATCCTGTTTTGCAAGAGGATATAGGCAAGCCGCTCAAACTCGTTTTCCAACTTATCCTCCTGAAAATCAAGCCCTGTCGCCTTGAGGAAACAGTACTTGAAATAGTTCAAATCCCATAATATCGACCGCAGGTTGAACTCCGGTTGCGGGTAGCATTGGTTGAAATCAAAGTCCCTGGCACCCACTACCTGAAACTGTGCCAACGCCCGCATCGTACGGCGGAGCATCTCTTTCTCTTTGGCGGAGAAGACACCCGTCTTGCGACCGTCCGCAATATAGTCAAATAGTAACGTGTTGCCCAAATCCTCCTGCACGTAGCACATCTCGTCATCGCTCACCGCCAGCACGCGCGGCACGTTGAGTCCCTGCGCGAGGAAATGCTGTGCCATATACAGGAAAGCGTGGTTCTCGTCGTGGGACGTGCCTTGCACACCAATCAATGAGGTACTTCCGTCCTCACTCGCAATGCGATAGTATTTCCTGTTGCTGCCCGAAGCAGTCAATGCCGTTTGCTCACCGACTTTCTTGCCGGTGGCTTCGTAAAACAGTTGATTCAGTGACTTTGCCATATTTCTCATTCCGAATAGCCTGCAAAGGTACAAAAAACATACGAATTATGCAATATCGCATCATACATTACGCATTGTGCATTACGTATTACGCATTGAAACGTGCATTACGCATTGCACATACCCCTTGTAAGGTTGTCAGGTTGTCATGTTGTCAGGTTTTTCTGTTAGTCGGATGTTCCGTGTATTCTGAGTCCTATATATTTTCTAAGACTTCTTTTTTTATATCTCATAGTATATCTTCTAGTTCTTCTAGTTCTTCTAGTTCTCCTAGTTTTTCTAGTTTTTCTAGTTTATTCAGCATTTGGCCGAGACCTTACCAAGAGCAAATTCACATTTTTGCAAGGGTGTTTGTTGAAATTTATATAGTTGCCTAAAAACGAAGAGAGAGACAAACAGCCCCTCCCTTTTCATTTCATTGCGCATTGAATTACACATTGCGCATTTGCTACTTGCAATTCTTAAGTATAAGACAAGATTATTTGATTACGATAGCCTTGATGCCGTCGCGCTCGAGGAGGGCATTGACGGAAGGTTCGCCACCACGGAAACGGCGATAGAGGTCCATCGGTTTCTCCGTTCCACCGCGCTCGAGAACATTCTTGCGGAAGAGGTCGGCTGCCTTCTTGTCGAAGATTGAACCGTTCTTCTTCTGAGCCTCTTTGAATACGCTAAATGCATCAGCATCAAGGAGTTCCGACCACTTGTACGAGTAATAACCTGCGGCATAGCCACCCGAGAAGATATGGGTGAATGCCGTCTCCATCTGCGTGCCGGGCACGTTGGGCAGCACTTGTACGGAAGCCATGGCATCGTTACCAAACTTGATGACAGCCTCTTCGGTGGTCAGGTCAGCGGGAACGGTGAAAGGCGTGGTAATGGTGTGCCATGCCATATCAAGATAGCAGAACGAGAGTTGGCGCACGCACGCATAAGCAGCGTGGTAGGTGTTGGATGCCTGAATCTTGTCGATGAGTTCTTGCGGGATAGCCTCGCCCGTGAGGTAGTTTTTGGCAAAAGTGTCAAGGAACTCTTTCTCGCCGAGGAAGTTCTCATTGAACTGCGAAGGCAACTCCACGAAGTCGCGGGGTACGCTGGTGCCCGACAATGCCGAGTATTGGCACTTGGTGAGCATGCCATGGAGTGCATGACCGAACTCGTGCAGGAAGGTCTCGACCTCGTCATAAGTCAGCAAAGCAGGCTTGTCAGCCGTTGCGCGGGTGAAGTTCATCACATTCACGATGTGCGGACGATGGTCTTTCTTGCCCTCGCGATACTGCGGTTGGAAGTCGTTCATCCATGCGCCGCCACGCTTGCCGTCACGCGGGTGGAAGTCGCAATAGTACACGGCAAGGAACTTGCCCTTTTGGTCAAACACCTCATAAGCAGACACTTCGGGGTTATAGACTTGGATATTCTTGTTCTCCTTGAAGGTCAGACCATAGAGGCGCTTGGCGAGCCCGAACACGCCTTGTTTCACGTTCTCAAGTTCAAAATAGGGGCGCAGTACATCGTCGGAGATAGCGTATTTCTCCTCTTTGAGTTGTTTGGAATAGTAACTCCAGTCCCACGATTGCAGGGTGGCATAGAGCCCGTGTGCAGTAGCAAACTCCTGCAGTTCAGCCACTTCCTGCACAGCAACGGGCATATAGTTCTCACGCAGTTGGTCGAGGAACGACATCACGGTCTCCTGATTGTCGGCGCAGGTCTTGTAGAGCGACTTCTCGGCGTAGTTGCGTTTTCCGAAGAGTTTGGCCAACTCAAGACGGGTGTTGACGATGTCGATGATGACTTGGGTGTTGTCGAACTCGCCCCCTATGCAGCGGCTGTTGTAGGCGGTGTAGAGTTCACGGCGGAGGTCGCGGTTAGCGCAGTCCTGCATCACGGGGATGTAGGTGGTGGGCTTGAGGTTGAGCAGCCAACCCTCTTTGCCTGCCTTCTCGGCATTGGCACGAAGCATAGCCTTGGTGTCGTCGTTGATGCCGGCAAGGTCTTCCTCACGGGTAACGAGCATCGTCCATGCGTTGGTGGCTTTGAGCACGTTCTGACCGTAGGTGAGGGTGAGTTTGCTCAAGCGTGCCGACAACTCGCGATACGTCTGTTTGTCTTCGGGACTGAGGTTGGCACCGTTGTTGGCAAAGGACTCGTAGATGTCTTCCAACAGTTTTGCCTGCTCCTTGTTGAGGTGAAGCGAACCGCGTTGGTCGTACACCGCCTTGATGCGTTGGAACAGTTTCTCGTTCAGGCGAATGGTAGCCGAATACTCCGACATCTTGGGCGAGAGTTCCATCTCAATCTGCTGGAGTTGCTCGTTGGTCTCTGCGTGGGTGAGGTTGTAGAAGCAGCCTGCCACGATAGAGAGGAGTTGCCCCGACTTCTCGTACGCCTCGATGGTGTTTTGGAAAGTAGGTGCCGCAGGGTTGTTGGCAATAGCGTCAATCTCTGCGAGTCCTTGTTTCATTCCCTCCTCGAAGGCGGGCATGTAGTGCTCAGGACGAATCTCCTTGAAGGGATACGTCTGGTGCGGGGTCTTCCAATTCTTGTAGTCGAAGAACGGATTGGTCTCAGCCATCGCCGAGACAGATACTGCAATAGCAGCCATAGCAATTAAAAGTTTCTTCATTTATTTATTGATTTGTTGTTTTTACGTAATCAAGACACTGCAATCCTCGTTAATAAAAATCTTCATCATCTTGACTATCAGGATAATATGGGCAAGCATATATCAACTCTCCATTCTCATTTCTGAATAGTCGCGTTATACGCGGGCAATAAAGATACAGGTTCTCACCTTCCTCCATTTGCACCCATAATTCCAAATAATAGCCCTGTACGGAATCCCTTCCAATGTGTACAATTGCATTCTTGTAATGATATGGTTTGTATTCCTTGAACCATTCTGCCCCCATCGCAAAATTAGATTTTTTATTATTCAAGATATACAACAACTTATCTTGTGTCGTAGAATATGTACCCAATGGCAACAATGTATCTTGCGTTTCTGCAATCAGAGTCACATTAAAAGACAAATATGGAACACTATCTTGTTCTTCAATAACGCACTGAGGAAGTATGCCTAACTGAGCCTGCAATATACCATTCCTGTGACTGATGTGCGTCATTTGTGCATCCCACACTCTGCGCTCTTTTCCTCGTATAAATGATAATGTATCGTATTGTATAGTAGGGGTATCTATGGGAGTAAAGTTTGCACCACCATTTATTTCAACTGGTTCGCAGGATGTACATACAAGTAACGCGACTCCAATAAATGCAAAAGCATAAGTCAATATTTTCTTTATTTTCATAGTAATTTTACCTAATAAAGTTCATAATAATACACATCATACAACGGATATGGAGATCCCCAAACTGCATGGAAGGTTTTACACTCATTTTTATCTACTGAATATAAATAAGCAAAATTATCACAAGTTGTTTCGAAGGCCTGATAACCATCAATAAGTTCCCAATGTCCATTGGGTTTCTCAATTATAGCAGGTTTTCCATCATTTATTGACAAGCGCACTTTTTGCATATCATATCCATCGCGCATAGGTATGCGGAATCCACAATCTGTAAGAATCCTCAATCCTTGTTGTGAACGAGACTGTCCCGCAGATTCTATGATATCATATAGTCGCCAAGCAAAATAGTTTATCATATCCCTATTATCGCGATATGCAGCACCATCAAAATCTTCTCCCTCTAATCTACATGAATAGTTATGCAAACATAGTATTTTAAGTATCGAAAGCGCAATGCTACCCGATGCCAAATTATGGTCACAACCACCAAATATCTCACATTGTCCCCACCTGTAATCTTCAGTAAGCAATGGATCCTCTTGATGAATAAGTCTAATATTATCACAATAGGTTACACCTCCTCCCAAATCAACCCATTTTTGTATGTGGAACATAGACATATACATCTTTAAATTAAACAAATCATCTTGTCTCGGGACTCCAAAGGCATCATGAATTAAATCAAATGTCAGACTATCGAACTTATTGTAAGACACGCCTAACCCTTGAGTATAAAGCATATCTACCACTTCCTCATACGCAGATACAACTTCGGGATATAAAACAGAAGGAGTGCGGTAGTGAATTAAATTGCAAGCATAGCGCCTGTCCGCTGTGGTAAGGAAGGCTTTCTCGGAAGAAGTATTGACAATATAAAATGCAATAGATGGCCATTCTATATACATATTCATCACCTCATCTACGTTGATACCATACCATTCATTACTTTCTGGTTCTACAACGAGAGATTTAAAGAATGTAGGTATCACATCCTCGAAATAAATAGGAGTGATGTCCTTCGTCTCTTCGTTGTCCAAAAAGCCGTAAGAGGACAACTCACTCACAATTTCCTCTTCGGACAACTGATACTCATCATCTAAAGCAGGATTGACAAACCAACTGCCCAACTCTGATGGCTGCCACCTTGCTGTCGCACGTTTCTTGACTTTTGCCATAGTGGCATTCGTCTCTGTTTCGTTCTGCATACTCTTATCGCAACTACATAGTGCCAATAAGATTAGCCCAACACTCAAGAAAAAGATTTGCTTTCTCATAATACTGTAATTTTAAGGGTTAATGATATTGTCTTTTAACTACTCCCTTTGTTGCCGTGGTCAGCGGGAGTAGGTGCTATGTGATTTGAGTATGGTATTTGCCCGATGGGCTCAAGTATCAGATTGCCAAAGAAGGCGGGTAGGTGGAAGTTGGGGTGCTCGAAGGTGACGGGTGCCCAACTCAAGTAGTGGGGTTCGGAAGTGAGGTCGCCACACTTATAGAAGTTGCCATGGAGAGTAAAGCCGTTGTCCGGCATAGCATCGGGAGCGGCAGTCTGCAAGGTCTCGGATGTAGTGAACATGGCGGGCGTGATGCCCAATAATGACAGGGGGATGCCAATGGTGAGTGACCAGCAATAGTCGCCATCACGGAGGTCGAAGGGAGCGGAGAGGGGGTGAGTGGATTGGGGTTGGGGTGCGCTATTCACAGACGAGTAGCGCAGAATACTGTGGAGTTCGTCGGGCGTGAG
>DJSG01000045.1:0-2212 GCA_002440265.1 Bacteroidales bacterium UBA6340 | reverse complement strand
ATGCAGTTGAACTCAAAGTTGAAATATCGGGATTGGTCGGCGTTGGTGACGAAGAACTCCACGCAGGAGTCCTCGTTCACGTGCTCAAGATCATGGGTGTGCATGGCGCGCAGTCCCCTACCCTCCACGTCAAAGCGCGCAAAGAGTATGGTACCCGTATGGGCAAGGTGCAGAACCGTGATCGGGTGAGCGGGAAAAGAGTCGCTCCAATTCACACAATCTATACGCCCGCAGGGCGGCATCGCAGCCAATACCTCTGCCACATCGCTGATAGCAAGCGGCTGAAGATTAGGCAGATATGGAATGTGCATCGGCTCGGGCATATCATTTTCCTCCGCGGAGCAGGTTAACAGCCCCCGACAACTGATAGACACCTACCATGGAGTCGCTTTGCTTCTTGATTGCCCGTTTGTAGGCGGGTTTGATGGTGTATTTGGCATTGGGTGCGGCATCTGTGCCCAAAGCGCGAATGACGTAGTAGTATGCCCCCTCGGCGGCAGGCTGACCATTGATGGTGCCATCCCAACCCCTGGCGGGGTCGCTCCACTGATATACGAGCATGCCCCAACGATTATACACCCAACAATGGAACTCTTTCAGCGACCTGTATGCCACGCGGAACTCATCGTTGGTGCCATCGCCATTGGGCGTGAACACATTGGGAACCAACAACATAGACTCACTGATAGAGATGGTGAACTCCACCGAGTCCAACGCACAATGCGTGTTGCTGACATCCACCACGGCACGATAACTGCCAGGGCCGGAGAAAGTGTAGCGGTGTTCTGCATCGGCACGCTTGACCAACAGCGAGGAACCCTTGTAGATGCGCCATTGGTAGTACTCGGCATTGAGTCCGTTGGCGCGGAACTGCACCTCCAACGGCGCCGACATACTGAGAATGTCACCCTTGTCATAGGGGCGGTTGACCTCGTTGCTCAACTCACCTTTCTGACCGCGCGTGGTGGTGATGGTAATGGGGTGCGCTTTCAATGCAATAGGTTCATAGACAGGCGAATAGAGTGTATCTGCAGCCAAGTCCAACTGCTGCGCAAGAAGGTCGTAAATGGCAAAGTCGGTCTGCACGGCAGGTGCTCCCACGGTCATGGAAGTCTTGAAATCCTGTTCGGAAACCGCCATTGAGTCAGCCCACGCCTCGTTTGACTCGTCCCACGCGGCATCGCGATAAGATATGGAACACGTGCGCGCGTACGTGCGAGAGAGCCCATTGAGCCGGCGGTAGGTGATGGCAGGCACAGTGCCAGAGAGCGTGAGTTGCGTCTCGTTGCACTGCAAATCCGCGCTGATGTCCGTCACACGGGGACGGAGACTGTCGTAGTCGAACACCCAAAAAATTTCGCGTGCGTTGGGCAACTTGAGCATATACCCTGCGCCATGCTCGGGGTAGAGATAGTCGGTGCCGCTCTGCACGGGCGTGATGGTGTCGGGCAGACGATACCAATCGGTTGCGCCCAGTCCGCCGGTGGTTTTGAGTTCGGGTTTGGAGGCAAACAGCAACAGCGTGTCGCCCTCGTTGAGCAACTGCACAGCCTTGCCTACACACTCCACGTGCAAGGCGTGGAGCGGCAAAGCAAACATCAATAGTATGCCGATAATGGTTTTCTTCATCTCTGTCGTTATCTTCTGATTGCCGTTGGCATCGCTTCGTACTTATTCTCGTTGCGGACACGGCACATCAAGCGCACAAAGGTACAACAAAAAACGCATAATCACAAGAGAGCAGGTAAAAAAACTCGAAACAATGGCAACGAGTTCTATATAATTTTAATAAACGCAGGATTTTATCACCGTAATCACTCGTTGTTTCATCGAAGTTCTCTCGGAGTTCACTCGGTATTCTCTCGGTAAAAACAGATATTTATAATTATTTATAATCATATATTTCCGGCAGGATGGGTTTGCTTTCATTTTGTAAATGAGAGTTGACAATTTGCATTTTCCGACACATGCGGATTTGGTCTATTCGCAAAAAAGCAGTAATTTTGCAGGCGATTTCGGGGAGAGTGAATGCTACAAGGGAAAGGGACATTGATGGTCGGCAGCGGGAGAAAGGGAACATTAATTACTTTACATATTGCAAAACGGTAAGCGTACTAACTTTGCCAATAATTCTGGTAAACAGACCGGTTGTTACCTTTGCATAGTTTCTCATGACCATAAACTGGTCAATCAACTGCGAATAAATCGTCTC
>DJSG01000078.1 GCA_002440265.1 Bacteroidales bacterium UBA6340 | reverse complement strand
AAGCGGGAACTGAAGCAACTGTTCCAGTCGGTACGGATTACGATGCACGAGACGATGAACGTGGCGGAGTGCGTGGTGCTGACCGAGAAGAACGGAGACAAGAGTACGATAACGTTCCACAACGTGGAGATACAGGAGGAGTGAGTATGTTGGTGGGAGATTTCTGTCAGGTCATAGCACAGGACGGGTTGCGCTTCACGGTGCGGCTGAACGCTGCGCACCCGATATACAAGGCGCATTTCCCCGATATGCCCGTTACCCCGGGTGCGTGCTTGGTGCAGATAGCCGAGGAACTGACGGGGCGGAAGATAGAGCGGATTACGAACCTGAAGTTTATGAAACCCGTGCCGCCTGCGGCGGAGATAACCTATACATTCACCCCGCGCAAGGAACAAGAATACCAAGTAGTGATAACCGATAAAGAAGATACGTATGCGCGCTTCGTCGTTACATATATGCGCCCTGATACCGACCTATAACAACCGCAGGACGGTGGTGGACGTGGTGCGCCGCACCCACCGGTATATGCAGGATATTATCGTGGTGGCGGACGGGTGCACGGACGATACGCTGACGCTGCTGCAGGCGTTGGATTTCCCTGTTACGGTGGTGTCGTACGCCCGCAACAGGGGCAAGGGCTATGCCCTCAAACAGGGTTTCAGGAAAGCGTTGGAGATGGGGTTCGAGTATGTGCTGACCATTGACGCAGACGGACAGCACTACCCCGAGGATATTCCGCTATTGGTGGAAGAGGCGTTGCTGCACCCCGGGCATATCATCATCGGCAGCCGCGGGCTGCGGCAGGAGAATATGCCGCGGCAAAATACGTTTGCCAACCGCTTCTCCAACTTCTGGTTCCGCATACAGACAGGGCGGCGGCTGCCCGACACACAGTCGGGCTTCCGTATCTATCCGCTGTACCGTATGCACGGCTGGCAACTGATGACGGCACGCTATGAGTCGGAGTTGGAGTTATTGGTGTTCTCCACATGGGCAAGGATAGCGACTATTCCCGTGGCTATCCGCGTGTATTATCCGCCCCGTGAAGAAAGGGTGAGCCATTTCCGACCGGCGTACGACTTCACCCGTATCAGCCTGCTCAATAGTCTGCTGTGTGTGGTGGCGTTGGTGTACGGCTTGCCGAGGAGATACGCCCCGTCGCTGTGGTATGTGGGGAAACTGATATTGATATGCTTCCTGCTGATTACACCTTATGCATGGGCGGTGCGGTTGCTTGGGGACAGGCAGCCCGCACTGCGCCGGCACTTCAGGGTGTTCTGTTCGGCAATGGCACGGTATATGTCAAACTCCATTCCCGGGGTGGATTTTCGGGTTACGGGCAAGCAGTTCCGCCCGCAAGACCATCAACCACGGCTGTATATAGCCAACCATAATTCGCTGCTCGACATCCTGATTATGCTGGCGGAGCAACCCAATCTGGTGGTGCTGACACAAGACTGGGTGGGGAAAAATCCGCTCTTTGCACCGGTGGTGAAGGCGGCACGCTTCCCGTTGGTGAAAGGGGGAATAGAGAACAGCCTGGAGGTATTGCGCGACAGTGTCCGCCGTGGAGACAGTATCTTGGTGTTCCCCGAAGGCACACGCTCACGGACAGGACACCTGCTGCCTATGCACAGCGGGGCGATGTATATAGCCGAACAACTGAACCTGCCCGTGGTGCCGGTGTGTATTCATCATAGTTATGACGTGCTGAACAAAGTGGATTTTCTGCTCTATACCACAGGCGATATTACGTTGGAGTACTTGCCGGAGATAACCACCACCGACCCTACCTTCGGCGTTGGCTACAGGCATAGGACAAAGTCCATAGAACACTACTACCGCCATCTGCTGGAGATAAACACACATACGGCAACCATACTCGGAGCAGGTGTGGGCGGCTTGTTTACGGCGGCACTGCTTGCCAAAGAGGGCTACTCGGTGACGGTGCTGGAACAACTGCCCGTGGCGGGCGGCGGTATGTACAGTTACGAGCGCGATGGCGAGTGGTGGATGACAGGTATCCACGTGGCTTGCGGATTGGGCGAGGGCGGCACCGTAAGGCAGGTGCTGGATGCACTGGGTATTCAGGTGCCGATAGAGAAATGTCCGCCCGATGTGGCGCATGGCGTGGGCGACATATACTCGCTGCTCTATGGGGGGGCCACGTGCGGCAGGCAGGCGGACAGAGAGCGGATTATCGACCTGTTTAACGAAGGGACATACCGTTTTATCGGTGGTACGCGACCGCTGGTAGATGCGCTGTGCCTGTATATCACGCGCCATGGCGGACGGATACTCTTGGGCGAAAAGGTGACCAAGGTGGAGATACAGGACAAGCACGCCACCTGTGTCTATACTGAGAAACACGAGTATCGGGCGGATGTGGTGGTCAGTTCGCTGCACCCTAAGATGTTGCTCCCGCTGTGTACGGAGCCTGTATTCCGCCCTGCCACGATACATCGCATTGAGCAAACCGAGGAGTCGTACGGGTCGTTCAAGGTGTATATCAAGTTCAAGCCGCAGTCGTTCCGTTACTTGCCGGAGAACCACTTTATCCTTCCCGAGAATATAGCCTTCCTTACCCCGCCCGTAGCGGGACAGGACGAATGGGCGCACACGATGGAAGTGATAGCACCATTAGAGTATAGCGAACTGGCACCGTGGCAGCAAGACCGCAAAGCCGACTATGCGGCGTATGAAGCGTTCAAGCACAGCAAGGCGGAAGCATTGATAGACCGCATTGAGGCTATCTACCCGAACCTACGGGAGCAGACAGACTCCTACTTTACATCGACCTCGCTGACGTTCCGCGAAGACTACCTGACACCCGAAGGAGCGATGTTCGGACTGAACCAACCGTTAGGAATGTACCGCACTCGCGTGGACAACCTGTATCTGACAGGGCAGAACTGCCTGCTGCACGGGCTGTGCGGCACGGTAATGACCTCACAACTGGTAGCAGAAGAGATATGCCGAAGAAACTCATAACGACATACTGCCTGTTGCTTGTTGCCCTCTGCCTGCCGGCAAAGGTAACGCTTACGCCTTTCTTGGCAGACTCTGCACGGAACACGGGCGTGGCGGTAGTGGTATGCCCTGGCGGCAGTTACAGTTGGCATGACATGAAGGCCGAGGGGACAGGTGTGGCGGAATGGCTGCAAAGTGAGGGCATCAATGCCTTTGTACTCAAGTACAGGGTAGCCACTATACCTGCGTACTTTATAGGTTGGCGCGTGCTGGGGATAGGCAACAAGTACCCTGATATGCTGACAGACATCGAATGGGCATTGCGTGAGGTGTATGCACACGCGGATGAGTACAGGATAGACACCGCCAAGATAGGCGTAATGGGCTTCTCCGCGGGCGGACACTTGACGATGATGTCCTATACGCATAACCATACACCATACAGACCGCACTTCCTATGCCCCATATACCCTGTGGTTACGCTGGCAGACAAGAGCATAGCACACCCGCGCAGCAGGCGTGGTGCATTGGGCGTATGGCGGCAGTGGAACAAGACTATGCAGGACTCGCTGTCCATAGAGCGACATATCCCTGCAGACTGCCCGCCGGTGTTCCTTGTGAATTGTGCGGACGACCCTGTGGTACACTACCGCAATTCCGTGCTGTTGGATTCTGCACTCACCGACCGGCATATCCCGCACCGGTACATTCAATACCGGACAGGAGGGCATGGCTTTGGTGCTTCAGATACAAAAGGAACCGATGAGAGCCGGCAATGGAAAGCGCAGTTCCTCCGTTGGCTGTCGGATATAATATAGATAACATACACGAATATGGATATAGAATACGCTTCACCGCAAGAGATTGCACGCTACCAAGAGGACTTGCTGCGCAAACAGATTGCCTATCTGGCAGCACACAGCCCCTACTATAAGAGAATGTTTGCCTGCACAGGCATAGCCCCCGAGTCGATACAGACCATAGCAGACCTGCAGCGTCTGCCCTTCACGGAAAAGAAAGACCTGCAACTGTATAACGAGGACTTTCTCTGTGTACCCAAGCAGGACATCATTGACTATATCACCACATCGGGAACACTGGGCGAACCTGTAACCTTCGGCTGCACGGAGCATGACCTGCAACGGTTGGCATACAACGAACACAAGTCCTTTGCCTGTGCGGGAATACGCAAGGGCGACATCGTGCAACTGATGACCACCATAGACAAGCGTTTTATGGCAGGCTTGGCATATTGGTTGGGACTGCGGGACTTGGGAGCGGGAGTCATCCGTGTAGGCAACGGCATACCCGAACTGCAATGGGACACTATCATGCGCATCAGACCCAATGCCATTATGTGCGTGCCGTCTTTTATCCTGCGACTGATAGAATATGCCGAGCAGAACCATATCGACTACCGGCACTCCTCTGTGCGCAAGATTATCGGAATAGGCGAGGGACTGCGCGACCAGCAGTTCCATCTGAACCTGTTAGGACAGAGAATACACGACAAATGGCCAGAGGTGCAACTGTTTGCCACCTACTCTTCCACAGAGATGTCCGCCACATTCTCCGAGTGTGAGTTCGGCTGCGGGGGACACGTACACCCCGAACTGATTATAGTGGAAATTATCGGGGAAGACAATATGCCTGTACCTGACGGGCAGAGCGGGGAGGTGGTAATCACCACACTGGGTGTGGAAGGTATGCCGCTGCTGCGCTTCCGCACGGGAGATATGGCAACCAAGGTGGCGGAACCTTGCCGCTGCGGGCGTAACTCCTACCGCCTGACGCCTATCATAGGCAGAAAGAACAATATGATAAAACTCAAGGGTACCACCATCTACCCGCCTGCTATCAACGATGTACTTGACAACACCGACTATGTAGCCAACTACGTAGTGAAGGTCTGCAACTCCGATGCAGGTACCGATGAGGTGATTGTGCAGGTGAGTACCCGCCCCGACCTCAGCGATGAGTTCGTCATCAAAGACTTGAAGGACAAGTTCCGCTCCCGCTTGCGCGTAGCACCCAGGGTGGAAGTGTTGCCGTTTGACACCATTCAGCATATCAATTTCCCTGCCCAAGCACGCAAACCTGTCAAGTTTATCGACCTGCGCTGATATGAAACTCATTCTTGCCATCTACGATTATTTCGCGCGGCACCGCCCTGTATTGTGGGGCAGTCTGCTGCTTGTGTGCGTAGTGTTGGCAGGGCTGTCCGCCACCATATCGTTCTCCGAAGACATATCCGACTTCCTGCCCTTGGACGCACGCAACCAACGGGCTATGCAACTCTACCAGGAGTTCTCCGATGCCGAGCGCATTATGATTGTATTTGAGGACACTGCTGCCAACACCTCCCGCCTGTTGGATGCTGTGGACGACTACCAGACGCGCTACCTGTCTATGGGTGATTCTATGCCGTCCCTCACCACACAAGTGGATATGCAGCAGTATTTGGACGGCATTGATTGGGTGTATCGCAATATCCCGTACTTCCTCACTGCTGATGACTATGCGAGAATGGACAGTCTGTTGGCGCACCCCGACTATATACCGACCCAACTGCAAGCCGACAAGCAACAACTACTCTTGCCGCTGTCCTCTTTTGCCGTCAGCCGCATACAGGCAGACCCTCTCAATCTGTTCAGCCCTGTGCTGCAGCGGCTCAAAGGTTTTATGCCCGTGTCAGACCATTTTACTTCTACCGACGGATATATGATGTCCGCCGACGGGCGGTTTGCTTTTGCCTATATCACCACTCCCTACGGGGCTTCCGAGACGCAACACAACGCCCTTCTGGTGCAGCAATTGGACGATATAGCCCGTGCCACTATGTCTGCCCATACGGGTATAGGTGTCCGCCTCCTGGGGGCACCCGTGATTGCCGTGGGCAATGCACAGCAAATCAAGCGGGACAGTATTATGGCTATCGGGCTGGCCCTGCTGCTTATCATACTCTTGCTGCTGTTCACATTCCGCCATCCCAAGGAAATCCTGTACGTACTCCTCACCGTGACATTCGGTATGCTCTTCGGCATTGCCGTTGTCGCCGTGGTGTGCCACAGCGTGTCGCTGATAGTTATCGGCATTGGCACTATCATCATTGGTATTGCTGTCAACTACCCGCTCCATGTGGTGGTACACAGACGCTACACGCAGGACACCCGCACCAACATCAAAGAGGTCGTATCCCCGCTCGTGATAGGCAATATCACCACGATGGCAGCCTTTCTCACGTTGCTTCCTCTGCGGGCAGTGGCGCTGCGCGACTTGGGTATATTTGCCGCAGCAATGCTTGTCGGTACCATTCTTTTCTCCGTCATTTATCTGCCGCACATGCTGCCCGCACAGAAGCAGTTCGCGGAGTACCAACGCCCCATACTTCCCTTCTTGAGCAAATACTCGCTGCACAACAGCCGTCTTGCCATGATAGCCATCGGCATCATCACTCTTGTACTTGTATTCTTCTGCCCCTCTGTGTCTTTCGACTCCAACCTGTCGAATATCAACTATATGACCACGCAACAGCGGAACGACATTGCTTATTTCGCTTCGCTCACCGGTGGCAGCAGCAGTAACCACACGGCATATATCGTATATGAAGGCACTGATTGGTCGGACCTTGCGGCACAGAGTGAGCAACTGCAACCTACATTGGACGCATGGCTCGCGGATAGTCTCATTACCGCCTGCCACTCTGCCGTATCCTATTTGCCCTCTCTGCCCACACAACAACAGCGGCTGCAACGCTGGCAGCGGTTCTGTACGCAACATCGCGACCAACTGACCGCACAAATCACCGCTGCTTCCTCGCACTTGGGCTTTTCAGCAAATGCTTTTGACGGCTTCTTCTCTACGCTGAATACCGCCTATACGCCACGTGATTTCGCTTATTTCCGGTCGTTTGCAGAGTTGTTCTTTCATGGTTACTACCACACATCTGCCACCTCGGGCAGTATGCTCTTGGTGGACAAGTTGTCCGTACCCGTTGCCAATGAGCAGACCGTCCTCAGCCGGCTCAGTACTCATCATACCGCCTTTACCATTGAGCAGGTGAACAGCCAAATCACTTCCTCCCTGTCGGAGAACTTCGACTATATCGGTATTGCCTGCTCCCTGATAGTGTTCATCTTCTTATGGTGCAGTTTCCGCAACCTTTGGTTGGCTGTGGTGGCGTTTGTGCCTATGGCAATATCGTGGATATGGATTCTCGGACTCATGCACTTGTTTGGTATTCAATTCAATATCATCAACATCATTCTTGCCACTTTTGTCTTCGGGCAGGGCGACGACTACACCATCTTTATGGTGGATGGCTTGGAGTATGAGCGCAGAACGGGCAAGACCATCCTGCCGCAGTTCCGCAGCGAAATCCTGCTTTCCGCACTCATCATGCTCATCGGTATCGGTGTTCTCGTCTTCGCCAAGCACCCTGCCATGCACTCCCTGGGAGCGGTCACCCTTATCGGTATGACCAGCGTGGTGCTGATGGCATTCACCATCCCGCCGCTGCTGTTTGCCGTCAAAAGGTCTTTGGGCAAGAGAGGCACAGGCAAACATCGTGCACGAAAGTAAATGTGATGAGGCGTGCAGGTCATTTTGCATATATGACAAATAAAATGTACCTTTGCGGCATAATTGGTTACATAAACAGAGCAATGAAGACAGGTCTTGTGTTGGAAGGCGGCGGTATGCGCGGGATATATACGTGCGGGGTATTGGATGTGATGATGGACAAAGGTTTTGAACCCGATGTGCTGTGCGGTACGTCCGCAGGGGCATTGTTTGGTGTCAACCTGCCCTCCAAGCAACGCGGCAGAGCCTTTGACTACAACTACCGCTACTGCGACAACCCCAACTATGTCTCCATCCGCTCGCTCATCCGCACGGGCAATATGGTGAATGTGGATTTCTCCTATCGCCGTATTCCCTACGAACTTGCGCCATTCGACGAGGCGGCATACGAAGCATCCAAGACCACGGTCTTTGCCACGGTGACCAATGTCCGCACGGGGAAAGCCGAATACAAGCGTATAAACAACTGCCTCAAGCAGATGGATTGGCTCCGTGCATCGGGGACGCTGCCGTTTATTTCGCGCCCTGTACGCATTGACGGCAACGAGTATTTGGACGGCGGACTGGTAGATAATATCCCTTTGGACAAGGCGTTTGAGGAGGGGTGTGACAAGGTGGTTGTGGTGCTGACGCGCCCGATAGAGTTCCGCCTTAACGAACATATGTATTGGCTCAGCAAGATATTCTACCCGCGGGATAAGAACCTGCAACAGGCTCTCCGTGTGCGTAGCAGCAACTACAACAAGCGTATGCAACAGGTTCGCCGGCTGAAAGAAGAGGGGAAGATATTTGTATTCTCACCAGAGACGCTGTTGCCCGTACGCCGATTGGAGCGCAATCCGCTCCATTTGAAGCAGGTCTATCACCTCGGGCTCCGCGATGCCACCCGCGAATGGGGGCAATTGGAGGCGTATCTCCAAGGGAAATGAGCATGCAATGATGTGATTTGCCGAGGAGATTTGCCAAAGAGGATTCTTATTGCGATGTTATAATAATTTAACAATCACACCATCACGAGGTGCGGTACGAAGGAAGATTCGCCTGTATTTGCTCGGGGTTCTCTCGGAGTTCTCTCGGGGATATGTGCATATTAGCGTACTATAATTTGTTTTAACAAAACTGCGTGTAAAAAACATTCTGTCAGCAAAGATATTGCTTGGCGGTTGCCTTGTTTTTTTCATATGCCGGTATACAACCAAAATCCTAACAATGCATTCCTATCATATATGGATACATTGATGTTTAGTGCAGTTACCCTACAGGTATTTGCATAATCCATTAGAAAGCAGTATCTTTGCACCCGAAAGGCTGCGTCTGTTCGGCAGATGACCTTTCAAATGTATTTATTAACAGCGTTTATTGACGCTCTGTTCTGACAACTTGAAATCTCGCAAGTTTCCAAAGGGTTCAGGACTCAGCAACAATGAACGCCTGCAAGGTATGAGTATCTTGTATGCCTATGTTCTGCGCTTTCGTGTGCAGAGATAGGTGTATGTCGTGCGTACTTATATCCGATGTGGGCTTTCGTGTTGCCAGTTCCGACCCTATAGGCAATGCGAGAGCCCCAAGTTGCGGAATTGGCAGACGTCAAGTCCGCATTTTTTATGCAGGTACAGCAAACTGCATAAAAACCAACACATCCGCCCTATGGCACGAAGTATAGAAGAACAAGTGGAAGACTGGTGCAAACGCCAACTGGAAGGCAACTACTACACCAAGACCCAGGCTATCAACCCCGAGATAGAGAAGGCTCTGCGCGAAGCCCCGAGCAAACAGGGCGGCACGGGAGCCAACTACCCCGACATCAAATGTCTGATAGAGACACCCGACCTGCGCCATATACCCGTGATGATAGAGGTGAAAGGCACACGCGGCGCGTTGCAGCGGCTGGACGCACAAGGCAATATCGAGAATACCAAGAAAGACAACACCGCCCACTACCAGAACATTGCCAAATATGCGGTCAATGGTGCCGTGCATTATGCGGATGCCATTCTCCGCAACGCCGATTCGTATAGAGAGGTGGTAGCAATAGGCGTAAACGGCTACGAGGAGAGCGATGGGCAACTGCACTACGAGGTAGGCGTTTACTATGTATCGAAAGACAACCTGTTTGTGCCGAAACGGGTGGGAGATTTCAGCGATTTATCGTTCCTGCAAGCCGAACACCAATCCGCTTTTATCCGGCAGATAGACGCACTCTCTTTGTCCGCCACCGAGATAGAACAGCAAAAACAACAGTTGGAGGACGATATCGAGCGCAAACTGAAAGCCCTGA
>DJSG01000069.1:2776-19999 GCA_002440265.1 Bacteroidales bacterium UBA6340 | reverse complement strand
CCGACAGCGAAGTGCCTTGTGCTATCAGCGACACCAGCGTGCAAAGGAACACAATATTGAATATCAAGTCCGCATGCGCCACTCCGCCCGCCTTGCACAGAATGGCAAATATAATCGGCACAGCCCCTTTCAGTCCCACCCAACTCAGCATCAGTTTGTCGGGAGTGGTATATTGTCGGAATGGCAGCATACACAGAAAAACCGAAATCGGACGCGATATAAACACCATTACCACACTTATCACCAACCCGGGTACCAGCACTTCCACCTGCAGCAAATCTCTCGGGTGAACCATCAATCCCAGCACGAGGAACATTATCAACTGGCTCAGCCATGTCAGTCCGTCGAAGAAACTGCGCGTCTGGTGCTTGCGGGTGAACTTGCTGTTGCCAATCACCAAACCGCCTATATAGACCGCCAGATAAGAGTTGCCTTTCAGGTAGTAGGTAATCGAGAATATAAAAATGCACGCAGTCAGCACCATTATCGGGTAGAGCGACTCGTTGCTCAGTTGCACCTTGCGCATCAGTTCCACAATGCCTTTCCCGAATATAAAGCCCATCACGGCACCCATCACCAATTGCACCACAATCGTCTGCACGATTGCCAGCATGGAAATCTCTGCGGCTTTGGCGGTTACCACCCCTATCATGGTCGTGGTCAGTACATACGCCATCGGGTCGTTGGCTCCAGATTCCAACTCCAACAGCGGGCGGAGGTTATGCTTCAGCCCCACGCCGTTGGTGCGCAGAATGGAGAATACGGACGCCGAATCCGTGGACGACATCGTCGATGCCATCAGCAACGCCACCCATATACTGACGCTCGCCACTGCATTGAGCCAGCCGAAGATATAGTAGATAATCACGCCGGTGATGATAGCGGTGAGCAGCACACCTATCGTGGCAAGTGTCAAACCCGGTGCCATCACGGGACGGATGTCCGACAACTTGGTGTCCATACCGCCCGAAAACAGGATAATACACAGCGCAATGGTACCGATGGCTTGCGCAGAACCCGTACTGAGTATATAGCCCATACCGTCTTCGCTGAACCAACGCCCGATACCATCCGGACCGAACAGCATACCCACCGCCAGAAACAGCAGCAACGCCGGCACACCGAACTTATACCCTATCTTATCCGTGAAGATACTGGCGAAGAACAGCAACGACAGCACCAACAGCACCAATTCTACTTGCATAATTGTATGATTAAATTTGATACACTAATTTCTATCCTTCCATCATAGCAGTCCAACATCAGAAAGCAGCCTAACCGCTATGAAAGGCGCACAAAGGTACAAAAAAGATATGATTTTGGCAAATATCAAAAACGACATGTGTTACTACATAATTTAAATAATATCGGATTTGACAGCAGTAACCACTGGCTATTCACTCGGAGTTCACTCGGTATTCTCTCGATGATAGCAGGTATTTATAACTATTTACAATCAAGCAAACCATTGACGGGCAGCGAAGTTTTCCAACACAAACCGAGCCAGGATTGCATGAATACACCATTGCAATGCAAGTTTCTCTCCCTGAAAGAGACATGGCATTTCGATATGAAAGTTGTACAATTCAAGTATTTTATGTAATTTTGCGCAGTTTTATGCGATTGAGGAGTGATATAAATATCAAGAATCGTCGTGCCACTTATGATTATGAGATATTAGACCGGTACACGGCTGGTATTGAGTTGTTAGGCACGGAAATCAAGTCTATCCGCGAGAGTAAAGCCTCGTTGGCGGATACGTATTGTATGTTCGTTGGCGGTGAATTGTGGGTGAAGCAAATGCACATTGCGGAATATCGCTTCGGAAGTTATGCGAACCATGAGGCAAAGCGTGACCGAAAATTGCTGCTCACTCGCAAAGAATTGCGTAAATTGGAGCGTCAGACCAAGGAGACAGGCAAGACAATCATTCCTTTGCGTCTGTTTATCAATGAGAAAGGGTTGGCGAAAATGGAGATAGCCCTCTGTCAGGGCAAGCATGCCTACGACAAACGTCAGTCGCTTCGCGAGCAGGATGACAAGCGCGAACTTCAGCGTGCTATGCGTGATAATACGCGGCAATACTAAGTTTTTCGCTTTATATTTCGCCTTATATACAAAAAAAACTACTCGAACTATTCGAGTAGTCTTGGTCAAAATAGCCACGCTTTTGCGGAAAGAGAGGGATTCGAACCCCCGAACCCTTGCAGGTCAACGGTTTTCAAGACCGCCGCGATCGACCACTCCGCCATCTTTCCTTCGTCGGAATGGGCTTGCAACACTTAAATCCGCTGCGCGGATTTAAGTCGCCGCCATTCCTTCCCTCAAACCAACCATTGCTGCGCAATGCTTGTTTTGTTTTCCCATTTATAGTGGAAAAGCGTGCAAAAGTACTGCTTATTTTTGAAATACACAAATAATTTTGTTGGTTTCGGGAAAAAGCAGTACTTTTGTGGGCTAAAAGCATACGAAAATGTTGTTGCAGATACTGAAATCGAAGATTCACCGTGTGACGGTGACAGAGGCCAATCTCGAATATATAGGTTCCATTACCATAGATGAAGACTTGATGGATGCCGCGCATATATACGCGGGCGAGCGTGTGCAGGTGGTGGACAATACGAATGGTGCGCGTTTGGAGACATACGTTATTCCCGGTAAACGGGGCAGCGGGTGTATCTGCATGAACGGGGCTGCCGCACACCTGATACACGTGGGTGATACGGTGATAATCATGGCTTATGCGCTGATGACCCCCGAAGAGCAGCAGAGTTTCAAGCCCGCCGTGGTGTTTCCGGTGGGGAATAAGTTGAGTTTTTAGGGGATAGAGAGTAGAGGTTAGATATGGCGTTTTTCGACTTAATACATACTGATAACCAGTCCAATGCACGCGCCGGCGTGGTACATACCGACCATGGCGATATATTGACGCCCATCTTTATGCCGGTGGGGACAGTGGGAACGGTTAAGGGGGTGCACAAGCGCGACTTGATTGACGATATTCACGCGCAAATCATATTGGGGAACACGTATCATCTCTACCTTCGTCCCGGTACGGAGATATTGCACCAGGCGGGAGGATTGCATAAGTTCGAGGGTTGGACGCACCCGATACTCACGGATTCAGGT
Organism: Bacteroidales bacterium UBA6340; assembly: GCA_002440265.1. Taxonomy (GTDB): domain Bacteria; phylum Bacteroidota; class Bacteroidia; order Bacteroidales; family Paludibacteraceae; genus Colicola. The sequence goes on along the minus strand of DJSG01000069.1, from coordinate 16,870 downwards.
GGTTATCAGGTGTTTTCGCTGACCGATATACGCAAGATGACAGAAGAGGGTGTGCAGTTCTCGTCGCATATTGACGGGCGCAAACTGATATTCACCCCAGAGAAAGTGATGGATATAGAGCGTGAGATAGGTGCTGACATTATGATGGCGTTTGACGAGTGTTGTCCGGGTACTGCCGACAGGCAATATGCCAAGACCTCGATGGAGCGTACGCACCGTTGGCTGGACCGTTGTATCGCACGTTTCGACAGCACGAGTGATGTGTATGACTACCAGCAACACCTCTTTCCTATTGTGCAAGGGTGTGTCTATACGGACCTGAGGCAAGAGGCGGCCAAGCGTCTGCGCGACCTCGACCGTGACGGCTACGCCATAGGAGGATTGGCGGTAGGTGAACCCACGGAGCAGATGTATGAGATGATAGAGGTGGTGAACGACATCTTGCCAACCCATAAACCGCGCTACCTGATGGGGGTAGGCACGCCGTGGAATATCCTTGAGGGAATAGAACGCGGTGTGGATATGTTCGACTGCGTGATGCCCACCCGTAACGGGCGTAACGGTATGATATTCACGCAGAACGGTGTGATGAATATGCGCAACAAGAAATGGGAGGACGATTTCACCGAACTAGACCCTGCAGGCACCAGTTATGTGGACCATCAATACACGCGTGCTTATGTGCGGCACCTGATACACTCCGATGAGATGTTGGGTTTGGAGATACTGAGTATTCACAACTTGGCGTTCTACCTGTGGCTGGTGGGCGAGGCACGCAAGCATATCATTGCCGGAGACTTCCGCTCGTGGAAAGAGGATACGCTACGACGGATAATGGTGAGACTATAATAAACATCTGTAAGGATTATTTGCAGATAAAAGCAAAGGTTTCTTTTGAAGAAAATCGACAAATACATCATCAAGAAGTTCCTTGGCACATTCTTCTTCTCGATTGTGCTGATAATGAGTATTGCCGTAGTCTTCGATTTGACCGAGAAATTGGATGATTTCTTCGAGAACCAGGCACCGCTCAAAGAGATTATAGTAGATTACTATTTCAATTTTATACCTTACTATATGAATATGTTCAGTCCGCTGTTCATATTCATTTCGGTGATTTTCTTCACCTCCAAGATGGCGGGCAACAGCGAAATTATTGCTATTCTCGCCAGCGGTGTCAGTTACCGCCGACTGATGTTACCCTATATAGTCAGTGCCACCCTGCTCTTTCTGCTGTCGTTTTGGCTCACGGGTTACGTGATTCCGCCGGCATCGGAGAAGATGCTGACGTTCCAGGACAAGTACGTGCAGCGTTTCACCCGCGAGAACGCCCGCAATGTGCAGATGGAGGTTGAGCCCGGCACTATTCTCTATATTGAGAGTTTCCAGAAGCGTACACAAATGGGATACCGCACATCGTTTGAGCATTTCGAGGGCAAGCAACTGACGATGCGTATCACCGCCGACCGTATCAAGTACGACTCCGCCTACAACTGGCATTTCGACCGCTACACACGCCGTGATTTTGACGGTATGCGCGAGACGCTCAGCCGTGGTGAAAGGTTAGATACTATAATTCCTATCCTGCCCGAAGAACTATTCTATACAGCGGAGAACGCACAGATGATGACCAATCCGCAACTGAAAGCGTATATCGACCGCCAACGCCAGCGCGGAGGAGGCAATATCCAGGCCTTTGAGACGGAGTGGTGGAAGCGTTGGGCAAGTCCGATAGGGGCTTTTATCATGACGCTCCTTGGTGTTACCATGAGCAGCAAGAAAGTGCGCGGCGGTATGGGGAAGAACTTGGGTGTCGGACTGACACTCAGTGCGTTGTATATACTATTCTCCACAGTCTCCACCACGTTCTCGGTGAATGGCGTGATGTCGCCCTTTATGAGTGTGTGGTTGCCTAACTTTGTGTTCCTTGCTATAGGCGCAGTACTTTACATACGGGTGAGCAGATGAGTATAGTCATAACCGTCTTTTTTCGAACAGATTTGGATTTATCAGCAATTTTCTGTAACTTTGCAGCGTGTTTTGGAATTGTAATCAACAAAATAATATGAAGACGTTTTTGAAATACTTGGGGGCTATCCTCGTGCTATGCGGTGTGGTATGCTTGGCTGTTTATGCGTTTGTAAAGCAGACAAATGTGCTGTTGGTGGTTGCCATGGCGTTGGAGGTAGTCGGTATCCTGTCGTATATCATAATCAACAAGCGCGTAGAGTGATGGGTCTGCCCCTAATAGTGTAGCGGTAACACCCCAATGGCAGACTTTAACGACGCAATCAAGCAGCACCTCACGGGCATGTACCAGGACTGGTTCTTGGACTATGCCTCGTATGTGATTTTGGAGCGCGCCGTGCCTGCCATTGAGGACGGTCTGAAGCCTGTGCAACGCCGTATCCTCCACGCCATGAAGGGGGTGGACGACGGCAAGTACAACAAGGTGGCGAACATCGTCGGTCAGACCATGCAGTACCACCCGCACGGCGATGCCAGTATCGGCGATGCGCTGGTGCAACTCGGGCAGAAAGACCTGCTCATCGACTGTCAGGGTAACTGGGGCAATATCCTCACGGGCGACGGCGCAGCCGCACCCCGTTACATCGAAGCACGCCTCAGCAAGTTCGCTCTCGAGACGGTCTTCAACCCGAAGACTACCGAGTGGATGCTCTCCTACGACGGCCGCAAGAAAGAGCCTATCCACCTGCCTGTCAAGTTTCCGCTCTTGCTCGCGCAGGGCGTGGAGGGCATCGCCGTGGGACTCAACTCCAAGATACTGCCACACAACTTCAACGAACTATGCGATGCCTCGCTGGCGTATTTGCGCGGCGAGAAGTTCCAACTCTACCCTGATTTCCCCACGGGCGGCGAGATTGACGTCAGCCGCTACAACGACGGCGAACGCGGCGGAGTCATTCGCATTCGTGCCAAGATACAAAAGGCAGACGACAACCGCACATTGATAATCAGCGAGATACCATACGGCACTACCACCACCAAAATCATTGAGACCATCCTTCGTGCCAACCAGAAAGGCAAAATCAAGGTGCGCAAGGTGGACGATTTCACTGCCGAAGAGGCGAAGATTGTGGTGCAACTCGCCCCTGGCAGTTCGTCCGACAAAGCCATCGACGCACTCTATGCTTTCACCGATTGCGAGGTGAACATCTCGCCCAACTGCTGCGTGGTGCAGAACAAAAAACCTATCTTCACCAACGTCAGCGAACTCCTGCGGCTTAGCACCGACAATACCCGCGCTCTCCTCAAATGGGAACTCGAGATACAGAAAGCCGAACTCGAGGAGCAGTATTTCTACACATCGCTCGAGAAAATCTTCATCGAGAACCGTATATATAAGGAAGAGGGCTACGAAAACGCCCCCAACAAAGACAAACTGGTGGCTTTCGTGGACAAGGCACTCACCCCGTGGAAGGCGCAACTCATCCGCGAGGTGCGTCGCGAGGATATCGAACGTCTCTTCGACATCCGCATGATTCGCATCACACGCTTCGACTCCAAAAAGGCGGACGAACTCATGCGCGACCTCGACCGCAAAATCAAGGACACCGTCCGCAACCTCAACCACCTCACCGACTACACCATCGCATGGTTCCAATCGCTCCGTGAGAAGTATGGCGCACGCTATCCACGCCGCACCGAGGTGCGCAATTTCGCCAATATCAACATCAAGACCGTCGTTGAAGCCAATGAGAAACTCTACATCAACCGCGCCGAAGGTTTCATCGGCACGGGGCTGAAGAAGGACGAGTTCCTCTGCAACTGCTCCGACATCGACGATGTCATCATCTTCCACAAAGACGGCAAGTACAAGATTGTCAAGGTGGCGGACAAACTCTTCGTCGGCACCGACATCCTGCACATCGACATCTTCCGCAAGAACGACCAGCGCACCATCTACAACGCCATCTACCGCGACGGCAAGAATGGCATCTACTACATGAAGCGGTTCGCCGTCACGGGCATCGCGCGCGACAAAGAGTATGACCTCACGCAGGGCAAACCGGGCTCCAAAGTGGTCTATTTCACCGCCAATCCCAACGGCGAAGCGGAGGTTATTCGCGTGCAACTCAAGCCCGCCTTGCACCTCAAAAAAGTCGAAGTCACCAAGGACCTCAGCGAACTGGCTGTCAAGAGCCGCACCGCACGAGGCAATGTGCTCACCAAGTACGAAGTCAAGTCCATCACGCTCAAGCAGAAGGGGCACTCCACCCTCGGCGGACGCAAGGTGTGGTTCGACCCCGATGTCTTGCGCATCAACTACGACGCGCAGGGCACCTACCTCGGCGAGTTCCGGGACGAAGACCGTATTCTCGTCATCACCACCACGGGCGACTACTACCTCACCACCTTCGAACTCACCGCGCATTTCGACCGGAACATCCTGCGCATCGAGAAGTTCAATGCCGACAAGGTCTGGTCACTTGCCATGTGGAATGCCGACCTCGGCTATTACTACGGCAAACGTTTCCAACTTGACGCGCAACCAAAGTCGCAGAATATGCTCGGCGGCAACAGCAGCAGCCGTATTGTGCTACTCACCGACCGCGAGGAGGCTACCTTCCGCCTTGTCTTTACGGACGAGACCAAGCCTGATATGAACATCATTATGTCCGATTTCATCGATGTCAAATCCCCGAAAGCCAAAGGCAAACGCTTCTCCACCCTCGACATTGCCCGCATCGAAGACATCACGCCCGAACCCGAACCTGCCCCCACGGAAGACAACGATGAGGACGGCAACTCATCAGAGGAAAATGGCAATTCCCCCGAGAGCACAAACACCCCATCTGAAAATACCTCCGAACACTCCCCTGTCTCCTCGGCAACCAACGCAACCAACGTAAATAGCGTAACCAACGCCGCAGGTGTACCTTTCACCATTACCAACGAAGTCCCCGAAGACAGCCGCCCCGTTGACGACCAACTCAGTCTCTTCTGACTCCATTTCCCTATCCTGCAATCCAAATAACATTTGCATCGGAAACCACACGAACTGTCTACAGCAAAGTGTGGTCTTCTTGATAGTGCTTGTGAGAGTCTCAAGTTCTCATCGTATCTTCATCGGGTCTTTATCGGGTTATTAACGGGTTGTTAACGGGTTATTAACGGGTTGTTCCCGAGAGAATATCATTTCTTTTTCCGATTGTTTTAGGATAAAAAAGTCCCCCATAGCGGATATTTGCCATATTTTTCGTAACTTTGCAGCCGATTGTACGTTGATTCTCGGTTTGAGTCTTGTTGATGTGCCATGTTGCCAATAGATTTCATACATAGTATGCAACAGCAGTTGGGTGCCGCTGATGCCGATCTCCTCTTCCATGCGTTGGAAGGCGAGCCCGTCACATCCATTCGTCTCAACGATAAAATCGACTGCCTCACCTTCGATGCCGACACCGATGAAGTGCCATGGAATGAGGACGGCTACTACCTCAGCAAGCGACCGCAGTTCACTCTCGACCCGCTCTTCCACGCGGGCTGCTACTATGTGCAGGAGGCAAGCAGTATGTTCCTGCAGCAGGTACTGGAGCAGTTCGTGGAGCCCGACAGCATCGTCCTCGACCTCTGTGCCGCACCCGGGGGCAAATCCACCCTTATCAGTCAGTACCTGGGCAACGATGGGCTCCTCATCAGCAACGAGGTTGTACGGCAGCGCGTCTTTATCCTCTCCGAGAATATCCAGAAATGGGGCAATGGAAACACGGTAGTCACTCATAACCAGCCTGTTGATTTCGGCGAGCGGCTTCCCTACCTGTTCGATTGCATGCTGATAGATGCCCCCTGTTCGGGTGAAGGAATGTTCCGAAAAGACCCGGATGCAATCACCGAATGGAGCAGAACCAACGTACGCCTTTGTGCCGAACGTCAGCGGACCATCGTGGAAGACGCATGGGATGCCCTCAAGCCCGGCGGCATTCTCATCTATTCCACTTGCACGTTCAACCGCCAGGAGAACGAACACAACGCTCTCTGGATAGCCGAAGAACTCGGTGCCGATGTGCTTGGCATTGACTACGACCCCGCGTGGGGTATCACAGAGGGACACCCCGGCTACCATTTCTATCCGCACAAAACAAAAGGCGAAGGGTTGTACATCTGCGCCTTCCGCAAACGCGGCGAGTGTATTATGCCTTTCCGTGTTCCCAAGAGAAAACAGGCTGCCCCAAAACCCATTGAACAGGAAAATATACTCCGCGGTTGGTTAAGCCACCCTGACCGCTGGGCGATGCGCCAACAGGACAGATTCATTACCGCTTACCCGCTGAAATACAAAGAGTTGATTGAGTACCTCACCACGCAATTCATCTGCATCAGTTATGGCGTCGGTGTCGGTGAACAACGCGGCAAAACCATAGCACCGCAGCACCCGTTGGCGATGGTTAAGGACTTCAAAGCCGATGCCTTCCCGCAAATAGAACTTCCTATTGAGCAGGCACTTGCGTTTCTGCGCACGGAGACTATAGCCACAGTAGGCAAGCCCGCCACTTTCCTTCTCGTCACCTACCAGCACGTGCCGTTGGGCTTCGTGAAGAACGTCGGCAACCGGTGCAACAATATGTACCCGAAAGAGTGGCGCATACGCAAACTATAACTCCATGCTATTCCCACCTGCTATGAAACGCATACTTCCTACATTCCTAATCCTTCTCGCCGCCATCACCTTGCCGGCGCAGCAGTATTACTTCACCGTGGACGAACGTCAGCCTGCCGAGCGACCGCTGTTGCACGGCGCACAACGTATCCTTGTGGTCAACAACACCGTCACTCAGCCCGAGGACTTCGGACACAGCAACGCCGAAGACGGCACCATGCTCAGTGGCACATCCGTCAACCTCGCTGATGCAGCACTGCGGTGTCTCTTTGCTGCCACACAGACCATGGACGACAGCGGCGAATACCTGCAAGTGGAACTCATGGATATCAGCCAGAACAAGAGCCGCAATTTCTACTCCCGCAGCCCCATGACCGTGGTCGATGAGGAGCGGCTCTGTGCCGAGTACGAAGCCGATGCCCTGCTGATACTCAACCACTTGGTGCTGTATGATATGCGTGAGTGTTTCCCTGTGGACGGCGACCGGTACTATGCCTATCTCCAAGCCTGTTCACAGACGCACTGGACGGTGCACCATGCAGGCAAGACACAAGATGCCGTCTTCACTACCGCCGATACCCTGCTCTGGGAAATGGATTCGTTTTACTCGCGTACTGACGCGCTCGCAGGACTGCCCGACCGTCATGACGCGCTCCTCTACTTGGCGCAACAGATAGGCACTGATGTGGGCGTCAGCCTCACACCCCAATGGCTGCCCGCCACCCACTACCTCTACAATAATCCCGATGCCGACATACAGCGCGGTATGCGCGCTTTCCAACGCAAACTATGGGAAGAGGCCATTGCCGCTTGGCAGCAGGCATCAGACAATGGAGATAAAAAAATCTCCGCTGTCGCCGTAGCCGATATGGCTGTTGCCGCAGAGATGATGGGCGACTATACCGCTGCACTCAACTACGCTAACCGCGCAGTTCGCCTTTTTGGTGACTGGAAAAACACCGACGGTCGCCAGCAGCAGGTGAATATGCGCTACTACATTGACCATCTTCTCCAGCGCCAATCCGCCGAATCAGCCCTTTCTACTGATTAAGCACACTCCTGTCTTGCCCCGTTTCTGTCAGGTGAGTTGGGCAATCAGTTTGTCCACCAACTGCGGTACACCCACCGTGGCTTTCTTTTGGATATGGTGCACGCGGTCACGGTATATGCCGAACTCTGGGTGCCCTGGGTCTATCACATAGATATCTGCATTAGCAGGTGCATACTCCAACAGGGAAGCCGCAGGATATACATTCAGCGACGTACCAACCACCACCATGATGTCCGCACCCGAGACTATGTTGCATGCCACGGGAAAATACGGCACACTCTCGCCAAAGAACACGATATACGGACGTAGCAGTGAGCCGTCAGGATGACGGTCTCCGTAGTGCTGTTCCCAACCCTGTAGCGGCACCGTCGCAAGGTCGTCATTCTCCGAACGCAACTTTGTGATTTCCCCATGCAGATGGACCACATCATGACTGCCTGCCCGCTCGTGCAGGTCATCGATATTTTGCGTTATCACCTGCGTGGTCGGGATAGCCTCTTGCAAACGGGCTATGGCATAGTGCGCTGCATTGGGCTGTGCCGCAAGCGCATCCTTGCGACGGGCATTATAGAAGTCCACGCACAACTGGGGATTACGCAACCACGCATCATGCGTACACACGTCCTCTATACGGTATTTCTCCCACAAGCCGTCTGCGTCACGAAACGTACCTAATCCGCTTTCTGCCGAAACACCGGCACCTGTAAATACAACGATATTCTTCATATTGGACTGATTTGTAGGCGCAAAGTTACAAATTATTTTCTGTTGTGCAAAAAATATCGTATCTTTGCGGTTTGAAAAAGAAATCGGTAGCACGTATGACTATTCTGAATATCGAGACCTCCACCAATTGTTGCTCTGCCGCTATCACGGTAGAGGGGCAGGCTGTGGCTTGGCGTGAGAACATAGGAAGTGCCAACCACGCCCGCGAACTGCCCGTATTCATCAGCGAATTGCTTGACGAAGCAAAGCAGAAGGGGTGGCTATTGGATGCAGTAGCGTTGTCGCAAGGTCCGGGCAGTTATACAGGTCTGCGCATAGGAGCCAGCACCGCCAAAGGGCTGTGCTACGGCTTGAGTATCCCCTTGATTCCGATAGACACACTGCAGGTGTTGTGTCTGGCAGCCAAAGCGCAATGCGCAACATTGAACAAAGTGGAGGATAGCGCATTATTCTGTCCTATGTTGGATGCACGCCGTATGGAAGTATATACGGCTTTGTATAACCCGGCCACACTGGTTCGTACCGATGAAATCAAGGCAAAAGTGGTGGATGAGCATACTTTCGAGGCAGAACTGCAACAATATGGTGCTATATATTTCTTCGGTAATGGTTCTGACAAGTGTCGGAACGTTATAGTATCCCCAAAAGCCCGTTTCATCGATGGTATCGTACCACTTGCACAGTATATGGGGCAATTGGCAGAGAGAGAAGATGCTCGGCAGTTGGACGTAAAGCAGATGGCATACTTCGAACCCTTCTACTTGAAAGACTTTATACCCGCTCCAAGCCATGTCAAAGGTCTGCAATAAATGAAGCATACACACATATATATATTGCTTTTTGCCGTTTTCATCGGGTTCTTGTCCTCGTGTTCCACACAGAAGAATACGGGGGCGACTCGTGCTTATCACCAGATGAAAACGAAATACAACATCTATTTCAACGGGCAAGTGGCGTTTGATGAGGGCGAAAAGGCTATCCGTGAGGCCAACGAAGACGACTATTCCACCATCCTGAACCTGTATCCGGTCTCCAATCACAAGGCGGCAGAGGCATCTGCCTCACAGATGGACAAGACCATAGAGAAATGCCGTAAGTGCATCAAGTTGCACAGTATCAAAGCACGTCCGAAGATTAACTACAAGAAGCAGAAAGACCCTAAGTACCAAGCATGGCTCAAACAAGAAGAGTTCAACAACCAAATGGGCAACGCATGGCTTATGCTCGGTATGGCGGAGTTTCACAAAGGCGACTTCTTGGGCAGTATCAGTACTTTCAATTACATAGCCCGCCATTATGCTTACGACAAGGATATGGTAGCGCGTTGCCAACTATGGGTAGCACGTGCGTATGGTGAAATGGGGTGGCTGTACGAAGCAGAGGACGCTCTCCGCAAGGTACAAGTGGACAACCTTGATAGGAAACACGCCTCATTATACTCTGCTGTCAGTGCCGATATACTGCTCAAGACCAAGCAGTACAACGAGGCTGTACCGTTCATCAAGATAGCACTGAAGGACGAAGACCGCAAAGGCAACCGTCCGCGCTTTATGTTCGTACTGGGACAGATATACCAATTGCAGGGCAACAGGACGGAAGCACGCGATGCGTATGCCAAAGTACTGAAGATGCAACCCTCCAATGAGATGGACTTCAACGCCAGACTACGCCGTGCACAGTTGGAAGACAACCTGTCCACTGCCGTCAAAGACCTGACCAAGATGGCACGGCAGGACAAGAACAAGGACGAATTAGACCAGATATACGGGGCTATCGGTAATGTCTATCTTGCACGAAAAGACACTGCCCGTGCCTTGGAGAACTACGAACTGGCTATAGAGAAGAGTACCCAAAACGGACTCAACAAGGCGGCTGTACTCATCACCGCAGGCGACATCTACTATACACAGCGGAACTACATCAAAGCAGGACCGTGCTATAAGGAGGCTACACAAATCATATCCTCCGAGAATGAGCAGTACACACGCATTCAACGGCTCTCTGAGACCTTGGACGAACTGGTGGTTGAGTACAATACAGTGCTGCTGCAAGACTCGTTGCAACGTCTGGCTATGCTCACACCGGAGGAGCAGCGAGTGGTGGTGGACTCTATCATAGCCCGCCTTATCCGTGCGGAAGAAGAGGAGAAAGCCCGTGCCGAACAGGCAGCACGCGATGCAGAGAACGACACAGGTCCGCGTAGTGTCAATACAACCAACATGCTTGGCAACGCAGGTGCAGGCGCAGCAGCATGGTATTTCTATAACCCGCAACTCATACGCTCCGGCAAACAGGCTTTCCGCACCCAATGGGGCAACCGTACGCTTGAGGACAACTGGCGCAGGTTGAGCAAAGCATCCACCTCTTCCTTTATGGATACACCCCCTGAAGAAGACGAGGAACAGGCACTTTCTACCGATTCCATCGGTACGGACAGCATTAAGAATACCGTACAGGAAACTACCGAAACCGACAACCATAAGCCCGAATACTACCTGCAACAGATACCAAAGACCGATGAAGACTTCAGGCAATCGAACCTGCTTATTGCCAATGCACTGTACAATATGGTCTATATCTACCGTGACAAGGTAGGAGACCGCACTTTGAGTGATGAGACCTTCCGTGAGTTCTGCCGTCGCTTTCCTCGGGATGAACGCCTGTTGGACTTGTACTATATGCAGTACCTCACAGCCCTCAAAGAGCACCGTGATGCCGATGCAGAGCAATACAAACAGGATATTCTCACACTGTTCCCCGAATCCAACGAGGCTAAAATCGTTTCCCAACCCGATTACTTCGACCGTCTTCGTCACATGGCAGCGGAACAGGACTCGCTCTATGAGGCTACCTACAAAGAGTACACGCAGAGCCATTTTGCTGCAGTGAAAGCAAACAAGGCTTATGCCGAGGAGCACTATCCGCTTAGCCCGCTGATGCCGCGCTTCTTGTTCCTGAATGCTATCGCAGTGGCAAAGACAGATGGTCAGGACGCTTTCGTTGAGCAGTTGCGTGATATGGTCGTCCGCTACCCCGAGAGTGAACTATCGGCTATGGCTAAGAATATGCTGGCTATGATGGGGCAAGGCATGGAAAGCCAGACAACCGGCGATATGGCATCGCTGCAAGACCGCAGGGCTACCGAGCAAACAGAGGAACAGGTGCAAGACACTGTGGTGCAGTTTGACGCAGACAGGGCGCAGCCTTCGCTGGTGCTGTTGGTAATGCCGCAGGACGAGAAACTGTTGAACCAAGTGCTGTACGAGGTGGCATTGTTCAACTTCTCGCAGTTTATGATTAAGGACTTCGATTTGAAGGCGGTACCGACCTTTGCACCCGAGCAGAGTGCTCTGCAAGTATCAGGCTTCGAGAGCCTGGACGAGGCAGAGTGGTATGTTGACCTGTTGCAGAAAAACGCCGATTTCATCGGTGTCTTCGGCGAAAAAGGCGTGCAGATATTGTGCATCACAGACACAAATCTCCAACTGCTGAATACGCACTTCACGGTGGAGGAATACCGTGCGTGGTTAAAAGAATAAGGATATATAACGTATAAAATCAGTTGCTTATGCAAACCGGTGCCGTAAAGGCGGCACAACAATAACATAATGGAGCATTAGCTATTTATTTCGCACTCAAAGAAAAAAGCCTACGAAACTGTTTTTCTCTGAACAAAGAATAGCAAGCACTTAACGGGGAGCGTCGGACACTCCTGCAATCGTCTGTAAATCACACTGTTGTAGTGTGGACTTTCTTAGACGATTGGCAGGTTTCTTCGTAGGCTTCCTGTGAGTGCGAAAAGAAAGTTCACTTTTCTTTTTATCCCTATCTTGACGAGATTGATGGCTTTGCAATAAAAGTTGTCAGTCTATGAAGTATCAAAAAGAAACGAGTTTTCTCGTTGTATGGGCGTTGCTTACTTGCTTGTTTTTCAGCCCGGTATGTGTGAAGTTTATCGTAGAGCGTTACGATGAGACATGGTTGAGCACGCTGCGTGCGTTGCTGGTGTGCGGGGGATTGTCCTCGTGTATCTTGTTGGTCAAGAACAAGATAGCGGGAGTGGTGATTGCCTCCTTGTTCATGGTAATGACATTGGCAGAGTTGGTGATGGTCAACACCTTCCATATCTTTATGGACATCGACCACTACCTCGCGTTGGTGACCACCACCGCCGAAGAGAGCCGTACGTTTGCCGGTAGCAATCTGCAGGCATTGTGGTACACTGTGCCTGTGGTGGTGCTGTTTGCAGGAGTGTGCGTCTGGTACGTGAAGATGCCCGCGGTATCGCGCGGATTTCGTTGGAAGACATGCGGGGTTTGCCTGTTGGTGGCACTGGTGGGGGTGATGCCTGTGGAGAAAACGGCACAGATTGACAATTTCTATTCGTTCAAGGCGGAGGTGTTCAAGAACACCCTGCACCGTCCGCCATTCAATATCCTGCATCTGACCAAGATAGCAGTGCGCAAGATTCACAGGATGAATCAGACCAACGACTTTGTTTTCCACTCTACCCGCACGCGGAACTTCGCGCAGAAAGAGACCTACGTGTTGGCAATCGGTGAGTCGGTGCGCTATGCAAACTGCTCATTGAATGGCATTTACCCGCGCGAGACGATGCCATTGGCAGGCAAGCAGAATAACCTTGTCTTCTTTCACAACTACTACACCGACGGTTGCACTACGTCCATCTCCGTGCCGATGATTGTGACGCGAGCCACTGCCGAGGAGAATGATTTGAGTTACACGGAGAAGAGCATCGTGCAGGTGTTCAAAGAGAACGGGTTTACCACTGTGGTCATCAAACGGGGACTGTTCAACCAGATATCCAGCACGTACCTCTACCAAGGCGTAGATTACACGGTGGACGTGAACTCGGACGCAGAAGTAATGAGCGCAATAGACTCAGTGTCAGCATTATATGACAAGACGTTTATCATGTTTCAGTTGCTGGGCTCGCACTTCTACTACGGCAATTTCCCGAAAGAATTTGACAAATGGCACCCGAACAACCAGTCGGACAAGGACGTGAAGAGCGACAGCCTGCTGATAAATTCATACGACAACACTATTTTGTACACCGATTATCTGCTGAACAATCTGATGGACACCCTCAAAAACCGCGGTATGGCGGCTCTGTGGTATGTGTCTGACCACGGGCAGACCATCACAGCCACCACGGGTTGGCACGGGACATTGTGCAACAAAGACGAGTATCATGTGCCTTTATTCGTCTGGTACTCAGATGAGTATGAGCAGGAGAACAAAGAAAAGACTGCGGCTCTGCGGCAGCATGTGCGCGAACCGATGAACGCCGATTGTATCTTCTATACGATATGCGGCATGGCAAATATCCAACTCCCGCCGCAGTACCGGCACGAGGATTGGGACATCTCGTCAGCGGCTTTCACGCCCCACCCGCGCAAGGTGCTGATAAACGGAGAGGCACGCGAGGTGGACTGAGTGGTAAGGAATCAACAAGTGTATGACAAGTGAGTAACAAATGTATGACAAGAGACTAACAAGTGCATGACATGTGAGTAACAAATGCACGACGAGAGACTAACAAGGGAGTAGCAAGTGAATAACCAGTGAGTAACAAGGCGGAGGGACCCGAATCCGTCTCTGCTACTCACTTTTTGTTTCCTCTTCTCTTATATTGCCGTATGAATCTCGAGTCAAGAGTATGATATTAGTATGT
>DJSG01000069.1:0-2734 GCA_002440265.1 Bacteroidales bacterium UBA6340 | reverse complement strand
GTATGTGATTAAGCCGTCAATACCGCGTGGATATAAGAACACAACTCACCCCATATTTGCACAATCCCATAAAAAGTAGTATCTTTGCCGTCTATAATTAAGGTATAATCAATTAAACCGAATACAACAATGGAGAATCAGGAATTAGACAAAGTCATGGCCATCGCCCAAACATGGACGCAGGAGCCTTTTGACATCGAGACGCGCGAGCAGGTACGTGCAATGATGAACGCCGAAGACAAGACCGAACTCATAGATAGTTTCTACCGCACACTGGAGTTCGGCACGGGTGGACTGCGTGGCATCATGGGACCCGGCACCAACCGCATGAACAAGTATGTCGTAGCCCAAGCCACACAAGGATACGCCAACTACCTGCTCAAAGTGCAACGCGAGGGCGGTTTCAAGACCCTCCAAGGCGACCGCGTGAGCGTGGTAGTGGGGCACGACTGCCGTAATCACGGGCGCGAATTTGCCCTCACTGTGGCAGATGTGTTCGCTGCCAACGGTATCAAGGTGTATCTCTTCGAGAGCCTGCGCCCCACACCCGAGGTCAGTTTCGCCATTCGTAATCTGCACTGCCAGGGCGGTGTGAACGTAACTGCCAGCCACAACCCCAAGGAGTACAACGGCTACAAAGCATACTGGGAAGACGGCTCGCAGGTACTCCAACCACACGACCAAGGTATCATCAACGAAGTAAACAAGGTCCGTATGGAGGATGTAAAGCGCAATGGCGACAAGGATTTGATACAAATCATCGGCGGCGAGGTGGATTACGACTACATGATGGCTGTCAAAACCGTTATGATTGACCAAGAGGCTATCCTCCATCAGAAAGACCTCAACATCGTTTACACCCCGCTACACGGAGCAGGTCGGCAGATTGTGCCGATGTGCCTGCGCAGTTGGGGCTTTCAGAACATACACGTAGTGCCCGAGCAGATGGTGATTGACGGCAACTTCCCCACAGTCGTCAGCCCCAATCCCGAGAACGCTGAGGCAATGACTATGGGTATGAACCTCGGCACCAAACTGCATGCTGACCTCGTTGTAGCAAGTGACCCCGACGCTGACCGCGTGGCTATCGTCTGCCGAAACGACAAAGGCGAGTGGACTATCATCAACGGCAACCAGACTTGCATGATGTACTCCTACTACATCATCACCAACATGAAGAAACTTGGCAAACTGCGTCCCGAGCATTATCTCGTAAAGACCATTGTAACCAGCGAGTTGATACGCAAGATTGCTGACCGCCAGGGCGTTACGCTGACCGACGAATACACGGGCTTCAAGTGGATTGCCGCACGCATACGCGAATGGGAAGGCACACGCAAGTACATCGGTGGAGGCGAGGAGAGTTTCGGCTACCTCGCCTATGATGCAGTGCGTGACAAGTGCTCGCCCTCGGCTATCTGTCTGATTTGCGAGATTGCAGCCTATGCCAAAGACCATGGTATGACGCTCTATGACTACCTGCTCAATATATACAAGGAGTACGGCTTCCAACGTGAGACCACGGTCAACGTGGTTCGCCCGGGCAAAACGGGGGCAGATGAGATTAAGCAGATGATGGCTGACTATCGGGCTAACCCTGTCACGGAGATTGCAGGCGAGAAAGTCATCAAGACCAAAGACTTCCAGACCCTCACGCAACGCGAACTGATAGACGGCAAGTGGGTGGAGACTCCCATCACGATGTTGCTCGGTGCCACAAGCAATGTGCTGCAATACTTCACCGATGGCGGCTTGAAAGTCAGTGTACGCCCCAGTGGTACGGAACCTAAAATCAAGTACTACTTCGAGATTCCCGCTACCATGCCCACACCGCAGGACTACGACAAGGCGACAGCAGAAGCCGAAGCCCGCGTCCCCGCTATTAAGAAAAGCATGGGCTTGGAATAACTACCATATATACTTCCACCCTACATCCTATACACCTCCACTCTGATACAAAGTGGAAAGAGCCAACAAGAGACTGCCTGACAATGGAAATAGTTAGGCAGTCTCTTTATATGACAAAAGGACGAGTACTATGATAAAAACACGGACATACAGGATACAAAAAAAAGAAGGATTGTCATCTCGACAACCCAATCTTTACTTAACCTTAAATCTAATACCATGAAAAACACGGCGCAAAGGTAGTGCTTTTTCAGATACCCACCAAATAATTTCGAGAAAAAACATGTTTTTCAGCATAAAAATCTGAATTTTGACAACTCTACTTTGCAAAATAACGATTGTTTGGCAAAATTATTGGCAAAATCATAGTTTTGCACTAATTTTGTACTCAGTTTAGATAGAGGGATGGAGAGAGTGTGGAGAGATGAAAGTTGAGCGTAGTCAAGACGCTACGCAGTCAGGGATTGGAAATAAAAAACTAAAACAAAGATAGTATTATGAAAAAGTTAGATCTTACACAGTACGGTATCACGGGTACTACCGAAATCGTACACAACCCTTCCTACGAGCAGTTGTTCGAGGAGGAAATGAGGAAAGACCTTGTAGGCTATGAGAAAGGTCAGTTGACCGAACTCGGTGCTGTAAACGTAATGACAGGTGTGTTCACCGGTCGCTCGCCTAAGGACAAATACATCGTTGATGATCCACAAAGCCACAACAACGTTTGGTGGACAAGCGATGCTTACAAGAACGACAACCACCCGATGTCGGAAAAAGTATGGGGCGAGGTTAAGGCTTTAGCACAGAAAGAGTTGAGCAACAAACG
>DJSG01000063.1 GCA_002440265.1 Bacteroidales bacterium UBA6340 | reverse complement strand
ACGGAACTTTTACTATGCGCCATAATTAAGTCAGTAAATCCATTGTTTGACCCATAAAACACATAAATTTCCGTAACAAGTTCGTAACAAAATTGTAACAAGGCAAAATTTGCTTGCAACAAAGCCAATTGGCTTTGTTGCAAGAGAGCCAACCTAAGAAACAAAAACATCATGGCAACCATAAAACTGAATCTTGACAATCGCAGTCTTAAGGACGGAATGGCAAATATCCGAATCCGGATTTGTGCACGACAAAGCAATGCTTTCATAAACACAGGCATTCGCGTAGAGCCGAAGTTCTTCATCAAAGGAGTGCTCTATGAGGCTATCAATCCCAAGGCATATAACTACAAACAGAAACGTGAAGCACTGGCAGCGCAAATTCGCAGGTTCGAGGAGGGGTTGTTCCAGATAGAGCAAGCCGACCGTGAAGCCTACTTGCAAATGTCAGCCAACGACATACGCGATGCCATTATGGGCAGACATGGCAACGGTCAGTCGGCATCCAATAAGAAACATACGCCAGCGAGTAGCATACGCAGACAGGATGGCAATGCAGATTTCTTGGATGCCTTTGATAAGTATGGACAGGCTCGTTCCATGGATAAGACGCGGCAGAGCTACGCCTACGTGTGGCGTGTTTTGTACAACTATGTCAAACAATGCGGCAATAATATGTTGCTGTTCTCTGATATTACATACGAATGGCTTGTGAACTTGGAGCAGTATCTGAGGACGACGGGCAGAGGCGATTCGACAGTGCACATGGTGTTCAGTTATATACGTGCGGCATATCGGGAGGCAGAGCGTATGCACATCATCGGGCGTGATGGCGACCCGTTCTTTGACTACCAAATACGTGCTATCCCGGACTATGAAATAGAAACGCTCACCAAGGAAGAACTTCGGCGATTCATACAAGCGGACCTAACAGGGCACGATGGATGGAGTAAGGCGCGTGATGTGGCTTTGATGAGTTTGTATCTGTGCGGGGCAAACCTAATGGATATATGCGATATGCAAAAGCCTGTGAACGGGGAGATAGTGTTTGTAAGGCACAAAATCAGTGGTGCCAGTTTACGCCCTGTGCATATTCGTGTGGAGCCAGAGTTGCAGATATTGCTTGACCGATGGTCCGGAGAGAAACGTTTGGTGCGCTTTTGTGAGGGAGGGCAGAATTTCTCAACATTTCAGCGCAGAGTTACAAAGCAATTAGACGACATAGGACAGCGTATCGGCATAAAGGTTACGCTGGCTAAAATACGCAGAACATGGGCTTCCATTGCGGGGTCATTGGATATATCCGACAGGGTTATTGATAAATCAATGGGGCACAAAGACCAATCCGTAAAGAACCTGCACTACGAAGACTATGATTGGGCGCGTACCGCTCGCGCGAATAGAGCAGTGATAGATGCCATTTACATGGTGTAATTGTACCTATTTTGTTGGTGGTTGGTTATAGGTTTGTTGACCAGTGCTCTCTGTTAGAATACAACAGCGGGTGCGGAATTGCTCCGTCCCCGCTGTTGACTGTAACATCAGGCAGCATGGCATCAATGCTCAGTGCTGTACGTTTCCAGAGGTCCTGAACCTTGAAAAGAGAAATCGTAGTTGACTTTTGAGCCGTTCTGTGCGCTGACTTTCCAACTGGTAATAATGGCATAGCCGTGGTATTTCCCTGTTTGGTTGTCTCTGTTTTTCTCACCGGTTGTCATGTCAAAAGTGACACTTACCCTTTTCCCCACCTGCATGAACATATCGTCAGCCTGCATCGCTGTTGTGTCGGTGGCATCGTTCACATAGTTGGCTTGCCCGCTGCCGGACCAGCCAATCAGCCCTGCCTCGTAGGTCTTGTAGCCGCCTGTAACGTCTTTGTTGCTCGACTCCTCGGTGTCAACTTGTACATCGAGGTCAAAAGACAGTGCGGCGGCAATGTATTTTCTTTGTCCATTAGCAAGAATGGCAAATCGAAGATTTTGTCCTTTCATTTTATCGGATTGTTGTACTACACTGATAGGTGAGTGTTTGGAAGAAACAGGGCTTGTCGGGGTCGAACTGAACGGCGGACGCGCTGAAAGCAAAGTTGTCGATGCGGTAGGTCTCATCTCCTTGCAGGCTGTCATCAATGGTCGTCTTTACCATCTCTGCCAACTCTACGAGGCTTTCGCCGTCGGTTGCCACGCATAGCACGTCCACAGTCGCCACTTCCTCTGCATCGTAGTTGTCCTTGTTGCCTTGGGTGGTGATACCCTTCGGCATGACGATGATGTAGGGGATGCGGTCTTGCTGTTCGTCGGCTTCCATACGTGCCACATAGAATATGCGAGCCCCTGTATAGGTGGTCTCGTCATCTGCCGTTGCCATGCCTCCAAGCATAGTTTGCAAGTCGGTGTTGGCACGGAGAGCCGCCAGGAATGCACTGCCTATTCTCAAACTCATATCGTGTAGTGGGTTGTTGTTTCTGATAAAGGAGCGGGAGGGCTGTCGCCTCCTCCCTACTCCATCCCTAATCAGGACTCAGAGACTGATTAGGATTGTGCTTGGGTGTTTACCGTACCTTGAACTGACACCTTGGTAACATCCGTTGCGTCGGCGAGTTCGTACACGGCAAAAGCCGAAACTTTGTTGCCGTTCTCGTCGTAGATGTGGTTCGACAGGTTGGTAATCGATACCTCGGTGTTGAATACTATGCCTACGCAGTTTTTCTTCTGCTGTGCTTTGGAGGTCGCATCAAGCGACAAGCGCACTTCGCCGTGCTGCTGGATGGGCAGGTACTGGAAGAAACCGATACCGAGATACTTTTTCGTTGTTGGGAACAGTTTGGTGGTATCGCTGTTGTGCGAAGCATCCACTTTGGAATCGCCGCCAAGCGCGGTATTGATACGATGGCTTACTACATAGTCGTAACCGAGCAGTTTGCCGTTTTGGATGCAGAACCCGCCCTGTCCTTCTGCAACAGGCGTTACTTTGAGAACGGCTTCGGTGGTGGCATCCAGTACGAGGCACAGACCGTTGATGTCAAAACCTTTGTCCACAAATGCGGCCACGGCTTTCAGAATCTGTTTTGCCGTGTTGGCACCGCCGATGGTGATGTCGCCGCTCTTGGTCAGTCCGGCAAAGCCGCCTTTGATACCGGCGAAATTCGCTTGCGAATAGACCTTGGTGGCAAGATACTTGCGCCATGCCTTGTTGAACTTGCCCTGAATGTAGGCAAGGATGTTGAAGTGCAGGTTGTCAATCAACTTGTTGCTGATGTCGCAGGACAACGTAACGCGGGCGGGTGCTGCTTTTACATTGTCAAAGTCAACGGTCTGGTCGTCAATCACTGCTACCTCACCCGCCTCGGTCAGTTCCATATCGGATGCATCGGTGGGGAACACGACATCACCCGTTACACCCGTGAGAATGGTAGCACCTGCCGGCAGCCCCGTACCTTCCTCCAAGTTCGGCACAAGGTCTTTGATAGTCAAATCCACGGCACCTGAGTGGAGTCCTGCACCTGGCGCAGCGGTTGTACCCATCACAATCTCGCGAACCTCTCCGCGGCGGGCTCCTTGCAGCAACTCGCGCATCTGCACACCCTTGTCTTGGGGTACTGTCACTTCTCTGCTCTCCTCGTTGAGCAGTGCAATCTCGTCGAGGTTGCGCTGGAACTCGCGGCACAGTGCCTCGTTCTGCTGTTTTTCTTCTGCCGACAACTCCCGATTCTGGAAGTCGTTGGTGATTCTCAGTATCTCGCGGTTGCGGGATAAGAGTTCTTGTTTGGTTTTCTTTTCCATAGATTATATAATTTATATGGTTAGATATTGCGCATCTGCATACGCATCTGCATTTGCATTTGTCGGTATTGTCTCCGGCGGATTTCCTGTTCTGCCCGTTCCTTTTCACGGCGGGTAACATCTCCTGCGGCAGAATCCGCCTCACGCAGTTGCTTCACCTCGTTCTCGTGCGCCTCATACCCCTCACGTGCACCGATGGAGGTGGCATCGTAGGCGGGGTCAAGCGCAATGGTGAGAGCCGTGAGTTTCTTGAATTTTGTCTGAGTGCGCAGTCTGTCCTCGCGCCCGTCGGGCAAGGTGGTCACTTGGTCGTTGAACTCCCCCTCCATAAACTCGAAGGACATACCCGCATACACCTTGTCGCGGATATTGGCGATGATTTGCCGGCTCTGCTCCGTATCGGGCAGTTCGCACGACATATACAAGCCGTCCTCGTGCAGTTTGAGCTGCAGTTTGCCTTCTCCCTGTTTGGTCCGGCGGGCTATTGTCTGTGCGCGGTCGTGCATGATGTTCAGTTTTATATCCTGCTCGCGCAAGAATGTCTCATCGATACAGGAGGGAGCGATAATCTCGCGGACACGGGTACAATGCCCGTCCCACAATGTCGTCTCACGGTTGAAGACGATGGCGCACCCCTCAATAATGCGGGATTCGCCGCCGTTCTCGTTTTCACGCACTTGCATTCCTGTCGGAGTGAAGCGCAATCTGTTTTCACTGGTTGTTTCCATACACTATACGTCTGTTTGGTTGCAGGGGTTAGCCGCGTGGTTACAGCCCTGCTATGATTTCTTGGATATTGAATTGGCACTCGTTCTCGCGCTTGCGACGCTGGATGGTGCCAGGTAAGATACGGAACCTGACCCCGTCGCACTCCACAACGCAGTCGCTGTTGATGCGGGCATTGTACCGTGTCCGGACAAGGTGCAGCGTGTACGATTCCACGGCTCCTTCTTGCATAGCCCCTACGCCTTTGGTATCTGCCACGTTAGCCCATACCATAAACGATTGCCCGGGCAGTTGCTTGGTGCCATACTCGGATTCTATCCGCTCACCAGGAGTGTGTATTGTGATACGTCGGTTGAGAAAATCAGAAGAGTACATCGTCAGTAGCGGATATAGGGGTACAACATCGCGTCTATCGTGTAGGGCACGGCAGACAGCGTCTGGCTTGACACCGCCGAGCGGTGGGTGTAGAGGTGCTCTGCAATCATAAGGCACGCTTGTTTGATAGAGGCCGGCATCCGTCCGTCATACTCGTCGAGTATGTCGTCCACGGTGCGGTCTCCCATGATATGCAATGCCATCTCCTCGGCGGCATCGCCTATCTGGCGCAGCAACTCGTCCTCGGCACTGTCGTCAATACGTGAATTAGCCTTGATAAGTTGTAGGGTTATGATTTTCATTCAGTACCTCCTTTCTCGTTGGGTGTAGGAACGGCTGCTCCGTTCAATTTCTGCGAACCGGCAATGGCGAGGTTGGTCGATACGTAATGGTCGTCACCGCCCGCGTAGTGCGGCAGTTCCTGCTCGATACGCAACTCGTTGGGTGATACCACGCCCGTCTGCAAGCGGTTCATATTCCATTCGCCTTGGCTCTTTCTGTCCAAGCGGAACAGTGCTTTTTCGCAAAGATGGAAACGATATTCGCCAAAGTCATCGAACCCCAACACCTTACGGTTGAACTCGTCCTCTATCTGCGACATATTCGGCTGGATGGTGTCACTGAGCAACTGCAACACATTCGCCTCCGGACTCTTGTAGGTGGCATTGCTGTCGTCGCCGATATACGATTTCGGCACGTTCAGAAACATCATCAGGTCGCGGTCTGTAAGGCTTTTGTTGGCGGTATTCTCCATCGCCTGCAGCGTCTGCGAGATATTCGTTACGCTCACGGTAGACGGGATACTTATCACCTGCTTGTTGGGCAGGTCTTGGGCTATCTGGTCGGCAGCGTTCTTCAGTTGTTTGTCGCCTATCTTGCCCGTGCCCATCTGCGCTTTCTCGGACTGCTGCGCATAGAGTTTGTACATACCACCCTTGGAGTAGGTCTCCATCACCATTGCCGCCTGTGTGGCGGACAGGTTTAGCCGGCTTGCCGCAAATTGCAGGATAGAGATGCCCGTAAACCCGTCGTAGGTGAATGTACCGCGCAAGTGAATGATATTGCGGGCGGGTACTTTCTCCCGTACTACGGGTAATGTCGCTTTCCTGTAATAGACAGTGTAGGTCTCTGTAACGGGGTCATACACTGCTGAATCGCACAACCAGAATGCGGCTATCCGTTCCCGCAGGTCTCTTTGCACGAATATATACGCATTGCCCATCAGCAGGCGGTTGATTTCGATGTCGCGCATCATGTCCGTCCAGTTGGAGTACGGGTTCGGCTCCACCTGCAACAGGTAGTTGATACGTCTGCCCAATAGCGGGTTCATATCCACCTCATAGTTGCCTCCGCGTCCTTTGTGCTGAAACTCCATGACGAGTTGCGCCATCTTGTTGGCGCGTATCTCCACGCCGTGGAAGAATGCAGGTACGGTGAGCGATGAGCGCGAACCGTCGGCGTAGGTGATATTCCCCTCTACGTCCAACGACTTGTTCTCCATGACGTTTCCCTGCTCTTTCCCTGAGGATGCCTCCTCGCGACGCTGAATATGTAAGAAGTCAAAAAGTGCCATATATGCTGTAAATATTATCCTGTCAAGCAATGGGATTAACGATAACTTTTATCTCTATACCATAATCCGCAAATATTATATAAGAATCAGACCTTAAACGCAACGAAAATTCATTTTTAGAAAATTCACTCTCATAGGAACAATATCCATTTTCAGAAAATTCAGTAAATTGAGATGCTGTCAACATGTAGCACGAACTGATGTTGCCAACTATTTTTATAAAGTACTCGCCCTTACTAAGAGAAAACTGTCGGATATTGCTTGTTTTGTAGACCTTGTAGCGAGCGATTTGACTGTCCGTTTTCGCTATGTCATAACCGCCCACTACCAAAGACAACTTCTGTATTATGCTTTTTGCTAACGAACCACTTCCTTGCAAATCAATAGAGTATGTCACGATTTTGCCTATAGCACCGCTGATGGCTATTGATTTGATATAACAATCACCATTAAACACCATTTTCAAATCCGCGTCAAAGAATGCAACCGAGAATTGATTTGACCGGTTCCATAGAACAGAGTTCATGTATACCATCGTAGTACACAGTCCTTCTGTTGAAATGCTCCATCCACGTTTACTCGGTATATACATAGTATCCGCACCGCTTACAGGTGATGCTATCTCAATCAGCGATTGGTCAAACTTAAGATTGCAACTTTTCGCAGCCGCCACAATCGTTCCGTTTAAGGATAATGTCAGATTTTCTCCGTGTATCATAAAAAGCCGATAGATATGCGTATAGGTTAGCCTATCTGTCTCCCAACTCAATACAAGTCAGCGTTGAAGTTCCCATTCTCCAATCCCTGTTTTCCGCCATCGGGCAATAGACTTTATTGTCATTGATACCGGAAAAGAGCAATAGCGGGAGAGGTCTGCTCGGGTGTGCCATCTCCAATTCTAATGTAGTTCTGACAGTGCTGTACTGTTTTTTCAAGCGGTGTAACAGGTCTATCTCGGGACAGATAGTTTTACTGCCCAAAGTCAGTTTGGTTGCAGGCCTTTTTGTGGAATTATCCCAAACCATGGTTGCATACTTGTTATTGTTGTTGTCGGACGACAAGCCCACATCTACGGTCAATGTATCCTTAAAGGATGCTCCCGTATTGATTAAATAGGAGTTTTCGCTCCTGTCGTTACGTGTATCAATTACTAACGGTAAATACTCTAGTGTCATGCCGGTTATCAGCATGTCACATGCTGCTGTAGTCTCGTTTTGAGATTCCAACATCACCGCATCTATTTCCGGATAGATGTAAAGAGTGATTATTCCGGTTGTTAACGAAGTAATGGGAATGTATATCCCCTTTTCTCCTTCCTCAACGCCCCAAAGTTTCTTATATATTATGTTCCAATTCTCTTGAGTAGTTCCATTTTCATCAAATGGGAAGGCAAAAGTGGTGAAACCAGAAACAAGGGAATATGTTGACCCTTCTTGCTTGACATATTTATTGCCGAATTGTATAGCAACCGTCAAAGACCTATTCCCCTTGCTATACCATTCCAACCCTGATGAATGCAGATATCCCTTATATGCACTCCATACAGCCTGAGTTTGTATGTTCAATCGCAAGCAGCCGTTACTCGCACTAAATGGGAGAGGTGTGCTTTGCTTGAATACATAGTTATCTTTCCCCATTGATGGTTTCTGAAACTGAGCCGACTGAATGCGACTTTGTGACCAATACAGATATTTAGGAAACCCGCAAACCATCAGTCCGCTGACTAAATCAGAGTTTGCGTTTCGCCAATAGCACATAAACGATGTCAGGTAATAACTTATTGTGCCATACTTTGTTTGTGTTCCTTTGTAACCTACCAACTCCGGATAATAAGTACGAAAGTCGTTCTTTTTCCAGAATATGGTATTTTCATACTGCACACCGGATATGCTATTATATGCCGAGAAACTTCCCTTTTGCGTTGTGTCTTGGGGAAACACAATGGAAATTTTATAACTTTTATACTCTGCCATTGGGAAGTATCCAGTGTTAGAATTTGCCCATATCTCGCCTATTCCATAGTCGCTGCTTCGTGGATTTTTCGTTATTGTTTTTTTCGGGCATTCCTGTAAAAACAAGTCAAGTGTAAAGTCATCCAACTTGGATTGCAAGATGATTCTTTTATATCCCTGTTCTATGCTTTTCTGATGTTCTGTTCCTCTCCAATCTTGCGACTCCAAAGTCTGCGACTCAGTACCTATTGTGGTCATAGTGATGGGGGAACCTCCAATAGGAATATATAAGTATTTGTTTTTCCAATTACTAAAACTTTGATATTGCAGCGTGTCTCTGTACTTGATAGCACCGAGATATAAATCTTGCCCGGACTCGCGCCATACGCAACCGAAGAATTTTGCTACCTGTGCCAATATCTCTTTGCAAGAGAGAGAGTGAGCCTCCAACAGAATATCTTCGTCATTCACGTAACTGTCAACCCTGAAGTATGAGTTGCAATATATATAATTCTCACAAAGAGCAGTGTAACAATAAGTTGACACATATAGATTCTTGAATAAAGATATTCCGGAGCATAGGTTGTCGATGCTGTTCATAACATATAGTATGCTATTGATTATCTTATCGTACAAGATAGCATCATTAACTTCTATTTCTACACTGTCCATTGCCTCAAGTACACTGATAATACTGAGTTCTATAATCTGAGGGACGCCTATATAGTCGTATCTATACGCTTCGCAGGACAAGAAACCCTGCCATTCTATTGCATTGTTTGTTAAGTTCACCAGACGGACAGGACGGTCCAAGACATTTACAGGCATAATATCATCCACATTCAAAAGGTCTCCGCTTGCGAGTTGGGTACATATTTGAAGGGTACCGGTCTGCGTGCGGACAGGAGCAAATATGTCACCGTCCGCATCCTCTTCTGTCATGAATGGAGTTGCTCCTGCTTGTAGTACCACAGGACTGCCACTGTAATTCTCATCGTATATATCTACGCGATATTTTGTGTCGCTTAGTGAAGCAAATGGCACTTGCCACCGTATTGTTTTTGCCATAGTTATCTTGTTTTTGAGTAAGCGTATCGGGAGCCGCCCCTGCTCCTGTTATCGGCATCAGCGGCAAGGAGGATGTCACGCCCGGAGATGCGCCCTGTCACACTCACTGCCACCGGTGCGGCACCCCCGTTCATCATTGCCGAAGCGTTGGCAATACCTTGACGGGTAAGGACACCTTCACCCATATTCAGACGTGCTACCACATTGTCGCCCGTGTACGGACTACCCGGAAGTTTGCCCATATAGCCGTTTACCATACCTCCGTATTCATAGCCTGAGGTAACGGATTTGATAGTGGCTATCGTAGCAGTCATTGTAGCGAGACCGGCAGTAGCAGCCACTATCCATCCGAACACACCGGCGGCACCTGTTGCCGGCGAGGCTGCCGCCTGAGCAAAACCGAGTGCCACTTGGGCAACTGCTTGCATGATGATACCTGTGACTTTAGCAGCAGGGTCTTCAATGGATTGCAGGGCAGAACCCACATTGCTGACGGCAGCGGCTGCATTGCTCCATGCCGTGGCGGCATCATTGCCCATCTTGGCAACATCCACTTCGCCCGTTCCCTCCGGTAGAGTGATTTTTCCGTTATCTTGTGGAGCGAGCCCAAAGGTGTCCGTCTGGTGCGGTATGAGCCCGGACCTGGAACTATTCCGTATTCTGTCAATGCGTTCTTGTACTCTTGCCAATTGATAGACTATATCCTGTATCTCCTCTTTTGTTTGTGCAGTATTGAGGGCTTTGTTCAGGTCAGCCTGCTCCTGTTTCAGTTGCCCGAGAATACCCAACTGCTGTTCTGTCTTTGTATTGTTTTCAGCAACTGCCGCAGTGCGTTTCTGCGTGCTCGCTGTTACCAAATCCTCTGCTGTTACCAGGTTCTGCAATGCGGCTATCTCTTTGTCAATCGCTTGTATATCCTGTTGTATGGAGGACACTTTGGATTCCGCTCTGGAGACGGCAATGGTGTTATTAACAGCACCTATACCAGCCCCCTCTCCATACGAAGATGTGGTGACGCTGCCGTGCAAGTCTGTCCTGGCAGATTCAAGGTTTTTCTGCGCCTTCTCCAACTCCAGTTGTTTCTCCAGTTTGCGCTGTTGCGCCTCCACCATGCGGTCGAAGGCGGCTTGGGCGGTGGCGGCGCGTTGCAGGTTGGCGATATAGTCGTTGAGTGCATCGGCATTGTCGTTGATGAGCGTCCCCTCCGTGGTGAGTGCCCCGTGATAGTCGGGCACAAGGGCTTGTATTTGGGCGAGTGCGGACTTGCGTTCGTCAAGACTGCGTGTGTTGTCGTGGAGAATGCTGTTGAGTGACTGAATGCGCGTGACCTCATCTGCCGAGTTCTCGCGCCCTTTCTGTTGCACTTCGTTGAGGGACTTCTGCACGCCGGTCAGTTCCTGTGCGTGCTTGATGAGTTGGCTGATAGCCACTGCCAATGCCGCCACGCCGGCAGCAGCCAGCACATACGGGTTCTTGAGTAGCACGCGGTTCTGTTTCTGGAATGCCTTGGTCAGACTCTCCACAGCGGCCACCGTGGTGGCTATCTTCGCGAGGTCTTTCATTACGGCGGACATCTCTTTGCTGTCGCCTGTCCATGCGGTGATGGCGGCGGCGCAACTGCCCACAGTGCGCGTCATCAGTTGCATGCCGTCGCTGAACGAGGTGTCAGAGGCGAGGTGGCGTATCTCCTCGTTGGTGTCCGACACCGCGTCTTTGAGTTCGCCTGCACGGGCTTTGAGTTGGGTCAGCGATGCCTGCAATGCTTTGCCGTAGGCTCCGTTCTTCTCCTCGTCCGACATGCGGCGGTACTGTACCGTGAGTGTGGATATTGCTTCCGTGAACTCCAGCATCTTTGTCCGGACAGATTTGGCGGAGGTCTCCATGCGTCCGAGCGAGCGGGCAAACGCCATCGCCTCGTCGTCCACGTATTGGAGTGTTCCGCCCGCTTTACGGCATTGGTCGGCGTAGTGCTGCAAGCCTTCTGCGGCACGCTTTATCTTGGCATCGTATTCCGTGGAATCGACTTTGAGTCGTGTGATAACATCTCCCATTTTGTTATAGGTTGGTTAGAGGTTGGTGATATATTAGCGGTTGAGTCGTCATACAATACAGAAGGATATGGGCATAGGTTAGCCGACCATTTTGCGGATGACAACAAAAAGGTCGCACCCCATTACGAGATGCGACCTTTGCAATTGGTGGTTATCAGGAATTACCGCTGTTCTTGCGCCTGTTGCTCCTTGTACTTGTTGTAGAACCACTCCAAAAGAGATTCTCCCAACTCATCATAGGCATCCAACTCGCGCATGAGGGCATTTGCTTTCCTCAGTACGGACATCGTAAGTGCCTTTTCATCATCAGTTGTTGGCTCGAAACTTACATCCGGCATAGCATCATACTTTAAGTAAGTCTCAATCATCTCGATTTCTTGGGGTGTTAATTCGATTTTTGTCATATTCCGAGTCTTTTATAGTTTATATTTCTTCGCAATAGCCTTAATTGCTTTGGTGTAACGGTCAGGAGTGCCATGTACTGCTTTGGTAACAGTCTCTGCCCAAAACTCATTGATATTTTGTGTAGCATATTCTCCGTAATTTTTCTTGTATGTATCCTTTGACCATAAACTATACAATCGGGCTATTTCCTTACCCGCTGCCTTTGCCTTGGGAGAAGACAAACGGTTATTCCAAGTGGCGTGTGCCAACTCGTGCGTAAGAGAGTGTGCGCCGGGGCGATTGGTTACAGTTAGCATACCATATTTGTAATCGGACTGAATCATACGGACGAACTCCGATTTGGGTTGGTTGAAATACTTTTTGTTTAGGTAAATCCCGACGGACTTGCCATTGAGGTCTGTCCTATGTGTGGCAACCACCCGGCTATCTGACAAGTCGGCTAACTTGATATTCTTTTGCCGCACTCCCATCACTGCTTCATAGCGCGATATGGCTTCTTTCTCCTCTTTGTACAATTCGGGGTCTCGCATGTGTACCAGGCCTTCCACATTAGACACTACCAAGTTGGAATGCCCTATGCTTTTTGCGCTTTGGCTGAACCATGTGAATACTCCGCCTGCTCTGCTACCCATAGTTTGCTATCAAAAATTGTACCAATTTTGTTGGTGGTTGCCCGGGTGTGATGTCATACTTTCACAATCTGCAATTGCACCTCTCCTGACCGGCGGGCAATGGTTTCCAACTTGGCGACCGCAGGGCGACTGCTGCCGCCTGCCAACTTGTTCCCCTGTCGCTTGCCAAGCAGCAGGCAGCCCTCGGTGTCTTCCTCAGTGTTGCCGGCGTGTATGCGTATGCCGCTGAAGCCCTGTACATCGCACACCGTCAGCATGTCGCGACGGAAACGCGGCGAGTACTCAAACGTTACGCGATATGTGCCATAAGGGATTGCCGTCCTGCCCGGCACCTTGATACCTGCTATCCGGGCAGGAGACATGTCAGCACACAAGCCTCTGTCGGTATCCTCCAGTACATCGCAGAAATACGCATCGTCCACATACAACTTCCCGAAAGTGCGCGTGGGTTGGAAGTCTATGCGCCGTAATACCCAATTCATAGCCTATATCAGCATGATACACTCCGTGATGATGGTGGCAAAGGTGGCGACAAAAGCACACATTTCCCACCAATATACACTGCATGCTCGTGCCGTCTTGGTGGCAAGAGCAACAGTCCATACTATCACCACGGCAATAGGCACGATATAGGCTATCCGCCAGCATACCACGCCACACCATAGCAGGCTGAATACCGCTGCACACTTGGCAGCGATACTGTGCACCTTACTTTCCAGCGGGCAGTCACGGAAAGCAGGTGCTGCACCGACAAAGGCAATACTGCCCGCGGCAAGGAACGCAAGAAAAGTGAAGTATCGCTCCCAACCTCCGACCGCATCACTGATACTCAACCATGCGGGCATAAGCAGCAGTACCATACACGCCATCATGGCGGTGAACAGATACCCCAATCCTTTTTGCACATCCTGCAACAGGTAGAATGAAACGGAAAGGCTTGTCGGCACACCAAAGCGGGCAATAATAGCCCTGTTGTACAAGGCAAAGACGGCAACTGCCGCCAAAACCAAAATCAGATAATGTATCATAATCATATTGTTATGGGTTGCTATTTCCCTTTTCGCACACGTATCGCACGCGGTCTTGGCAGTCCAGACGCAGGCAGGAATGAATCTTCACCTCGTTCTGCAAGTCGAACACCCGCTGCATGAGGGCGTCAGGGCAACCGCATCAAAAT
>DJSG01000032.1 GCA_002440265.1 Bacteroidales bacterium UBA6340 | reverse complement strand
CCATGAAACCGTACTTACAATACTTGGTTATCCTTTTGGACGACACGAGCGTGGCATACTGCCATGCCGACAACCCGCTCACGGAGCGGCGACTGATGCCGATAGAGACGCTGCGCAAGGCGATACGCTTCGGTATGAAGCAGAACCTGATGATACAATACGTCTATCCCGACTACGACCTGCCCGAGGCATACAATGAGTTGATAGAGAGTATCGACCACGTGAAGATAGGGCGTGATGTGCGGGTGTATAACGGTGTGCCTGCTGCTGTGGCGGGAAAGAACGCTGTGCTGCGTCTGACGACGGGCGAGTTTATCGCGCGGCAGTATGACATCGCAGCCCTGCTGCCGCAGGTGGAGCGGCTGAATATCTGCCTGACGGATATAGCGGCTTTCCGCGACGAGCAGACAGAGGACTACCGAAAGGCATTGGAGACACTGACCAAGGTGACGGCGAACCTGTATAAGTCTGCCGCTGCGGGCGGGGCGGAAGTGCCGTCGATTAACCTTTTGACAGACCGCCTTGTGCTGACGGAGATGCACAACTGCGAGGCGGGTATCGGCAATATCACGGTGGCACCCAACGGGAAGTTCTATCTCTGTCCGGCGTTCTACTACGATGAGCAGACGGGGATTTCAAACCGTATGAACCACACGACGAAAGACGCTTCGCGGTCGGTGGGCGATGTGGACAGCGGGCTGAACATACCCAATCGGCAACTCCTGCAAATAGACCACGCACCGCTGTGCCGCAAGTGCGACGCCTATCACTGCCACCGCTGTATATGGCTCAACGACCGCCTGACGATGGACGCCAACACGCCCTCGCACCAGCAGTGTGTGCTTGCCCACCTGGAGCGCAATGCGAGCCGCGAGTTGCAACAGACGCTGGCAGCACAGGGCTTGCATACAGGCAACGAGATACCGGAGATAGATTACCTCGACCCGTTTGATGTGCGGGAGGAATGGTAAAAGGTTGCGCAAGGGTTGCTTATCCCTTGCTTATCCCTTGCTAAATGAACCGATTATCTACCGTGTATCTACCGTATATCTACCGTGTATGTACCGTAAAAATACCGTAGTTGTCGGCGTGATGGTAGAGACCTCCCCCGACCCCTCCTTCAAAGGAGGGGAGAGAGGGATTAGGGGTTTGAGATAAAAAAAAGAATAAAAACAAAAACAATGAAGAAATTAGTAGGTCAGGTAACACCTGAAGAAAAGAATGAGATTCAGACGCTGTTTGAGCGCAGAAACGGACTCAACGAGTTGGCAAAGATTCTGACTGCCGACAACGGCGAACTGTACGAGAAACTCGTCCGCGATATGGGCGAGACAGGCACAAAGTTCCAGCACTGGTGGGACACGATGGCACAGAAATACCATTGGGAGTCCTGCGAGGGCGGCAACTGGGAAATCAATTTCGAGACGTGCGAGATATTTCTGAACAGCCCCGAATAAATCAACCTGAGCCTTTAAGCCCCTCCTGTGGAGGGGTTGGGGAGGTCTAAAACTCAACTGATTATGATATTACTTATGATTGGAGCACCGGAGATTATCTTCATCGTGCTGATTGTGTTGCTGCTGTTCGGCGGCAAGAAGATACCCGAGTTGATGCGCGGTCTCGGCAAAGGCGTGCGGTCGTTCAAAGAGGGTATGAGCGATGTGGGAGAGGAGATAAAGAAGCCGCTTGACAACGAACCGCACAAGGCGGAACAGCCCAAAGATAAAGGCGATGAGCAGCCCGAGCAATGACGGGAAGATGACCTTTTGGGAGCATGTGGACGTGCTCCGAAAGGTGATTGTCCGTTGTCTGATTGTGTGGGCGGTGTGCGCCGTGGGTGCGTTCTGCTTCAAGGACACGCTGTTTGATGTACTGTTTGCGCCCTCGCGGTCGGACTTTGTACTGTACCGCGGGTTGTGCCGACTGGCGGAACTAACGGGCTGGAGTTCGCTTTGCTTGGGGGACTTCCGGACGCAGTTTATCAATACCGAGTTGGCATCGCAGTTTATGGTGCACCTCGAGGCGGCGTTGGTGTTCGGGTGCGTGGTGGCATGCCCGTACCTGATTATCCAACTGTACGGGTTTATTGCGCCCGCCTTGTACAAGCAGGAACGGCGGTACTCGGTAATGCTGGGTGCTGCTCAACTACTTTGTGATATTTCCGTTTGCGTTCCGTTTCCTGAGTACGTATCAGGTGCAGGAGGCGGTGGTGAATCAGATTGCGCTGAAATCGTATATGTCCACGCTGCTGGTGCTGTCGCTGCTGATGGGGATACTGTTCGAGATACCGATAGTGGCGTATTTCCTTGCGAAACTCGGGTTGATAGACGCCCCGCTGCTGCGGCAATACAGGAAGCATGCGTTTGTGGTGCTGTGTATTCTGGCGGCGGTGATTACGCCTACGGCAGATGTGTTCACGCTGCTGCTGGTTACAGTGCCGCTGTACCTGCTGTATGAGGTGAGTATCCACGTGGTGGCGCACACGAGGGGGAGAGAAGAGTTTGATTGTTTACAAATGCAAGAATCCGACATATAAACCGTGCGGAATAGCATAGTTAATCCGCGGAGAATGATACACATTCCGCGGCAATGACAATGACCTCTTGACCGTGGCAAGAGCGGATTTTTGTTTGCATAAATCGGATAATTATTGTAACTTTGCGGCTTGATATAAGGGCAAAGTACGCAAGAATTATTCATCATCATGATTACCCCACAAGAGGTCATACGAATAGGCACTATTACCCGTCCGCATGGGAAACAGGGCGAAGTGCAATGTCTGATGCAGAACGAGTGTTGGGACAACGCCGACGCAACGTTCCTCATCCTGAATATACAGCATATCCTCACGCCTTTTCGCGTGGAGGACTGGCGCGGGAAAGGCAGTGACAGCCTTATATTCCGCTTGGCGGGCGTGGATAGCGAGCAGAAAGCACAACCACTGATTGGCACAGAGGTCTTTATGCTTCACAGAGATGTGCAGGAAGACAGCGAAGAGTTGCCTACATGGCAGAGCCTCATGGGCTATCGGGTCATTGACATTGACCAAGGCGAATTGGGCGAAGTGACGGAGGTGGACGAGAGTACCATCAACACATTGCTGACACTTTCTGGCGGGAAGATGATACCGATTCACGAGGATTTCATCATAACATTAGAGCCTGAAAACCATACACTTACCATTCGTCTCCCATACATATTGTAGCATGCAGAAGACCACAATAGAAGAGATGCACCGCCTCAGCAGAGAGGCGTACCGCGAGGCAGAGAAACTGCCGATAGTCATCGTACTAGACAATGTGCGGAGCCAGCACAACATCGGCGCGGTGTTCCGCACGGCAGACGCTTTCCGCTTGGAGGCGGTGTGGCTGTGCGGGATATGCTGTTGCCCGCCCAATCAGGAGATTCACAAGACGGCTCTCGGGGCGGAACTGACGGTGGATTGGCAGTATCGAAAGGAGACGTTGGACGCGGTGCGGGAGTTGCAAGAGGCGGGGTACACGGTGTACGCCGTGGAGCAGGTGCACGGCTCTACTATGCTGGGTAACATACAGTTACGCAAAGGCGAAAAGGTGGCTATCATCTTGGGGCATGAGGTGTTTGGTGTGCAACAGACGGTGGTGGATGCCGCCGACGGGTGCATAGAGATTCCGCAGTACGGCACCAAGCACAGCCTGAATGTGAGCGTGACGGCAGGGATTGTGATGTATGAGTTGTCGAACGCAATGCGGCATTAACTATTAATTATTACTTATTACTTTTGCAAAGCAAACTAACATTATTGGCACCAGCCCGCGACATCCAAGTGGGCAAAGCCGCCATTGACGCGGGAGCAGACGCAGTGTACATTGGTGCACCACGGTTCGGGGCAAGGCAGGCGGCAGGCAACTCGGTAGAGGATATAGCCGAGTTGGTGAAGTATGCGCATGTGTTTGGTGCTCAAGTACTTGTAACACTGAACACCCTACTCCGCGACGATGAGTACGCACCTGCCTGCGCATTGGCACACCAATTATATAAGGTGGGGGTGGACGCGCTGATAATCCAAGATTTGCACCTGTTGGAATGTGACTTGCCCCCGATACGGTTGCACGCCTCCACCCAATGCGACAACCGAACACCCGAGCAAGTGTTGGCATTGCAGGCGATGGGCTTCCGCCGTGTGGTATTAGCAAGAGAACTGAGTATCAACGAGATACAGGCTATCCACAAGGCTGTAACAGAAGCGCAACCCGACAATCCGATTGAATTGGAAGCCTTTGTGCATGGTGCGTTGTGCGTGAGTTACAGCGGGCGGTGCTATATGTCGGAGGTGCTGATGGGCAGGAGTGCCAACCGCGGGTGCTGTGCACAGATGTGCCGTATGCGATACGACCTGCTCGACAAAGACGGGAACGAGATAGCGGACGACCACGGAATGCCTATCCATCAGCGTTACCTGCTGTCGCTGCAAGACATGGACCGCAGTCAGTCGCTCCGCGAGATGATAGATGCAGGCGTGACGACCTTTAAGATTGAGGGCAGACTCAAAGACCGCGACTACGTGACCAATGTGGTGGCATACTACCGGCAGTTGATAGACAATATCATCATAGAGGACACGACGGACACATCTCTACTATCCCCCTCTTTGAGGGGGTTGGGGGAGTCGGTAGCATTTTCTTTTGTTCCCAACCCCTCCAAGACG
This sequence comes from Bacteroidales bacterium UBA6340, assembly GCA_002440265.1. Classification (GTDB taxonomy): domain Bacteria; phylum Bacteroidota; class Bacteroidia; order Bacteroidales; family Paludibacteraceae; genus Colicola. Next base: position 11,770 of record DJSG01000032.1, on the reverse strand, counting down.
TTCCATCGTGGGCAAACCGACTACTTTTTGCATGGGCGGACGCGCCCGATGGCAAATTGGCAGACGCCCAAATCTACAGGAGAACCCATTGGCATAGTGGCATATATCCAGCACAATGCCATTGGAATTGAACTGCTCCCCGACGTGGTGTTGCACAACGGCGACGGGCTGTGCTTTGGCGACCAAGGGTTTGCAGTGAACGGAGTGTCTATGCCGCAGTACGCAAAGGGCTTCAAACGGTTAGCCATAGTGTTGCCAAATCAGATGCCACGCCTTGCTGTCGGCACGCAACTATATAGAAATCAAGATGTTGAGTTCTTGCGCAGCCTGCACGCAGAGCGGCATATTCCTGTAATCATCACTTTCGAAGACACGCCTGATGGCTACAGGCTCACAATGTTGAGCAAAGACACAGACACGACTTTTGCGAGTATCGACATAACCGCAGAGCACCAATCGGCACAGAATCCCGCACGCGCTTACTCCACTATCCGCGAGCAAATCAGCAAGTTAGGCGATACTCCCTACCGCGCAGACGAGGTCCTTATTCGGCACAATACCAACTACGAAAACAGCGAAACGTGCACAAACAACGTGCATAGCCCACAGGTATATCCGTATTTCCTGCCCATCGGCATACTCAATGACTATCGTCGCCAATTGGTGCAAACCGCTATAAGCAACGCCGTTACACGCAGTAACCTACACAACGTACCCCACACGCAGTACCCTACACGCAGTACCTCACACGAAGTTCCCCCCACAGCGGCAACGCCGCTCATGACTTGCAGGTATTGTCTTCTCTACGAGATGGGGCATTGCCGCAAACAACACCCGATGCAGAACGAACCGCGTTACCTGCGTTTGCAGAACGGCACCCGCGTAGCCTTAACCTTTGACTGCAGCAACTGCCAAATGCTCATCACACACGACCGACAAACCGACAACAGACAATGAAGATAACTGAATTGGAACAACTGATGGCGATGCACCCCGAAGTGGATGTGCTATGCCGCGAGATACGCAAAGAGACCGGCAGGAAAGGCGGCAAGCACTTTCTGCTCAATGGGTTACACGCATCGGCGAGAGCCATGATACTCTCCGCCATACAGGCGAAAATGGCACAAGAAGGGCGGACAATGGTGGTCGTTTTGGACAATGTCGACGATGCACAATACATCTACAACGACCTGCAAGTGGTGAGCAACGGCATACCCGTCTTCTATTTTCCCACCGCGCATCGCAGGCGGCAAGGTGCTGTAGATGAGGCACTTGCCATACAACGCACAGAGGTACTGGCTGCATTGGCACAAGAAACAAGCCACAACAGCCAGAACGCCCCCATCATCGTCACCTACCCCGAGGCGTTGGCGGAGAGCGTGCCGCAGAAGACCTCTCTACAGCAGCAGACTATCAGCCTGACCACAGGGCAGGAACTGCCCATCACGCAACTGACCCAACAGTTGGTTACTCTGGGTTTCCGGCGGGTGGATTTCGTGTACGAGCCCGGGCAGTATGCCGTGCGCGGCGGAATAGTGGATGTGTATAGTTATTCGCACGACAACCCGTACCGAATAGACTACTTTGGTGATGAATTGGATACCATTCGCGAGTTCGATATCGAAACACAACTATCCAAGGACAAGGTACAAACCATTGATATAGTGGCAAGTGCGGCGCAAGATGAGCAGCAGGGGATGCTCACCGACTATTTGGACAACCAAACCCTGTGGGTGAGCAACGACTGGTCGGTAGCGACATACAAATGGCAGTCTGTTATCCCTGCCGAAGGGCAGGAACGCCCCCTGCCGTTGAAAGAGATGCTGACCTCAAAGACCACTATCGAGTTGGCACAAAAGAGCACCTTCACGACCCGCGATACACTCGCGTTCGACACCCTACCCCAGCCCGTCTTCAACAAGAACTTCGACCTCCTCATCGACGACCTGCGCACGCGCATGGGCGAGGGCTACACCTTATATATATGTGCCGACCAAGTCAAACAGACCGACCGCCTGCAAGCCATCTTCGATGACAAGGAGTCGGGGATTCATTTCGTGCCGATTGACCACACACTGCATGAAGGATTCGTGGATAGGGCTGCGAAGATATGTTGCTACACCGACCATCAGATATTCGAGCGTTATCATCGCGTCACATTGCGTTCAGAAAACGCCCGTCGGGGCAAGGCAATCCTGACGTTGAAAGAGATTAACCAGTTGCAAGTGGGTGATTATGTGGTGCATGTGGACCACGGTATCGGGCAGTTTGCAGGGCTGGTGACCACCAATTTCAACGGTCGCCCGCAGGAGACCATCAAGTTGGTGTACCGCGGCGGCGACACGCTCTTTGTCAGCATTCACAACCTCCACCGCATTGCCAAATACAAGGGGCGCGAGGGCACCGAGCCCACCATATCGCGCTTAGGCTCCGGCGCATGGGAGCGCATGAAGGAGCGCACCAAGGACAAAGTCAAGGACATCGCCCGCGACCTCATCAAACTATATGCCACCCGCAAGCAGCAACAGGGCTTTGCCTATTCGCCCGACGGCTACATGCAGCACGAGTTGGAGGCTTCGTTCCTCTACGAGGACACGCCCGACCAGGCAAAAGCCACCCTCGACATCAAGCACGACATGGAGAGCCCGATGCCCATGGACAGGCTTGTCTGCGGCGACGTGGGCTTCGGCAAGACCGAAGTGGCGATGCGTGCAGCCTTCAAGGCAGCCACCGACGGCAAGCAGGTCGCGGTATTGGTGCCGACCACAGTGCTGGCATTGCAGCACTACAACACCTTCCGCGAGCGGTTCCGTGACTTCCCCGTCCGCATCGAATACCTCAGCCGCGGCAAGACTGCCAAAGAGACCAAAGACATACTCGCCGACCTCAAAGCGGGAAAAATCGACATACTGATAGGCACGCACAAGTTGGTCGGCAAGCAGGTGGAGTGGCACGACCTCGGACTGCTCATCATCGACGAGGAGCAGAAGTTCGGCGTAGCGGTCAAGGAGAAACTCAAAAGCCTCCGCACCAACGTGGACGTGCTCACCCTTACCGCCACACCTATCCCGCGCACACTCCAGTTCTCGCTGCTCGGAGCGCGTGACCTCAGCGTCATCACCACTCCCCCACCCAACCGCTATCCCGTTCAGACTGAGTTGATTACGCTGGACGACGAGGACATCCTGAAAGAGGCTATCCAACTCGAGATGGGGCGCAACGGGCAGGTGTACGTCGTGTGCAACCGCATCGAGATGTTGGAGCGCATCGAGAACCGTATCCACCGCCTGTGCCCCGAGGCACGCACCGTCATCGCCCACGGACAGATGCCCACCGACGAGATGGAGCAACGCCTTGAGGACTTCATCAACTACGACTACGACATCCTCATCTCCACCACCATCATCGAGTCGGGCGTGGACATTCCCAACGTCAACACCATCATCATTCACTCCGCGCAGAACTACGGTTTGGCGGACTTGCACCAGTTGCGCGGGCGTGTGGGACGCTCCAACCGCAAGGCGTACTGCTACCTCGTAGCACCCGACAAAGAGTTGCTCACCGCAGAAGCGCGACGCCGATTGGACGCTTTATCCACTTTCGCCGAGTTGGGAGCGGGTTTCAACCTCGCCATGCAGGACTTGGATATCCGTGGTGCAGGCAATATGCTCGGCTCCGAACAGAGCGGATTCATTGCCGACTTGGGCTACGACACCTACCAGCGTATCCTCTCCGAAGCCGTGCAGGAACTCAAAGACGAGTTGGATATTCCCTCACTGTCCGCGGACGGTGACGGACGCGGTACACCCTTTGCCACCACGGGACTCAGCCACGGCAACTGGTGTCTCGACAGCCAACTGGAAAGTGATTTGGAACTCTGTCTCCCAAGCGATTACGTGGAGAACATCTCCGAGCGCGTCACACTCTACCGCGAACTCGACAGCCTGCCCAACGAGGACGCTCTTCTCGAATACCAAAAGCGGCTCATCGACCGTTTCGGTCCTCTGCCCGAGCCCGCACAGCAGTTGCTTAACGTGGTGCGCCTGCGTTGGCTGTGCTGCCGTATGGGCATCGAGAAGGTGATTCTGAAGCAGGGACACATGACCTTGTTCTTCACACGCACCAACGAAAGTTACTGGCAGTCAGACACTTTTGGCAAGATATTGCAGTTCGTCTGTGCTCGTCCGCAACGTTGCCGTCTCAACGAAGAGCGCGACAAGCAAGGTCGCCCCACAGGCAAACGCTCTGTCACTATCCAACAGGTCAACACCATCTCCGGTGCCATCACCATGCTCACCAAGATGCTGGAGGGGTAAGACGTCGGTCTTATGTGATGGTTGGATATGGAGTTTCTGCTTGCTATCTGATAATGCGGCATAGCCGTCTGTTCATTTCTTAATCACGTCTTCCTGAATCATTGCGCATTGTGAATGGCACATTGCGCATTTTTTGCGTCTCTTTCTCGGGTTTGGAGTATGTTATTAGTATGTTATTATCGGGTGAATAACATACGGGACTTGCGGGATTCATAGAAATGATGTATATTTGCAAGGCGAAATGACGAATGAGAGAAATTATAGAAGTTGAATGGAAAAGAATATGGAATTGGTGAACATATAAGTAACGTATATGGATGTAGTATGGATTGTATTGGGGGCTTTGTGCCTTCTGTCGGGCATCGTAGGTTGTGTGGCACCCGTGTTGCCCGGGGTGCCGTTGGCGTATGTGGGGTTGATATTGTTGCAACTCACTGACAAAGTGCAGTTTACATGGCAGTTCCTCGTGATATGGGCTGTGGTTGTTGTGATTGTACAGGTGCTGGACTATTTTATTCCCGCGTGGGGGACAAAGCGTTTCGGCGGTTCGAAATGGGGCGTATGGGGCAGTACCATAGGGCTGTTTGTGGGACTGATAATGGGTCCTTGGGGCGTAGTGGCTGGCCCTTTTGCGGGTGCCGTGGTGGGGGAGTTGCTATACATCGGCAGCCATCGCGACAAGGGCAACAACACTGCTAACTCCACCCCGCTCCGTCAGGCATTGAAAGCAGGCGTAGGGTCGTTTATCGGGCTGATGGCAGGCACTGTCATCAAACTGATTTGCTGTGGCATGATGACCTACTACTTTATTGCAGCCCTCGTGTGATATCCGGTGTTCCAATCTGTTACACAAAAAAAGAGACGCAGCATTAAGCCGCGCCTCCGTACATAAATAGTGTGCTGTTTTCTGATGGATAGTTGGGTATTTCCCCTATTCGACCTTTACACCTGTAAGGGTGTACATTTTTTCCCCACGCAGAATATACACCTGTCCGTTGCGGATTACCTTGAGTTGGTCAGTGGTATTGTCTGCTGATGGATTGTCAATTGCTGTGCTTTCCCCCTTGGTGGTAAATGTACCCGCATAGTTCTGCAACTCTTTGCCGCTGTTATCCTTCACGGACAGGGTATAGTCGTACTGCGTGCCGCTCTCCAAGCCCGTAACGGTGAACTGATACCCCTGTTCGGTCATCATAGCAGCAGGTGCATGACGTGGTGTGCCATAGCGAGATGGCGCAGCAAAGGCGATATTGGTCAGTTGCCCGTCCGCATTGAAGACAAGTGTGCATACCGTCTCCGTGCCGCGAGTAATAGCAATGGTGTACGTCTCCGCATTAGGCGTTATCTTCCATGTAATCGTAACCTCCGCAAACGAAGGCTCTGCTACCGGCTGCTCGTCATCGGTATCAATGGTTGTTGCCCCTATAGGTGCAATACGCCCAAAGTCTTTCCACTGCTCAGCCTCGTTATACTGGCTAATGGCTTTCGCCGGTACATATAGTCGCATCAGGGATAATCTATCTGTTTCAAAGGCCCCCTCTCTTTCTCCCTCATATTCGTCAAAAATAATAATCGGTGGCACATTGGCATAACAAGTAACCGACATAAGGTTTTCACAGTCAGAAAAAGCTTGAGCGCCAATATTCAATTCATTATTATTGCCAATCACGACTGAGGTAAGACCGGTGCAATAATAGAAAGCACCTTCTCCAATACTCTTTACGCTATTGGGAATAGAGATGGAGGTAAGACCTGTGCAACTATAGAAAGCATAATCTCCAATACTCGTTATACTATTGGGGATAATAGTTGTATTACACCCTTGTACCAAGGTGTTCGTAGTAGTTTCTATAATTGCATTGCAATTATCACGGCTGTCATATGTTGTATTACCACTTTCTACAATAATAGAGGTATCGGTGCAACCAGAGAAAGCCATAAATCCAATACTCGTTACACTATTAGGGATAGTGATAGAGGTAAGACCGGTGCAGCCAGAGAAAGCCTCACCTCCAATACTCATTACACTATTGGGGATAGTGACAGAGGTAAGACCGGTGCAGTCATAGAAAGCCCCCCATTCAATACTCGTTACACCATTGGGAATCGTGACAGAGGTAAGACCGGTGCAACTCCAGAAAGTCCTCGTTTTAATACTCGTTACACTATTTGGAATAGTTATAGAGGTAAGGCTTGTGCAATACTCGAAAGCACTCTCTCCAATACCCGTTATACTATCACCCATAGTAACAGATGTAAGACCAGTACAACCATAGAAAGCATAACTTCCAATACTTGTTACACTATCGGGAATAATAATAGATGTAAGACCAGTACAACCAGAGAAAGCACTACTTCCAATACTCGTTACGCTATTGGGGATAGTGACAGAGGTAAGACCGGTACAACCAAAGAAAGCCTCACTTCCAATACTCGTTACACTATTGGGAATAGTGATAGAAGTAAGACTGGTGCAACCAGAGAAAGCATCATCTCCAATACTCGTTACACCATTGCCTATAGTGACAGAGGTAAGACCGGTACAACCAAAAAAAGCATGACTTCCAATACTTGTTACACTATTGGGGATAGTGGCAGAGGTAATGTTTGATAGTTCACTACAAAGATATTCTGGAATACTTTCCACTTCTTCTCCAAAAGAGAAAGATGTAATTGGCGAATCGCTAAATGGCGATGACCCCGAATCATCTATTTTGCAATTGCGAGCATTCCATTCCACAGAGGTAAGACCAGTACAACCATAGAAAGCACTACTTCCAATACTCGTTACACTATTGAGGATAGTGATTGATGTAATGTTTGATAGGCTATTACACAGATATGCAGGAATACTCTCTACCTCATCTCCAAAAGTAAAAGATGTAATTGGCGAATCGCTAAATGGCGATGACCACGAATCATCTATTTTGCAATTGCGAGCATTCCATGCCACGAAGGTAAGACTTGTACAATTAGAAAAAGCATACTCTCTAATACTTGTTACGCTATTAGGAATGGTGATAGAGGTAAGATTGATGCATCCATCAAAAGCATATTCTCCAATACTTGTTACACTATTAGGGATAGTGATAGAAGTAAGGTTTGTGCAATTCACGAAAGCACGCCCGTCAATACCCGTTACAGTATATGTAGTACCTTCGTCTGTAACAAAAGATGGAAGGTCAACTGAAGTAACCTTATAGTTATCTCCATTGCTATCAAAGTAAGAGGTAACCCAAGCAGTCTTGTCTTCCTCACTTATAACGTAGTACCATAGACCGTCATACCAGAAACCATACGCCAACTGGGCTGTAGTGGCCAAAAGTGCCACAAATAAGGAAAATAATTTAGTTTTCATTTCTTAAATTGTTTTTAGTTGTTACGTTGTTGTCTTTCTTGTTCGCGCATGGCTTCTTGCAATGCATTGGATGCATAACGCAGGAAATATATCAGCGTCCATCCCTCGAATGGAATAAGATGCCTATAGTTCTCGTCATCCATCACATAGCGAACATACTTGCGTCTGCTATGCATAAAATGCAGACATTCTTCGTATGGAATCCCCATCCCTTCGGCAATGAGGATGGCTTCATTTAGAATAGTCTCTTTCCCAATACCGCGAAAGTCACCATTATGGCATAAACGTTTGAGGCAGTCATATATTTCCTCAAATGTATGGGGGTGTCTTCCTCGAAATGCATCATCTACTGCGTCATTCCACTCACCGCGAGCCCGTATTCTAAGATTGTGAAGGCAACCTAAGCCTTGATACCCTTGTACCAGTCGTCGAATAATCTCTTCCATAAACATTACTTTTTCAGTTCTACACTAAACTTGTCTAACCGTTCGCCTTGGGCATGACTCAAAAAGTCAGGGATTGTATCTAATACCCTGTTGCAATCGTCTATAATCGCTTTCTTCTGAGTGCCAGATAAACGACTATCAACCATAATTGCGTCCTGTACTGCGGCTTTGGCATCAGAAATGCTTTCGCCTGTGTTCCATACTGCGATTGCCACATTGTACAATCGCGAACAATCGTTGGTGTGTATTACCGCTTTGGCATAAGCGGGCAGACTACCAACGAACTCTTGAATTTTTTCTTGAACTTGTTCGTTCATAATTCTTTAGTTTTGCGTGTATGAACTCCGCTACACGTATTTGACAGATATTCAACGATAAGTATACAAAAAAGCGTGGAGTCCGATTGTCATCGTTCCACGTTCAGAGGCTCTCGCATTGCCCTACATCTTAGAACAGACAACGCGAAGCCCACGCCAATACGAGAGAATGTGCCACATCAGAGGGAAAAATGACAGGCACATATATACCTATCAAATGTGTAGTAATGCGAATAGACAACTCTCATATACATACACTCAAACGACGCGAACCGCATCGTCTCCCATGACAGAATATACTCATATTCCGAGGACATCTATCGTTGCTAAGTCCTGAAGATGTATGAAATTTGCGAGATTTCTGAACATCAGAACGAAGCGCAATAAACGCCTTTTATGTAATACCATGAAGCCAACTGTGACTTCACGGGTGCAAAAGTAAGGAATTATTTGCACACGTGCAAATAATTCTATGCGCGATTTGCAAATTTACGATGCAAAACTATACCGTTTTTTGTAATGTATTGTGGTGCAATTGTATTGCGAAAATTGGGGTAAAAAAACAGCATTTTCCATTTGTGCCTGTCGGAAAGTTTTCGTAACTTTGTGCGTTTTTCAGTGGGGAAATATGCCCCAAATGCGCTAAAATACCGATGTACACGGGGTTTTTAGGAGAGACTCCCCCTGCTCCTTGTATGGAGAGGGATACAGAGTAGAGTGTGAAGAGGATTAGAATATGTAATTAAAGATATAATAAAATAGGGATACAATATAATGGAGACAAGGATTATCAAACGTGACGGTAAGGCGGAGGTGTTTACCGTTGACAAGATTAAGAACGCTATCAACAAGGCGTTTATCGCATCGGGGACGTTCGCGACCGAGGAGACTATGGCGGCTATCATCTCGAGGTTGCGCATTCATGACGGCATCAGCGTGGAGGAAATCCAAAACCAAGTGGAAGTGGCTCTGATGGCGGAAGGGTATTTCAAAGTGGCAAAAAACTACATGATTTACCGCTACCGCCACACGAAAGACCGCGAGACAATGGACAAGTTGGACTTCCTGATGAACTACTGCAACGCCAGCAACGCCGCTACGGGCAGCAAGTACGACGCCAACGCCAACGTGGAGAAAAAAAACATCGCCACGCTTATCGGCGAGTTGCCCAAGTCGAACTACATCCGTCTGAACCGCCGTATGCTGACGGAGCGCATCGAGAAGATGTTCGGCAAAGAGTTGGCAGACAAGTACATGGCGTTGCTCAAGCAGCACTTCATCTACAAGAACGACGAGACCAGCCTCGCCAACTACTGCGCCAGTATCACGATGTACCCGTGGCTGCTGGAGGGTACGAAAGCCATCGGCGGCAATGCCACCCCTCCGACCAACCTGAAATCGTTCTGCGGGGGCTTTATAAATATGGTGTTCATGGTGTCGTCAATGCTGAGCGGCGCATGCGCTACGCCGGAGTTCCTGATGTATATGAACTATTTTATAGGTCTGGAATACGGGCAGGACTACTACAAACACCCCGACCAAGTGGTGGACCTGAGCAAACGCCAACGCACTATAGACAAGGTGATTACGGATTGCTTCGAGCAGGTGGTGTACTCCATCAACCAGCCAACGGGTGCGCGTAACTTCCAATCGGTGTTCTGGAATATCAGTTACTACGACCACTACTATTTTGACAGTATTTTCGGCAACTTCATGTTCCCGGACGGTTCAAAGCCCGATTGGGACTCGCTGAACTGGTTGCAGAAGCGGTTTATGAAGTGGTTCAACGCCGAGCGTCTGCGCAGCGTGCTGACCTTCCCCGTGGAGACGATGGCACTGCTGAGCGAGAACGGCGACGTGAAGGACAAAGAGTACGCTGATTTCACGGCGGAGATGTACGCCGAAGGGCACTCGTTCTTCACCTATCTGAGCGACAATGCGGACTCGCTGGCATCATGCTGCCGTCTGCGCAACGAGATAACGGACAACGGGTTCAGTTACACCCTCGGCGCCGGCGGCGTGAGCACGGGGTCGAAGAGCGTGCTGACCATCAACCTCAACAGGACGGTGCAGTATGCGGTGCGCCAAGGGATGTCGTATCTCACTTATATAGAGGAGGTTGTGGACTTGATGCACAAGGTGCAACTCGCGTACAACGAGAACCTGAAACGCCTGCAAGAGCAGGGTATGCTGCCGCTGTTTGACGCAGGATTCATCAATATAGCGCGCCAGTATCTGACCATAGGCGTGAACGGATTGGTGGAGGCTGCGGAGTTCCTTGGTATCAAAATCAATGATAATGAGGAATATACGAAGTTCGTGCAGGACGTGCTGGGCATCATCGAGCGCAAGAACAAGGAGTACCGCACCAAAGATGTGATGTTCAACTGCGAGATGATACCCGCCGAGAATGTGGGCGTCAAGCACGCGAAATGGGACCGCGAGGACGGCTATCAGGTGCCGCGCGACTGCTATAACAGTTACTTCTACATCGTGGAGGACAGCAGCCTGAATGTGTTGGACAAGTTCCGTCTGCACGGTCGCAAGTACGTGGAGCACCTGACGGGCGGTTCGGCGTTGCATTGCAACCTTGAGGAGCACCTGTCGCAGGCACAATACCGCAATCTGCTGCGCGTGGCAGCCAAGGAAGGGTGCAACTATTTCACGTTCAACATCCCGAACACGGTGTGCAACGACTGCGGGCATATCGACAAACGCTACCTGCACAAGTGCCCCGAGTGCGGCAGCAAAAACATTGATTATCTGACCCGTATCATCGGTTACCTGAAGCGCATAAGCAACTTCTCGGAGCCGCGTCAGGAAGAGGCGGCACGCCGCTACTACGCCAAAGCGGGCGATTTGCGATGAGTGAAGAAGAGGGTATTCACGAGCAACTGAAGCAGTACTCGCACTTCTTGTCCGAGTACGCTTGTTGCCTGCAGGCATCTGGTGTGCACACCACGCGCGTGGTGCGCAACACTTGCCGTATAGCCTCGGCGTTGGACGTGAATGTGGAGATGACCATTCTGCACAAGACGCTGAACCTCACCCTCGCCACGCGCGACGGGCAGCACGTGTATGACAAGGTTACGACCCTTCACCCCCGCCCTGTCAGTTTCCGCCTGAACACCGACCTCAGTGCGCTGAGTTGGCAGGCTTATGACGAGCACCTCGGACTGGACGAACTATGGCGGCGATACAAGGCGATAACAACTGCACCACGCATGAACGATTGGGCGGTGCTGGTGTTGGTAGGCTTTGCCAATGCCGCATTCTGCGGGCTGTTCGGGGGCGATTGGCAGGCATGCGGGATGGTGGCTGTGGCGACATGGG